>CAJFJP010000006.1 GCA_904384255.1 Candidatus Timburyella stercoris
TATATTAGTGCAGCTAAATGCTGCATTTTTTTATTTACTTAAGTTTATAAATTAAAAATATTAAAAAAATAAATAATATTTTTTATTTATAAAAATACTTTAAATAATAAAAATAAACAAAAAATTCCATATTTTGACCCTAATATTACCCGTATACGGGTAATTAAACAGGCTTTTATTGCTACCATGAAATTAATGATAAATAGTGATATAACGGCGGAGTTGATAGGGTTGAATGAGGAATATTCAAAGATAATCGTCAATAGAATATTGTCACTTTGCAAAAGCCGCCGCATAACGATAAATACGTTGGCAAACATGAGCGGTGTAAGTCAGTCTACACTTGATAATCTGATAAACGGCAGGACATTTAATCCAAGAACAAAGACACTGCACAAAATTGCGCTGGCTTTTAGTATGACTTTATCTGAGTTCTTAGATTTTAAAGAACTTAATGATTATTGCTTTGATGATAATTCTGACGACGATTTTTAATTTTTTGACAATGAAAACAGGTGCAATCAGTTTTGCACCTGTTTTTAATTAAAAAACAATATTTAATATGGTATTAGTCCAATTTTTTGTTGACACAGCGGCATATTATGTTATATAATCTTTTTACGATTGATAATTTTTGAGAATGGAAGATTAGCGCTATAAATAATCCTGCTTAAAGCAGGACTTTTATATAAGCACTATACTTATTATGTGTGAGAGGAGTGTATGTCAGTGCTTAGAACATATCAGCCTAAGAAGAGGCATGCAAAGAAGGAGCATGGCTTTCGCAAAAGAATGTCGACAGCAAACGGCAGAAAAATTTTGGCCAGCCGCAGGGCTAAGGGCAGAAAACGCTTATCTTATTAATTTTGAGGATTGAGCTTAGTGTGTCCAATAAAAACACTTAATCAAAATAAAGATTTCCGGCGTATTTACGCTCGGTCGAAGGCCTATGTTCATCCTGCGCTGGTTACTTATATTTTAAAGAACCGCGTGGGATTTTGCCGTTTTGGAGTAACTACAAGCCGTAAAATAGGAAATGCTGTTATAAGAAACAGATGCCGCAGAATAATTTATCACGCATTTAGAAATATTTATAATGAGCGGCTTGACGGCTTTGATTTCGTGTTTGTTGCAAGAGGACGTACTTCAAAATTAAAAAGCACCGATATCGAAGCTATTATAGCTAATCATATCAAAAATTCCGGTATAATAGGCTGATTAAAGCTGTAAGCTTTAGGAGTAAGGCATGAAAAAATCCGTAATAAAGCTTATAAGGTTTTATCAAAAAAGCATTTCGCCTGCCCTTGGCAGTAACTGCAAGTATATACCCACTTGTTCACAATATACGCTTGAGGCTGTGGAAAAATATGGCGCTATACGCGGTTGTTTAATGGGATTATACAGAATACTTAGATGCAATCCGTTTTCAAAAGGCGGTTATGATCCTGTTCCGGAAAAGAAGAAAAAATAGCACTTTTATGCATGGAGGATTAAGGTTTGGGAATATTTGAATTTCTTATAGGCCGGCCGCTTGGCTTTATAATGTCGCTGTTTTACAGCCTGTGCAACAATTTCAGCATATCGATTATATTATTTACATTGTTTGTTACACTAGTGCTCATGCCGCTGGATATAAGGCAGCAGAAAACAATGGCAAAGCAGGCGAGACTTGCGCCTAAGCTTGAAGCGCTTAAGAAAAAGTGCGGTGATGACAGGCAGAAATATCAGCAGGAAATGGCTGAGCTGTATCAGAGAGAACATGTGAGTCTTACCGGCGGATGTTTAATGCTTTTTATAAGATTTCCTATACTTATAGGTGTTTACGGCGCTATAAGAAATCCGCTTTCTTATATTCTTAATATATCATCCGACGCCATTGCCAATGCAAAGCAGATTTTAGTTGATTTAGGTATTGGCCATCAAAATATGACTGAGCTTGACATTATCAGAAATGCCGGGGTTTTAGGCGATCGTGTGCCAGAGGTTACAAACGCCGCGCATCAGCTTAATTTTAATTTTTTAGGACTTGATTTATCGCAGCAGCCAGACTTTTCCATTAATATTTTTAAAGATTTTCAGATGATATGGCTTATACCTATACTCGCCTGTGTATGCTCACTTATCACGGCAATTTTAAGTTCTTATATTAATAAGAAAAATAATCCGCAGGCAAAGAGCCAGCTACTTATGATGATTATTTTAGGACCTGTGCTCTCACTTATAATCGCATTTACAGTGCCCGGCGCTGTTGGTTTTTACTGGGCATGTTCCAACCTGTTCGGCGGAATTTTAAGGGTTATTATAAGTCAGATATATACCCCTAACAAAATAAACGCAAAAACAGACTTTAAGTTAATATTAAAGCGTCGCAAGGAAGAGGAGCTTATAAAAGAAAAATCAAAGAATAAAGCTGCACAGCAGCTTTAAATTCATGTTTTAGTCGGAGGATAAAATTTATGATAAAGGAAGCCATTGGTACAGGACAGACCATAGAGCAGGCAAAAGAAGATGCTATAAATCAGCTCGGCTTATCGGCTGAGGACGAGTATCAGATAGAAATAATTGAATTGCCGCATAAAAAAACGCTTGGAATATTCGGCGGAAGTCCGGCAAAGGTACGTGTATATATTGACAACGGTGAAACTGAAAGTATTGATGCTTTTGATGTAAAGGAAGAATTTAAAGCAGTTGTTATGGATGATGACGAAAATAAATCAGATATAAAGGCTGATATTAAGAAGGACCCGGCATATTCCGAGGATGAGGCTGATAAGGCTTCTGAATATGTGAAGAGCATACTTGAAAGCTTAGGTGTCGAAAATTGCCAAGTGGACGTCAAGCCGGATGAAGAGGCAATGCGAATAATACTTTCCGGTGATAATATAAGCCTTGCAATCGGCCGCCGCGGCGAAACGCTTGATGCATTGCAGTATCTTTGCAGCGTTGTGGTCAACCATAACCGCAGCAAATTTTTAAGAGTTGTTTTGGATACTGGAAATTACAGAGAAAAGCGTGAAAAAACGCTGGAAAATCTTGCAAAAAATATGGCGGCAAAGGCAAAGCGCACTGGCAGAAATCAAATGCTTGAGCCGATGAATCCATATGAAAGACGTATAATACATACCGCTGTGCAGACTATAGACGGAATTTCATCTTGGTCGGTAGGCGAGGGCGGAAACCGCCGCGTTATTATTGGGCGTAAGAGAGGCGAAAGCTCTGCTAATCGAGGTTATGGCCGCAACGGATCTTCACAAAAAGAGAAAACGGCGAAAAAGGAATTTGAAAGCAAAAATGATCTTGATAGCGCGCCGCTGTATGGACGAATAGATAAATAATTCAGCAGTCAGCTAAGCCGCGGCCTCAATGGCTGCGGCTTATAATTTGTCTGTGGCAGGAAAGTCGATTCTAAATGGCAAACGGGAGAAACTTTAGCAAAAAAGTTTTTATACGGCAAAAGCTATGAAATGGCAAAGCATATTAATTGCATAGACTGCCGCTTATACACATAATCTGCTTATTATGTGCAGAGTGTGCAATAACATATTTTGTTATGCTTGAATAAGAGCGGGGCGTTTAAGAGACTATAAAAACGCAGTTTTATTGCTGCGCCGCATCTTTCTGTAAAAAATATCTTGCGGTATTTGTCGTGTGCAGAAGAAAAATAAATTATGCATATTTGTGCATTGAAAAATTAGATTATAGAAATCAATTTCCCCAAGGGGGTGTTAAAGGGATATGAACAGCGGCAAGGATACAATTGCGGCAATATCTACTCCGCTTATGAGCGGAGGTATAGGAATAATAAGAATAAGCGGGCCGCAGGCAAAATTTATTGCCGGCAAAGTGTTTAAAAGCCAGCACGGGAGCTTAGACGGACTTGAGGGTTATCGCGCGCTGTTCGGCAAAATCTATGACGGCGGCGAGGTAGTCGATGAATGCGTAGCTCTTAATTATAACGCGCCGGCGTCATATACCGGAGAGGATGTTGTCGAGCTATCCTGCCATGGCGGCGTGTTTTTGCTGAAAAAGGTGCTGTCGCTGATATTAAACGCCGGCGCGCGTCTTGCCGAGCCGGGTGAATTTAGCAAACGCGCTTTTTTAAACGGCAAAATGGATTTGAGTCAGGCTGAAGCCGTTATGGATATTATATCTGCTAAAAACAGCCAGGCGCTGCGCGCCGCCAATGCTATGAAGGATGGTGCGCTCAGCCGTAAAATAAGCGATATGCGCCATCTTCTTACCGGTACTACGGCGCATCTTTCGGCATGGATTGATTTTCCCGACGACGATATTCCGCAGGTAGAGACGGATGAAATCAAATCTGATATTCTTAAAATTATAAAGGATATCGACGCTCTTTTAAGTAGCTATGACAGCGGAGTTATAATGCGCGAGGGAATACCCACCGTCATAGCCGGCCGGCCGAATGCAGGAAAATCCACTATTATGAATTTGCTTTCGGGTCAGGAAAAATCTATTGTGACCGACATTGAGGGCACCACGCGCGATATAATTGAGGAAACGGTAATGGCCGGCGGAATAATGCTGAGGCTTGCCGATACTGCCGGACTCCGTTATACGGGAGACGTTGTGGAGAAAATCGGGGTTAGGAAAACACATGAGTCCATAGAAAACGCCGGTCTTATTTTAGCGGTGTTTGACGGCTCAAAGCAGCTTTGCAAAGAAGATTTTGAGTTGTGTAAAATCTGCGAGAGCCGAGCGTCGGTCGCTGTTATTAACAAGGACGACCTTGAAAAGCAAATAGATGAGAGTTATATCAGAAAGCATTTCAGATATGTTGTAAACATATGCGCAAAGGAGAGAAAGGGGCTGAAAAATCTGACGCAGGCGATAGCCGAGGCGGCGGATTATTCGGAATTAGATGCATCTGAGGGCATGCTGGCCAATGAGCGGCAGAAGGGCTGCGCCGTCCGTGCACACGGGTCGCTTATGCAGGCGCTGCGCGAGATGGAAGCCGGCCAGACGCCGGACATAGTCTGCGTGCTGCTGGATGAGGCTTTATCCGAACTTTTCGAAATGAGCGGCGAGCTTGCCACCGATGCGGTAGTAGACGAGATATTTTCAAATTTTTGCATCGGCAAATGATGCGTGTGCAATTTTCGCTGCCGGTACGGCTATAGATGCGAAGATATACTTAAACCGACTGTTTTTAAGGCGGATATTTTTTATATAACAGATTAATGAAAGGCAGCTAAAAATGTTATTTGGCGAGTATGATGTAATAGTAATAGGGGCAGGACACGCCGGGATTGAAGCAGCGCTGGCGGCGGCGAGGCTTGGCTGCAAAACGGCGGTTTTTACCATGAATTTAGACAGCGTGGCAAATTTGCCATGCAATCCGTCTATAGGCGGTACGGCAAAGGGACACCTTGTCTGCGAAATAGACGCGCTGGGCGGCGAGATGGGCCGCGCGGCCGACGCCTCTACCCTGCAGAGCCGAATGCTCAACAGGGGCAAAGGTCCGGCGGTACACAGCCTGCGCGCCCAGGTTGACAGGCGCAGATACAGCGAATATATGAAATCCGCGCTGGAGAGCCAAAGCGGACTTGAACTGAAGCAGGCGCAGATAGTGTCGCTGGACAAGACAGGCGGCGGCTGGGAGGTAACTACGCATCTCGGCGCAAAATATGCGGCCAAAAAGGTCATAATATCCACCGGCACATATCTCAGCGGAAAAATATTTGTCGGCAGCGCCAGCTTTGAGAGCGGACCGGACTTTATGTTTGCCGCAAAGGAGCTGTCGGCGTCGCTGATTAAGCTGGGTCTGCCGCTGCGCCGGTTTAAAACCGGCACTCCCGCCAGGGTGCACAGCCGCAGTATAGATTATTCCGTGCTGGAAAAGCAGTACGGCGACGAGCCGCCGGAGCCGTTTTCAAAGGATACTGCAGAGCCGCTTATAAATAAAGTGGTGTGCCATGTGACATGGACAAATGAGCGGACAAAAGAGGTAATAATGCAGAATTTGCATAGGTCGGCCATGTACTCCGGCAAAATTGAGGGAAAGGGTCCGAGATATTGCCCAAGCCTTGAGGACAAGATGGTCCGTTTTGCCGACAAGGAACGGCATCAGATTTTTATTGAGCCGTGCGGCTTTAACACGCAGGAGATGTATTTGCAAGGTGCGTCATCTTCCATGCCGGAGGACGTGCAGCGCGACTTTTACCGCACTATTAAGGGGCTGGAGCATGTGGAGATTATGCGTCCGGCTTATGCTATTGAGTATGACTGCGTCGACCCGCTGGCCATGAACGCGACGCTTGAATTTAAGGACTGGCCGGGCCTTTACGGCGCAGGGCAGTTTAACGGCTCGTCCGGATATGAGGAGGCGGCGGCGCAGGGCATTGTCGCTGGAATTAACGCGGCGCTGTCGGTAAAGGGGTGCGAGCAGCTTGTACTCGGACGGCAGACGTCTTATATCGGTACGCTTATAGACGACCTTGTGACAAAGGGCTGTTCCGACCCATACAGAATGATGACGTCTCGGTCGGAATACCGGCTGTTGCTGCGGCAGGACAACGCCGAGGAGCGGCTTACTCCTATAGGCCGCGAGATAGGCTTAATACCTGACAAAAGGTGGGCGGCCTTTCTTAACAGGCAGGAGCTTAAACGGGCGGAGATATCGCGGTTAAAAAGCACTACCCTTCCCCCGTCGGATGCTCTTAACGAGATACTTGTTTCACGTGAAACATCGCCGGTGAGCAGCGGCGTTAAAATAACCGAGCTGCTGCGTCGGCCGCAGATTTCATACAGCGACCTTGACAAGGTGGACGCAGGCCGGCCAAAGCTGCCGCCGGACATACGGCACGCGGTGGAGACGGAAATAAAGTATGAGGGATATATAGAAAAGCAGCTGGCAAGAGTGGCCGAGCTTAAGCGGCTGGAGAGCCGCATGCTGCCGGATGATATAGATTATGAAAGCATAACCGGCATAAGGCTTGAGGCAAAGGAAAAGCTGGCAAAGCACCGGCCTAAAAATTTGGGGCAGGCGTCAAGAATATCCGGCGTCAGCACGGCCGATATATCGGTGCTGCTTATTTATCTTCAGAAGAGGGACGGTGAAGCAGAGCGTGCAGACAGAGCTTAAATCGGCAAAGCAGGCGATTGCGGACAATGCAGAGGCCTTTGAGCTTTATTATAAAGAGCTTGTGAGCTGGAACGAAAAAATTAACCTCACAGCGATAACCGAAAGAAACGATGTATATATAAAGCACTTTGAGGACAGCCTTGCACTGCTCGATGTATTAGAACTTAATAAGGGCACCTCGCTTATAGACATAGGCTCCGGCGCAGGGTTTCCCGGGCTTGCGCTGAAAGCCGGAGGATGTATGGCGGACATTACGCTGCTCGATTCTACGCGAAAGCGTGTAGATTTTTTGCAGCATATGTCCGAAATGCTTGGAGTGGACTGCACCTGTGTTTGGATGCGAGCCGAATCAGCCGCGCATGATGAGAATTACAGAGGCAGGTTTGATTTTGCAACGGCAAGAGCGGTGGCAAAGCTTCCGGTATTAATTGAATATGCCGTGCCGTTTTTGAAGCAGGGAGGGATATTTGCCGCACTTAAGGGACCGGCCGCGGCCGAGGAAATAGATATGGCAAAAACAGCGGCAAAAAAACTGGGTGCAAAAATATCTGATATAATTGAGTATTCAATAAGCGACGGCAGTAAAAGGGCGATTATCTTAGTGAAAAAAATATCGCAAACCCCGACAATATATCCACGTCCGTCGGCACGGATAGCAAAAAATCCGCTCTAACGGCTAAAAGACGGCAGAAAATTATTAAAAAGTCTCCGACTGAAAATGTCAGGAAATGAAGCTTTGTGCTGTTATAATATTATGTAAATTGAAGCAGTGCAAAGCAGAGGAGGCTACATATATGTTTATGATGTCGAGGTCCGGAGGCAGGAGGCTTATTACAGTACCGCTCAACATGATAGTACCGAACCCGAATCAGCCGCGAAGGGTATTTGACAGTGAGGAGCTCAGAGGGCTTGCTGAGAGTATAAAAAGAAACGGAATACTCCAGCCGGTCACGGTGCGTCAGGCTGGGGAGGGTAAATATGAAATAATTGCCGGCGAAAGGCGCTGCCGTGCTGCGGCAATAGCAGGTCTTAAGGCAGTGCCATGCATTGTTACAGAGGTGGACGATAAACGCTCGGCGGTATTGTCGCTCATAGAAAACTTGCAGCGCAGCGATTTAAATTGCTTTGAAGAAGCCGACGGAATAGCCCGCCTTATAAACAGCTGGGGTATAACTCAGCAGGAAGTGGCTGAACGTTTGGGCAAGGCACAGTCGACTATTGCGAATAAGTTGAGATTGCTAAGGCTTACTCCGACGCAGCGCCGCAGAATAATCGACGCCGGACTTACCGAGAGGCATGCCCGCGCGCTTCTGCGCATATTAGATGATGTGCAGCGGGATAATGCGCTGGAGATTATAATTAATAAGGGATTAAACGTTTCCGACACGGACAAGCTTATTGATGAAATTCTCTGTCCAAAGCCGGAGCCAAAATCGCCGGCTGCAAGACGTACGCCCATAGTGCGTGATTTGAGGCTGTTTATCAACACGATAAGTAAGGCGGTTGACACGATGAATCAGTCTGGGCTTAATGCCCGCACGGCAAAAAGCGAAACGGATGAATATATTGAGTACCGTGTAATAATACCTAAAGTTAGCCCAAAAATTAGCTGATATGTTTTCTGTAATTTTTTGCTAAGGTATTAGTCTCCGGTGTAAAATTGTGCCGTTTACAGCAGCGCTGCCGGATGGTATATGACAAATGTTGCTTTTCCTGTTATAAAATATAAATAAAAAAGGACTCTTCAGAGCGCTATTTTAAGAAAACGCAGAGGAACAGCAGATGTCCCTCAAAAATATTTCTTATCTTACTGCGCTTTTTGGGAGTTCTTTTTATTTATGACGCCGCAGAAAATATTAAAAAGTTTATAGCAGTAAAGAAGCATCCACAAGAAAATAAAATTATAAAATGGCAAATAACGACGGGTACGCCGATAAAAATTAGATGCCGGGTGTCGAACGGAATATGGTTTTAAGCGCTTTTTGCGCGTATACTGCGTTAAAATTTTTACTATACGGCAGGCAGTATGGCAAAAATTTATGGATTGCTCGCACGAAAACTTTCTTACCGAAAACTGCTTCGCATCTAAAATGCCGACGGCAGGGATAAACTTTTACTTTTGATATGATCGGCCCGCTGATGCATACCAAGTGTAAAGAAGTGAAAAGTCGCTGCGTCGGCACATTTTAGGCACGTTGGGATTTCCGTCTGCTTAGCTGTTTATAAGCTGCACAAACCAATATTTACCGCCAATAAAAAATTTGTCGGGAGGATAATGCAGATATGATCGGCACCTTAAACATCTGTAATTTTCAGTAAAATTTTTGAATAAATGGCAATTAACAAGATTAAGCGGTAACGACCGGCTGTGTCCGATGCACGGTGCTTTTAAAAACATTGCTTATCCCTATTTATAAAACAGGGCAAATTTTATTAAAGTATATTAAAAACAGACGATATGTTTCACGTGAAACAAGTTTTCAAAGCAAAATAAGTTTAAAACAGCACGACGCATAAGACAGTGCAGCAGTTTACAAAATTAATGCTTTTGCAGATTTTTTATTATTTTGCCCTTTGTCTGCACACCGCCTTTTAAAAGCAAAATAGACGCAAGACATAAGCGCAACCGGCTCAGCCCCTTTACATTAATGGCAAAATATGATAAAATACTATGGTCTAAATATGTATATATATTTAAAAATTAGCAAATTAAACTGCCGCGCTTATTTAAAACAAGGCTTTCGGACGACTACTGAAAAAGGTTAAAATTTATACATAGGCGGCTGATTTATTTGCGGCTAGGCATGGTTATATTATTTTGAATTAGCTGTTTTAATATATCAATTTCTATATAACAAATTCCACGACTGTAATTGGGAGGCTGAGCCTTGGGAAAAATAATAGCTGTCGCTAATCAGAAAGGCGGCGTAGGAAAGACTACGACGGCGGTGAATTTGTCAGCGGCAATAGGCGCTAAAGGTAAAAAAGTGCTTTTAATAGATTTAGACCCGCAGGGAAATACTACCAGCGGGTATGGAATAAACAAAAAAGGCATAACAGCATCATCCTATGAGATGCTCATAGGAACGGCAAGCGCAGAGGAATGCATAGTAAGTTCGGCCTTTAAAAATGTTGACGTTCTCCCCGCCAATATGTCGCTGGCCGGTGCGGAAATAGAACTTATAGGACTTGAGCACCGAGAATCTCGTGTAAAAACAGCAACAGCAAATATAAAGGCAAAATATGATTTTATTTTTATAGACTGTCCGCCGTCATTAGGACTTATAACGCTGAATGCACTGGCGGCGTCGGATACGCTGCTGGTGCCGATACAGTGCGAATATTATGCGCTGGAGGGGTTGTCGCAGCTTATGACGACGGTGCGCAGCGTGAAACGGCTGTATAATCCTGCGCTCGATATAGAGGGCGTGCTGCTCACTATGTTCGACGGGCGGCTTAATCTTACACAGCAGGTGGTAAACGAGGTTAAGCGATTTTTCCCCAAAAAGGTGTTTAAGACATTTATACCTCGTGCCGTCAGGCTTTCGGAGGCGCCGAGCTTCGGTCAGCCTATTTTGTATTACGATAAGTCGTCGAAGGGTGCGAAAGCGTACAGCGAACTGGCGAAAGAAGTTATAAGAAATAATCGTTAGTTTGGAAAATAGGAAAAGCGCATTTTGATAAAAAAGAGGCGGACTGTAAAAGCGGTTTAGCGGCGCTGCCTCTCAATTTTATGATTTTTGATGAGGATACAATGCGGCGGCCGGCGCGCAAATCAGATATATCTTAAAGCGAATGGAAAAAATATAAGAGAACAGTTGACGCAGTATGGAAATAAGCATGCTCCTTGGTTTTTATAATTAGAAATAGCGGGGGCTTTATATTTTTTATTAGGCAAAAATATAATTGAAGCTTTTTACGACTGAAAGATATAAATAAATGTGTGGCGGCTTAAAAAAGCTTATACGTCAAGCTTTCTATCAAGTTATGTATAGGACGGCTTCAAGTAAATATAGCCTTGTATAAAAAATCAATTAAATGTAAGCACACTTTAAGCTTATAACACGATAAAAGATATAAAAATATATGGAGGAAAAACATGGCAAAAAAGGGCGGACTCGGCCGTGGGCTGGACGCGCTGTTTGAGGATAACAGCGAGATGTCAGCAGAGGCGGCTGAGCTGAGAATATCACAGATAGAGCCGAACCGCGCGCAGCCAAGGCGAAAATTTGACGAGCAGGCACTCAGCGAGCTGTCTGAATCGATAGCGCAGCATGGCGTTGTGCAGCCTCTGCTGGTGCGTCCAATAGGCGGCGGCCGGTATCAGATAGTGGCGGGCGAGCGTCGGTGGCGCGCATCGCGCATGGCGGGACTGCAGACGGTGCCGGCGGTAATACGCGAACTCAGCGACGAGCAGACAATGGAAATAGCGCTTATAGAAAATCTGCAGCGCGAGGATTTAAACGCCATTGAAGAGGCGGAAGGATATAAGGCTTTAATAGACCAATTCGGCCTTACGCAGGAGCAAGTGGCATCCCGCGTTGGGAAATCACGACCGGCAATATCCAACGCAATGCGGCTGCTTTTGCTTCCAGACAAGATAACCGACAAAATGCGCGACGGGGAGATATCCGCCGGACACGGCCGCGCACTGCTGGCCATAACGGATGATGAGCTAAGGGAAAAGGCAGTGGAAATGATACTTTCCGGCGCCTCCGTGAGGGATATCGAAAAGTTGGGCAAAAAACCTGCCGCTTCGCCTAAGAAGAAAAAGTCGACAGACATATATTACAGCGAGGCAGAGATAGCTATTAGCGAGAGCCTCGGCCGAAAGGTTAAAATTATACCAGGAAGAAAAAAAGGCGTTATACAAATAGAATTTTATAGTAAAGACGACCTTAAAAATATAGCCGAAATGCTTGATAAGCAGGCATAGCAGGAGGAAAATTTATGTTAGATATTAAACTTATACGCACAAATCCGGATATGGTAAAGCAGGCCATGAGAAACCGCGGCGCCGATATGGATGCCATTATAGACGAACTGCTGCAGATAGACGTACAGCGCAGGGACGTAATGGCGAGGGCTGAGGGCATGAAAGCGAAGCAGAATGATATAACCAAGCAAATACCGCGTCTTAAAAAAGAGGGCGCTGATATAGTGTCGGTAATGGATGAAATGAAGCAGCTTTCGGCGAACATAAAGCTGGCGGATGCAGAGGTGTCGGCGCTGAATGAAAAGCAGAACAGAATACTTATGCAGATACCTAATATAAATCATGAAAGTGTGCCCATAGGCAAGGATGACAGCGAAAATGTTGAGGTGCGCCGGTGGGGCACTCCGCGCGAGTTTGACTTTGAGCCTCAGCCGCACTGGGACATAGGCGCTCAGCTCGATATACTCGACCCGCAGACGGCGGCAAAGGTAACGGGCGCACGCTTCCATTTCTATAAAAAGGCCGGCGCAAAGCTTGAGCGCGCTATTATGAATTTCTTCTTGGACACTCATACAGCCAACGGTTATACTGAGGTACGTCCGCCTTTTATAGTTAACCGCGCGTCTATGACGGGCACGGGGCAGCTTCCGAAGTTTGAGGAGGACGCATTTAAGCTGGACGGGCTGGATTATTTTCTTGTACCGACAGCCGAGGTGCCGGTTACAAACATGTACCGCGACCAGATATTGAACGGCGCGGCACTGCCGCTGTGCTACTGCGCATATACCGCCTGCTTCAGGGCGGAGGCGGGCAGCGCGGGCAAGGATACCCGCGGCCTTATACGCCAGCATGAGTTCAGCAAGGTGGAGCTTGTTAAATTTACAAAGCCGGAGCAGGGCTATGAAGAACTGGAAAAGCTCACTAATAATGCTGAAGAGCTGCTAATTAAGCTTGGTCTGCCGTACAGGGTCATGGCGCTGTGCACCGGCGATACTGGATTTTCCAGTGCAAAGACATATGATTTGGAAGTGTGGCTGCCGTCGTACAACAGGTATGTTGAAATTTCAAGCTGCTCCTGCTACAGTGATTTTCAGGCGCGGAGAGCGAATATAAAATACAAGAACGATATAAAGGACAAGGCGCAGTACGTATATACCTTAAACGGCTCCGGGCTGGCAGTGGGGCGCACGATGGCTGCTGTTATAGAGAATTATCAGAACCCCGACGGCAGTGTTACAATACCGGAGGTGCTGAGGCCGTACATGGGCGGCACGATAATCGCAAGGGATGGTACGGTACAGTGACGGATTTGTCGAAAGTATATTATACTCCGGTGACGATAGCATCGTATGACGGAGACTTAAACCGGCGCATAAAGCCGTCGTCAATACTGAAATACCAGCAGGAGATAGGTGAGCTGCACCTTGATTCAGTGGGACTTAAATATTCGTATCTTTACGACAAGGGTATGGTCTTTCTGCTCACCCGTGCAATGGGTATAATATATAAAGCGCCGTGTTTTGAGGATAAGGTGACGCTTAGCACCTACAGCTGCGGCCCTAAAGGAGTAAATTTTATCAGAGGATATGAGTTTATCGACGGCGACGGCAATGTGCTGATACATTCCGTGTCGCTGTTTGTGCTGACCGACCCGCAGGGGCATAATATTCTGCGGCCGTCGGCGGCCGATATATTTGATATAAGGCATAATGGCAGCATCAAGGAAAAAGAGCTGCCGCAGCGAATAATTTTGCCTGATGGCACTAAAAAAGAGGACGAGCGGGTTATACGCTTTACTGATATTGACTATAACGGTCATTTAAATAATGCCGTTTACGCAGACATAGCCATGGACTATGCGCCTATAGAGATGTCCTCTGCTCCGCTTAAGCGGTACGACATAAATTTTCTCGGTGAGGCAAAGCTCGGCGACAGCCTTGATATAAGCACTCACACCGGTGGCGGAGACTTTTATATCAGTGCGAGCCACGAGCGCGGAAAATGCTTTACGGCACGGCTGGTGTTTGATGTAAAATAATGGCCTTATTTCATTGCTTTTTAGTGTGGTAATTGAAATAGATTAATCCGCTATAGCTTTTTGACTGCGGCATAACCTGCATAAATTTTTTATATGCAGCGGGCTTGTGAATATATTTCCGCGCAAAAAGCCGGCGCCGGCTTAAAGGAAAAATTAAATGCCGTTGGTATAATGGGCCGGCGTGGCAAATAAACTGAAACAGGAATAAAATTTGCCGGGCGTCATATTATATGTCGGACGGATATTTTTTAAATTAAATTACAGATATACTTTTATTAAGCAATTACTATTGTTAGGCGCTCAGCGCTTTAAGGAGAAGAAAGAATGGACAAAAACTCTGCTATAGGAGTGTTCGACTCCGGCTTTGGCGGACTGACTGCCGTTAGAGAGCTTATAAAGCTGCTTCCGGGTGAGGACATAATATATTTCGGAGATACCGGAAGGCTGCCGTATGGCTCAAAAAGCAGAGAGACGATAAAAAAATACGCTCTTCAGGACAGCAGATTTCTTTTGTCAATGGGAGTAAAATATATAATAGTCGCCTGCGGCACTGCAAGCGCGGTCGCGGCAGATACTAAAGAGATTATGCCGGTGCCCATGACAGGCGTTGTCGAGCCTACGGCGGCGGCAGCTGCAAAAGCGACAAAGAACGGCAAAATCGGCGTTATAGCTACTGCCGCTACGGTAGCGAGCCATGCATATTTGAAAAGTGTCAACGAAATCTCTGCGTCGGTTCAGGTAATAGAGCAGGCGTGTCCGCTTTTTGTGCCAATGGTGGAAGAGGGATGTGTAGACCGCGGCGATATTGTTGTAAAGACGATGGTGGAAAGGTATCTAAGCGCCCTTAAGCGCACGGGCGTGGACACTGTTATATTAGGCTGTACGCATTATCCGCTGCTGACCGATGCTATAAGGGACTATATGGGTAAAAATGTTACGCTGATAAATTCCGGCGAACAGGCGGCGATATATGCCAAGTCAGAGCTCGAGCGGCTTGAGCTGTTAAATGGCAAAAAATCCGGCGGAAGCACGGATTTTTATTTAAGCGACGACACAGAAAAATTCGGCGCACTGGCGGAGTATTATATCGGCTGTCATATTGACGGACGCGTAGAGCGCATAGATATAGAAAAATATTGACACTTTTTATGTATGGACTTATACTTTCTGCTAAGCGTTAAGTCAAGACTTACGCGGCATTTGTTTGAAATCGGCATGTCTGCCCGTTTGCTGACCGGAAGCGAGGCTTGTAATGCGATAAAATTTTCTCGCATACACGTTTGGGTACAGCTTCGCAGCATTGATACGTTTAATGTTTGAGTCAAAGACGCTGTTGTATTATGTTGTACTTTATATCAAAAGGGCTAAAACGTGGTAAATATCAAATACTTATTGCGCCGGCAGCAGAATGCGCAAACCTTTAGACTCATTGGCAAAAAACTTATAGTATTATAAAAATAGATTTAGTCTAAAAACAGAGGAAATTATGGAAGTTATAATAAGAATAGAGAGCAATAACTTTATACCTGGGAGCAATGATCCAGAGACTATAAACATAGTGACTAAGGGCAGCTTTGAGGTAAAAAACGGCTCATATATACTTAATTATGCTGAGCCTATGTCTGAAGGCGAGGGAGATGTGACCACTACCATAACGGTAGACAGCAGTAATGTGGTTGATGTAATGAGATCGGGAAGCAACTCAAGCCGGCTTACAGTAGAAAAGGGACGCAGGCATCTTTGCAATTATGACACTGGCTACGGCTGCCTGATGATAGGCCTGTATGGTGAACAGATAAAGAGCAGTTTAAATGGAAACAGCGGAGAAATACTTATGCGTTATACTCTTGACGTCAATTCGGAGTATCAGAGTCTTAACGAGCTAAAGGTAAATTTTGAGGCGTCGTCCAAAATCGGAGATAATAGCATTAGTGCTGAATAAACGCGGCATATATTGTGACTGCGGACACAGAGCAGATAAAATGCTAAAAATGCATAAAGTTTAACTATAGATTTCTTAAGTAGGCAGCAGGATGAAATTTCATAAACACATATCGGCTTGACAGGATAGCCATGCTGTGATAAAATCTGCCTTGAGCAGTATTTATTGTATTATAGGAGCAAATATATGAGCAGAAGTATTTGGAAATTGGCGATACGAATCTGCTCTGTGCAAATGGTATCGGCGAAGCATTGTACAGAGCCTGTATATAAAGCATAGACGCTTTAATTCGCCGGAGGATGAGATTTATGCGCGCATGTTTCGACTTAGTGCGTATGCTTTTTATACTCATTTTTTCCGGTAAAGCGATGTAGCGAGTTATGGCTGTGGCAATGTTTTGCACACAGCCTTTATTTTTGCAGTAAATATATAAATTGCAAAGCAGAAGGCTGATAAATAGCTTTCTGCTTTTTTATAAAGTTACGATTGCCGCTCAAGTATGCAAATAATTATAGAAGCGGATGCCAAAACGATATATTTACCTGTGCATAAGAGAATTTTGAAAAATACAAAAAATGGCTTTCAAAATTTGAAACCGTGCAGACAGGTGCCGGCAATTTTCTATAAACTGTGTTTGTAAGCCGGATGTAATAATTTTGATGAATAATATAAGAGGAAGAGATTAAAATGAGTTTGCTGGAAATAACAAATTTAAACTATTCATATGGCGACAAGGTAATATATAAAAACGCCAACCTGTCACTTTATAAGGGCGATCATATGGGAATTGTGGGACATAACGGCGTGGGCAAAAGCACGCTCATAAGCTTATGCGGCGGAGAAATTCTTCCTGATGCTGGCAGCGTGGTATGGGACAAAAGGATAACTGTGGGACATTTGGACCAATACGCCAAAATAGATAAAGACTGCACTATTTTAGAGTTTATGAAATCGGCCTATAAAGAACTGTATAAAATAGAAAATGAGCTGTCGGCTCTTTATGCAGATGTGGATAATCTTGAAAAGAACTGGCCCTTAATAACCCAGTATCAAAACAGGCTGGATGCGGCTAATTTTTATCAGATAGATACATCCGTAGATAAAATTGCCAATGGGTTAGGTCTTACGGTAATGGGCCTTAACTCAAAAATATCCGAAATAAGCGGCGGACAGCGGGCAAAGGTCATATTGGCAAAGCTGCTTCTTAAGGATCCAGACGTCTTGCTTTTGGACGAGCCGACAAACTTTCTTGATGTCCAGCACATTGACTGGCTGGCAGAGTATTTATCCGAAAGCAAGCGGGCGTTTATGGTAGTATCTCACGACTATGCGTTTTTAGAGCGCATATCCAACTGCATATGCGATGTTGACAACGGTGAGATGCGAAAATATGTTGGAAAATTTTCCGATTATATTAAGCAGAGGGACCATGCAAAGGAGGATTACCGCCGCCGGTATGAGTCTCAGCAAAAGGAAATAAAAAGGACGGAGGAGTATATACGCAGGAACATAGCCGGTGTCAACAGCAAAAATGCAAAAGGACGGCGCAAACAGCTGGAGCGTCTGGAGCGTCTGGCTCCGCCAAGCCAGAACAAAGCGGCACCGGTGTTTTCATTTAAAGCACTGAGCGGCGGCGAAAAAATCCACATACAGGCCGAAAATTTAGCAGTAGGATATTATTATAAGCTCTTTTCGGGATTAAATTTAACAATAAGCAGCGGTGAAAAAATTGTAATAAGCGGATTTAACGGTATAGGCAAATCTACATTGATTAAGACGCTGCTTGGCCAGTTAAATCCACTGGACGGGAAATGCCGGCTTTCTGATAAAATAAAGGTTGGATACTATGAGCAGGGACTTAAATGGGAAAATGCAGACAGCACGCCTATGCAGGTAGTAGCCGATGCTTTTCCTAATATGTCGGAAAAAGAGATACGCGCAAGCCTGTCTAAATGCGCCGTCTCCAGCGAGCATGCAAAGCAGGCAGTAGGGACTCTGAGCGGCGGAGAGCAGGCCAAGGTTAAGTTATGTCTGCTTACACTGTCGCCGTGTCATATGCTTATTATGGACGAGCCGACAAATCATTTGGATGAGCAGGCCAAACAGTCGCTTAAGGAAGCGCTTAAAAGCTTTGATGGCAGCCTGCTTTTAGTGTCGCACGAAAAGGCTTTTTATGAAAATTTTGCCGACGGTGTTGTCGACATAACAAAGTGTCTGCAAAAATAGCGGCCTATTTCCAATGTAGAGATTTTATGCCGCAAAAATCCGTCGTTCAATTTTTGCTGTTTCCAAAATAAATACGGTGCCGCGCCATTAAGCGTGAGGCTGCCGCCTTAACAGGACAGCTTTTACCGCGCTTTATTGACGAAGGTCATGATCAAAAATTGGGCAAAGAAGCAGGTAAAAGTTTATCTTCCCAGTTTAAATAAAAGTGTAGCGGAAGATATCGGAGAAAATTTTCATAGCGGCAAATTTTACAGCAAAGAAAAAATGTTATTCGTAAAATAAATGCGCTTTGGCTTAGTGAAACGTGAAATATGATTTAGCGTAACTCTAATGACAGCAATTTGTCTATGAGTATTTTCTATAATTATACAGCATATGTCCGGAACAGCTTTTGCTTGAGATAAGCGGTGATATATAATTTTGCCAGGTTTTTTGCCAAAGTCTTTTTATCTGTAAATTAGCCGCAGATAAAAATATATAAATAAAAAAATATGCCGGGAATACCGGCATATTTTTTTATTTGCAGACTCTATTAGCATTTCCGCGCAGAACGGACATAACCAATTTGGCGCCTGCTCTAATTTACTCACTTTACTTTGAGATTTTAATGTGTTTCATTGTATTTTTTACAGCATCGGAGATTTTAATTGTTCCAACACCGAAAATAGAGGTGTGCAGTGTATCGTTTATAGGATTTGACCAAACAGCGTCAATACATTCCATACCGTTTGCCATGCCGAGAACAGAGCCGACGGTGGCGCCGTTGCAGTCAGTATCAAAGCCGGTTTCTACCGCCATACAGATTGATTTTCCGAAGTCACCGCCGCCATAAAGCAGAGCTGCCGCAACTATCATGGCATTTGGTATGGTATGGCACCAGCCATGAGAAGTATATTCATCATATCTGCTGTGAATATCAGCAAAGCAGTCTGCCTGTGAAACCCCGTTTTCAAAGCCTGTCAGCACATCCGTAATAGCTTCATACAGCCTTGAGGTATGCGGTATCTGAGCAAGGCCGCTGAGTATAATTTCTTTTATATTGTCTGTGCAGGCGGCGGCTGCCAGCATTGCAGCGACAAACATTTCGCCGTATATGCCGTTTTTAATATGCGAAATTGACGCGTCTCTGAAAGCCATTTCAGCAGCGAGCTCCGGATTCCCTGGGTTAATGTAACCGAAATAGTCGCCGCGAATCTGAGCGCCTATCCACTCACGGTAAGGATTTTGATAAACAGCCGACGCCGGAGGCTCAAAGCCTTTGACAAAATTGCAAAATGCTACTCGCTCAGCAGTGCAGTATGCGCTCTTGCCCTGAAGCTCCAGCCATACCCTCGACACATCATATGCGGTAAAATCTCTGCCATATTTTTCAATTATTTTTTGTGCCAGCACCGTATAGTTTGTATCATCATCCACCGGCATTCCATCTACTACATCGGCGCAGGACCTATTTAAAAAGCGGAATTTATATTTATTTAGTATGTCATCATTTAAATCGCTGTGAAGAATATAGCGGTGCAAGGGGTAATTTCCTGTTTCTTTTAAAAAGGGAATTAACTCATCTGTTTTAATACCTTCTATCGTTTTTCCCAAAAGGCAGCCGATTACTCTTCCCAGCCAGGCGCCGTGAATTTTAACTTCAAGCATACTTTCGTCAACCGGCGGCAAAGGCTTGGCGCTGCCTCTTAAATTTTTTATTTCTTCAAGAGCGCTAGGCTCAATATATTTGTAACCCTCTGCTGTTTTGGCATTGATTACAACCTCAAATAAAATATCGCCTAATTTTTTCTTTATTTCGTTTTTAGGCAGTCGTGAAACAGCGGAAAAAACATCCGCATAAGGCGCTATATCCAGTCCCTCTTCCATTGACTGCTGACACTCAGTAATTAAATTTGACGAATAAGATTCCCATTCATGCAGATTTGCATATTTAGGTTTAACTGCTTTATTAAACTGCAGTTCCTCAGTAATGCGAGTATCGCTTTCAAGCACTAAAGCGTCAAGCGAAACGTCGAAATACTTGCATATTTTAATAAGCTTTTCAAGCTCCGGTACAGAAGAGCCGTACTCCCACTTCTGCACCGACTGTCGAGATACCCCAAATAGTTCGGCAAACTGCTCTTGAGACATATTTGCATTGGTACGCAGCTTATTTATCATGTTACTTATCGACATTGCGATAACCTCCAATTATTAATTTTCTAATTATATCATACGCTGAAAAGGGTGCAATAAATCTCAAGGTGCTATTTAAGCAACCGGCAGTTGTCAATTAGCCTGTATAAATCTTAAAATTTTGCCATTTTGATAATACAATAATGCATATAAATACTTTTTAAACTGTCAACAAAATTAAATGCAGATATGACAGATAATGCGGTAATGCTTTGGCGTCGCTTTCTGCATGAAAGGCTAAGCTGCCGACAAATAAATACTGTTAAAATTTCGTCCGGCACAGAGAAATAAAACAAAAGCCTGTGATTTACTGCTAATTAAGAAAATTTTAAAATTGTGTTGCTCATATTTTATCAAATAAAATAAAATTGTGTCGATTAATGCCGAGCTTAAAAAGAGTCATTAAATAATAGTGAACAAAAACAGCTTTTAAACGCCATGTTTATTAAATTGTTCGTTGTATTTAACTCCCCAAAATACTATAATTATACCATTAGAACATATATACGACAGAAGGTGTCATTATGTATATTGCAGATCTTCATATACACTCGCGCTTTTCGCGCGCTACCAGCAAGGACGGCGATGCTCCGCACTTAGAGTTTTGGGCGCGCCGCAAGGGCATTCAGCTTATCGGCACAGGCGATTTTACACATCCGGCATGGCGCGCCGAGCTCAAAGAGCAGCTTGTTCCGGCAGAAGAGGGACTTTATACATTACGGGACAATTTGCGTCAGCCATGCGATGTAGAGGCAAAGACTCCTCGGTTTGTGGTAACGGGAGAAATAAGTTCAATTTATAAGCGCGGCGGCAAGACCCGCAAGGTACATAATGTGATAATACTGCCCAGCTTAGAGGCGGCAGATGAGCTTTCGGCAAAGCTTGAGGCGATAGGCAACATCCACTCCGACGGGCGGCCTATTTTGGGGCTTGACAGCAGGGATTTGCTGGAAATAACGCTGGAAACCTGTCCCAACGCAGAGTTTATACCGGCGCATATATGGACGCCGCATTTTGCCATGTTTGGAGCCTTTTCCGGCTTTGACAGCATAGAAGAATGCTTTGATGACTTAACTCCTTATATCCACGCAGTGGAAACGGGACTTTCGTCCGACCCGCCGATGAACTGGAGAGTTTCGCAGCTTGACGGCCTGACGCTGGTGTCGCATTCAGACGCACATTCTCCCGCAAAGCTGGGCAGAGAGGCGGATATTTTAGACACCGGTCTTTCATACACGGAAATGGTTGAGGCTATACGCACCGGCAATGGCTTTTCTGGCACAATAGAGTTTTTCCCGGAAGAGGGGAAATATCACCTGGACGGACACCGCAACTGCGGCGTATGTTTAACGCCTGTTGAAGCGGCAGAGCTTGGGAATATATGCCCTGTGTGCGGTAAAAAGCTGACAATAGGGGTTGAGCACAGGGTAGAAGAACTTGCCGATAGGCCTGCAGGATATCATCCGTCTGGCGCAAAGCCGTATGAAAGCTTAGTGCCGCTGCCGGAGGTTATAGCCGCCTCGACCGGAGCGTCGGCAACGAGTAAAAAAACGCTTGAGAAATATGAAAATATTTTAAGTAAACTTGGGCCGGAGTTCCACATTTTGCGTGAGACTCCAATTGAAGAAATAGAGAAAGCGGCTGGGCCGTGTGTGTCCGAGGGCATACGCCGGCTCAGGCAGGGAAAGGTATCACGTCGTGCCGGATTTGACGGTGAGTATGGAGTAATATCACTGCTTACGCCGTCAGAGATAGAACAGCTTAATGGGCAGATGTCGTTGTTTGGCGTACAGTCAATGCCAATTAAGGAGAAAGCCAAGCGGGAGTATAAAAAATCAGTTAAATCCGTCTTATCCGAACAGGCGTCAGAAATTGCCGTCAATGTTTATAAAGACGCGTCAAAATCTGGGCTGGCGGCGCTTAATATGGAGCAGCAGCATGCGGTTACAGCGTCCGAGCGGGTTGTAGCGGTAATTGCCGGACCGGGTACCGGAAAGACAAAAACACTCATTTCCCGCATAGAGTATTTAATAAGCAATCTTGGTGTAAGGCCCGATGAAATTACCGCTGTGACTTTTACAAATCAGGCGGCGGCAGAGATGCGCGAACGCCTTGAAAAACAGCTCGGCGGTAAGCGTGCTGCATCTAAAATAACTATCGGCACATTTCACTCAATCTGCCTTAATATGCTGAGCGGCGCACATCTTATAAGCGAGGGCGAGGCGCTGGATATAGCGGATGAGCTGCTGCGCAGCAGCGGGCGCAAATTAAGTGCAAAAAGCTTTATAAACGCAGTGTCTAAGGCTAAAAACGGCGCCGATATAGAGGACAGCGGCATAGACACAGAACTGTACGACGCCTATTGCGCGCGGCTTAAAGAGCTTGGTGTTCTGGACTTTGACGACTTGCTGACAGAAGCGTTAAAAATTGATATCACAGGACGCAGAAGCTTTAAATATCTGCTGATAGACGAGTTTCAGGACATAAACGATATGCAGTTTGAGCTGATAAATCTGTGGAGCAAGTGCTGTGACAGCCTGTTTGCAATAGGCGACCCCGACCAGTCTATTTACGGCTTTAGAGGATCGACCGGCCGATGCTTTGAGCGACTGCATGAGAGCTTTCCGGATATGTGTGAAATACGCCTTAAAGAAAATTACCGCTCAACGCCGGAGATTTTACAGGCGGCGGCAGCGGTAATAGAAAAAAATCCCGGCGAAAAACGCCTGCTTAACCCCAACCTGCCAGCCGGCGAAGCGGTGCGCGTTGTAAAAGCATCCGACGAGCTTAGCGAGGGAATATTTATTGCCAAGGAAATAGGGCGCATGGCGGGCGGCGTGGATATGCTTGAGGCGCAGTCAATGCATCATGAAAGTGAAGCTGCGTCCTTTTCGGATATTGCCGTGCTTTGCCGTACGCATCGGCAGCTTGAGCTGATTGAGAAGTGTCTGCGCCATGACGATATCCCCTGCGTTATAAGCGGCCGTGAGGACTATTTAAGCTCCGACGATGTAAGAGGAGTCCTTTCATTTTTCCATTCGCTTGAAGATATATCTGATTTGGCGTCGCTGGCATCATCGCTGCGCCTGCTGTGGGGCTGCCCGTCGGATTTAATCGAGAGAGCTGAAAAAATCTGTGCCGGCTTTAAGCAGTTCGACGTCGAAGCGATAAGAGATGCTTTTTACAACAGCGTACCCTACAGCACCAATTCAGCTGCGGAAAATGAGCGGGACAATACATCATGTAATTCTAATCTTGACACGACGGCGCTTAATATAGGCGAAAGTATCGGTGATGCGCCTCAGAAGGGGGCGTTCTCTGCCTTGCCCGGCAGCGGAACAGAGCTACCTAATATACTGCGGCAAGCAGAGCAGTTACGGGAAAATTGGCTTAACACGACAGGAAAGGACAGCACCGAGACGCAGGAGTATCAGCAGGAGAGCAATAAGTCCGGTTCTATACAGAGCGCGGCCGAGGTGCAGAGCAAAAATAAACAAAGCGCGATAGATTTCCCGCTTGACAAATGGCTTGAGCGGGCGGAAGTATGGCTACCGCTTGTAAAAAAGGAAAAGCCGCACAAGCTGATAGAAAAATGGGAGCAGGAGTTTGGAGCGACGCCTTCGCTTGATAAGCTTAAGAACGCAGCGGTGTTTTTCAGCAGCTTTAAAAATATGTGGAGGGCGCTGATACTTGGCGAGGAGGCGGATATATGCCGTGCTTCCGGCAGGAACACAAAATCGGGCGCTGTACGGCTTATGACTCTGCACGGGGCGAAGGGTCTTGAATTTGATAGAGTGTTTATCGCCGGTGCAAATACCGGCAAGCTACCGCTGGAGTCGCAGGGAAAAGCGGGCGATATTGAAGAAGAGCGCCGGCTTATGTATGTCGGCCTGACGCGTGCGAAAGAAAAGCTCATAATTACAACGGCGTCGCCGTCAACTTTTCTGGCGGATCTTCCGCAAGGCGTGCTGTGGGAGTCAGCAGCTCCACGCAAGCAAGCTGTTGAACAATTAAGCCTGTTTTGATATTGTAAATTCAGCATTTATATATTATGAGTAGAAATATCTTAATTAAAAACGTCGGCCGATTTAATTTTTAAATGTTTGAAATAAAGGCATAAATCGGCATTGACTGTAATAAAAATCGCGATATCTTTCTTTGATAAATTGTTAATAATATGATCTTATACGCTCTAAAAGACGCTAAAATTCTGTGCGGCTAAGAACCGCGAGATGTTATTATGATGCCAAGGAGTTTCCGGCAGTAAGGGATGAAAAATTTATGCACGTCGGCTAAAACAGCGACTAGTTGTAGGATAGCTGCATTTGTTCTGCCGCCATACCGCAAATGCAGAGCACAGTATTGCTATGGTTAAAACTGGGCTTGCGAAAGCTTTATTATTGCTTATTATTAGTAAAAACGATAAATTAAAGGCAATCTGGAACTGCTTCCGGATTGTTTTTATTGTTGCTCTCAGATTGTCTCGATGTAAAACCGCTATCAAGGATAGGTATGTAAGAGTAAGGCGATATAAAGGCTGATATTAGAATTGAAGTTTCTTTTTATTCTACTCAGACTGGGTATTTACATTCAATTTGTAAATTTTTATAATAAAATCGCTTTGCTAAAAATTTATTTGGCGTTACGGTTAGTTTGTGCGCAGAAATTTTTATGCTAATATCAAGAGTTTCTAAAAAAATTTCGGGCTATTATATTTTCACATAATCATTTAATGCTTATAACTGAGTATTATCACTAAAGATAATTACCAATGAAATCTTCTTTGGATTTCCGCCCAAAGTGCCTTATGCTGAAAGAACAGCAGCGCCGCAAGAAATATGACAGATGCACCAAAACAAACGGCACAGGGTATTACAGTATGCAAGACACCTGTTAAAATGAATATTAAAGTTGATATGCCAAGCATACAGTCAATAATTAAATATATAATATAATCCTGCACATGAAGCTTGTATATATTAGCAAGCAACACTATTGAAAACATAGCGCTAATACATAAAATCGGAAAAACATAATCCAGCGCCCAACCGTGAAATCCGGTAAAAAAGTCCCATATCAAAGCTATTGCGGAGACAAACGCTACCTGCCACAAAATGCTTTTTGCGGGGTTTCTGCGCTTTCTGTAAAGTATGGCAAAATCTGCACAAAGGCTAAAAAGCCCAGCCAGCACAAACAGCGACCACCAACCGCCTGCAGGCAAAATTAAATTAACAGAAATACAAACAGCCGAGATACAGACTGATACAAAAGCTGTTAGGACAAGAATTTTTCTGCTGAATAGCTTTTGTGAGGCAAAACGGGTCGGAAATACATTTTCACTGCTGTCTCCTATTCCGGTAAGTTCGCCCTTGCAAAGCGGACACTGTTTAGGAGTACCTGGTAAATCTACGCCACAGTTGTTGCATCTAAGCATTTTCTCCATCCTCTCCGCTTATCTGTTCTAAATTTGACACGATTTTAATATTTAGTCCCATGCCTGCAAGTCTACGAAAAAAGCGCATCTGAAGGGCGGTATCGGTCAGTGGCGAAGATATACTGACAGAAAGAGTATCGCCAAACGAGCATAGACAGAGCTGTGGCCGCCTTGTACTTACAAATACATCGAATAACCGAATATATTTTGATGCGTCCTCCGGCATAGAAATACGCCCAATATTTGAAAAGGCGGAGGTGTCTTCTCGTCCCGCCAAAAGGCCTGCAATACGCAAAGCAGCTATTTTTGCCTGAAGCGGCACAGCCTTTGCCAGAGGGTTGTTTTCAAGAGACGAATACCTGTTTATTATTGCGCCGAGATTTTCTTTTGTAAGCTGATGTTTAAACGATAACTTTACATGCTCTATAATTTGATCAAATTCCTGCCCATCTTTTAAAAAGTTATGTGAGACGGTTATGACGCCAAAAAAATTTCTAGCTGTCTGC
Source organism: Candidatus Timburyella stercoris (assembly GCA_904384255.1). Taxonomy (GTDB): domain Bacteria; phylum Bacillota; class Clostridia; order Oscillospirales; family Acutalibacteraceae; genus Timburyella; species Timburyella stercoris. Next base: position 26,363 of record CAJFJP010000006.1, read on the forward strand.
GAGGGAAAAAACCGACGCAAATCGACGGGAACAGCGATAACTACAGGGCGTCTGCGTTCCCTTACCGCCATGCCGTCAAATATGGAACAGAGCAACACTGCTATTAAAAACTCGCTTAGCGAAGAACTGTACTTGTGCGCTTTTTCAAGAACCGCCCCAACGGATAAAAAGCCTTCAATAACACCGAGCCTATTGTCCGGCAGACGCTGGCTTTTAATTCGGTATGCGCGGGTATGCTTTATTTTAGGAATAATTTTTTCTTTATCGTAATATTTGTAAAAGGCGTCTAAATTTTTCTGGTCGCGAGATGTGTTGTCAAGCGAGCCGGAGACGCCGTATTTTTCCGCCAAATAATTAAGCGTTATAGCACGGAGAAATTGTATTGCGCCGCTGCCGTCGGCTAAAGCATGAAATACCTCTAAATTTATTCTTCTGCTAAAAAAGGAAACTCTAAAAAGCAGGCTGTGCCTATCAATGCTGTAAATGGGACTGCACACAGGAATCTTTTCTTCACATACTTTAGGAGCTATGCTGCTTTCTTCAAAATAGTACCAAAAAACTCCCTTCTTTATTGTATAAAGGTAATGAGGGAAAATTTTAACTGTTTTATCTAAAGCATGCTGTAGCACATCGCCATCAACCGGCTCGGTAAGCTCGCAGACAAAGCGAAAAACCTTAGTATCCCGTTTAGAGCTGGTAGGTGCAAAAATTTTTGCTGCATTGTCAAGAGAGTTCCACTGTTTGTTTTTTCTCATATGCCTTATCCTTTTGATAAAAAGTCGTTAATAATATCATAAGTTTGCCTTACAAGCTTAAAGGAAGGCGGAAGCATAAAATATGCGTGTAGCGCGTCTTTCATGCGCACTATTTCCACTTCATTTCCGGCTGCGAGTAGTTTTTTCCCATAAGCTTCTCCCTCGTCGCGAAGCGGGCAGTATTCCGCTGTAATAATAAGCGTGCGCGGCTGCTGTGTAAAATCTGATGCCAGCAGCGGCGCAAAATATGGATTTTTTAAATCTTCATCAGAGCTGCGGTATAATTCAATGACATTTTGAATTCTTTTAGAGGTTAAGAGGAAGCCGGTTCCATTTTCTTTAATGGAAAGGAAAGGTGAAGCGTCGCTATGATCGCTGTAAGTTGAGGGATAGAGGAGAATTTGACGTTTAGGCAAAAATTCTCCACGGTCTCTTGCCATAAGCGATACAGCAGCGGCAAGATTGCCGCCGGCGCTGTCGCCTATTAAAGTGATATTGTCAGGATGTACGGAGCAGATATTGTTAAGGAAAAATTCGTGTGCTACTCTGTAGCAGTCCTCTGGCGCGGCGGGGAATTTATATTCCGGCGCAAGCCGGTAATCTACCAATGCTACAGCGCATCTCACAGCCTTTGCAAGGTTAGAGCAGACACCGCTGTAATTTTTTATTCCGCCAGTAACCCAGCCGCCGCCGTGAAAAAACAGAAGCAGTGAGGATTTATTCGCATTGTCTGGTGTAAATATGCGCACAGGAATAGATGTACTGCCGCTTTTTATCTCTTTATCCAGTGTTTTATAATCATCAGGCTTGCCGCGCAGATATGCGGTAAGTCTTTCTAATCTGCGCTCAGTCTTATAGCTTTTTTTAACATTAGGCTCTAAGGCAGTAATTGCATTAATCGCCGCGCGCATTAATTTATTAATAGCCACCGCATTACATCCTTTCACAAAATTATATGATTATACCGCTTCTATTATTTTGCATCAATATATATTTATAGCTTTTATATACGGAATATAATTGTTAGGAGAGAAAAATATATTGAAAGCAGCATAAATAAAAAGTTAATGCTGGATTAATTATGGCGGCTGTTTTATACTGTACTAAAATAGATTAAACCAAAGGTGACAGTATTATGATTAGAGATATAGAGCTAAAAACGTCAAAAGGCGTTTGCATGCTGAAGGAATCGGAGGTTAATATATCAATACCCGGAATTGGCCGCAATTATACGTTTGTACAAATATCTGATTTGCATATAGCGGTAAGGGATGAAAGCGACAGCGACGCAGGAAAAGGGCGTGCGGAAAAAAGTGAAGCGTTTTGGAGAAGCCAAGGCTGCATTGTCTGCAATAAGGGCTTGGCAGATGAATATATTATGAGCCCTTTGGAGGCTAATAATGCAGTGGCCAAGAGAATAAGGCAGATATCTCCGGACATGGTATTTTTAACGGGCGACATTGTAGATTATACCTCTTTGCCAAATCTGCTTTGGGCAAGGCAATATATTAAAGATTTAAGCTGCGAATATATATGTGTGCCCGGCAATCATGACACACTTAATAAAAATCTGTCCGATAAGGAGAACGAAGTTTTATCAGAGCTTTTGGGAAATACGCCGGAGTTTTGCATTTGCTCACTTAAGGGCTTTGATATAATTTCATTGGATGATTCAAGCTTGAAGATATCTGATATGCAATTATGCCGTATGCAGGAGCATATAAAATCAAAGCGTCCCATAATACTTTTGATGCATGTACCGCTTTTAGCGCCGGCAGCCCGCGATCCGGTTTTTAACAAATGGGGTCAAAACTGGATGATAGGCGAAGAGCAGCAATGCAAAAATAATCGAGCATTTTTAAAGCTTATAGAAGATAACAGGGACATTGTGAAAGCGGTGCTTGCAGGACATGTACATATCGCGACGGGTGATGATGAAAATCACGCCACTGGCATAGTACAGTACACTGCCGCGCCGTGCTTTACGGGATTTATTAGAATAATAAAGGTAAGCGACAAATTTGAGTAATTGACATTTCCAACAGAAAAAGCGCTGTTAAAATCTAATCCATGCGGATATAGTTTTAACGGCATTTTTTAAAAATAATATAAAAGAAAAAATCAGAACAAGCGTAACTCGTTCCGGGGTGTCAAGAGACAAAAAATATTCTTACAGTTTTGATGCATGGATGCACCCCATCGTAAAATGATAATACAAGCCTTTAGAACAAAGAAAGGATGAAAAAACGTAAAAACATACGGATTTACAAGAATAAGCAAATAGAATAAGAGGCTTATAAACATTTATTTTGTGTTATTTCATCTGTAAATTTGCACTTTTCTGATTTTGATTTTAATTGGTAAAAAGAAAAAGCGGCCCTTTAAGTCCGCTTCAATGCTAGTTTTATAACAAAAGTACCATTGTATCCAAAGCATACAGGTTGACATTACAATGGTGTCTTATCACGCCCTGACAATATAGCGCTGAGGGTCTGTTTCATTTTCATAGAGCGGGACATCGGATGCGGCGGCTCTGAGACTCTCCTTAATATAAACCTGCTTTTTCGACGGGAGCAGCAGTTTTAATGCCTGTATCAAAAACTCCTGCCAATCAACACCTTTGTCAAGTCCCCTGTAGTTGTTGAGCTTTCCTATCTTGTAATGATCCACACTGTTGTCCAGCAGTGTTTGCTCGATAAGCTTTAAGCTCTCCTCCGGCTCCACCACCGGCTCAAGGCTTACAAAGGTTTTAATGCCGCTGTCATGCAGTATCTTCAGTATTTCCAATCGGTCCGTCGGCAAGGCGGCGCCAGGCTCCCACTCACGGCTTTTGCACTCGTCATAAAAGGTCAGCGTTGCACCGACTGCAATCCTGTCACCGAAAGTTCGGAACACATCCATATCCCGCAGCATTCTGCTGCCGCCCTTTGAAAGTACTGCCACCGATGCGTGGAAAGCGTTGAGTAGCCTGAGCGCCTCACTTGTGGTCCGGCCATCATCGGCCGTTTCGCAGTACACATCTCCAATAAAGGACAGGAGAATTTGTTTGTCATACTGGTTTTGGCTCAGGTCCTTTTCAAGGTATTTGAGTACGTCTTTGCGCGGCGCCGGCTTTACAAAATAATTATCCGCCGTGCGCTGAAGTGCATGCGGCGCATAGCAGTATTTGCACCCATGCGTACAGCCTAAATATAGATTTAAGGCGTAGGGACTGTATTCCTTTGCCCTCCCTCTCGGTTCGTAGATAACGGACATAGCGCGCCTCCCCAATTATTTTTTGTACCGGAAATACCCATAATGCTTTACAAAGCTGCCATGTGTTTCATAAAAGGTTACTTCTTTAACAGCATAATTATACAGCATGCCGTAAAACATGTCCAGCGCATTTGCCGCAATGAGAGACGGACACTTTTTATAGATTTTTCGTATGCCAAACATTTTAAGGCAGCCGGCGTTTAATCCGCTCAGCCGGTTTGTAATGGCGGTGTAAATGATGACAGTGTTGTCGCACAGCGATTTATTTTGAAACAGTCTTTGCATTACGTCAAAAGGAATGCCGTAACTGTCGCAGTCGATAACATTAAACTGCGATAAATCAAGACTTCCGATAATTTTTTTGCTGTCCGCCGGCAAATTGCAGCCTTTGCCTTTTTCAATATCAACTCCAAAATATTTTTTTTAAACATGCTCCATAACAGATTGTTTCCCGCATAAAGGTCAAGCACGCGCAGCGCAGGCAGCCGTTCAGTCGCTCGCCTGCGGAGTTCAATTTTACTCTTAATACTCGCGTTATCAGTTTTCGTCGAGTGAAGATTCAACTTCTATTCCCTCCATATTATGCAGTTGTTTTATGATGTCGGCAACCCTATCGTTTAAATTGATATCCAAAGTGACTAGGTAATGCACTTTGTTATACGGCTTTAACTCCTTGGTTTGGAGACTATCCAATTTTGCAAAGTACTTTTCGGTGTCAACACCCAAGGCGCTGAAATCATAACTTTGAAGCTCCTGCAATTCTCTCATTAAGTCTATTTCATTAAATCCTGTCTCCAAATTCAGCGCGTTATGTGCGATGATATAGGCGCGCTGCTGCTCTTTGCTCAAAAAATCAAGGCGGATACAGGGCATGGCATTAAATCCCAAAGATTTCGCCGCTTCAATGCGTCCATTCCCCTCCAAAACGATGTTGTTTTCTCCGGCAATATCTTTTTTATTGCCTCTTGACATAAAGATGCAATAAAAAAGATATTTAACCGTTTCGTTGCATGGAAGTGAACTCGTGTAAGTTCTTCAGGTTATAAGCGGAAAAATTAACGCCGCGGGTGATGGAGTAAAATAAAAAACTGAGCTTGAACGCGAACTGCGTCCAGGCTCAGCCTGATGAGAAACGCTAATAAAATATATCAATTACAAACGCGAGTGAAAAGGTAAAATAAAAAACTAAGCCCGGAACGCGAACATGCGTCCAGGCTCAGCCTGATGAGAAACGCTGATAAAATATATCAATTACAAACGCGAGTGAAAAGGTAAAATAAAAAACTGAGCTTGAACGCGAACATGCAT
>CAJFJP010000007.1 GCA_904384255.1 Candidatus Timburyella stercoris
AATTTCATAAATCTTCCCCCTAAATATCAGGCATAATCAACAAGCCAAAATCTTTTATATTATATTATGTATTACATCATACATCAATAGATTTATTGCATCGTTTTATAAATTTGTTAAATCATTTTATAATCGATTTAATAAGAGAATGTAGAGCAAAAATATGAGTACAAATCCTGAGATAAATAAAGCTTTGAGCGGCAGAGTTAAGGAAATGCGCTGTAAAAATGGCCTTACACGGGAACAGCTGGCGGAGAAAATCGAAGTAAGTTCAAGGCTTTTGGCCAATGTTGAAAGCGGAAAGGTTAACATTTCACTCCCGGCGCTTAAAAGCATCTGTAAGGTCTTAGGCGCTACCTCCGATTATCTTTTGGGAATTGTAGATTATTCTGAGGCAGAGCGAAGCTACATCGACATAGAAAATCGCATAAAGCAGGCAAATACCAGATATCTGCCTCACTTAAAAGGCATAATCGACATTTTCCGCAATGCGGTAGAAGACGATAATATCCAGCCTGACGCCGAAAGCAGGCGCTGTTTCAGCATGAGCTTTTTATATCAGCTTAGCTTTACCGCTTATTAAGACTGCAAATTTCAGCATATAAATTTTATCGGCTGTTTGTCATGCAATATATGTACTTTACGGTGAAGCATAGGCTGCTGTAAGAATTGATTAAATTAATCTCTACTGCAAAAGCGAAGTCCGGCTGTCTTATAAGCATGACAGCCGGCGTTTTATTGTCGCCTTAAGGCTTAAGAAATCCTTTGGTTGAACCGGGGGTAAATAAAGGATGCCTCGGCAAAATAAAAAAGTAAAAAATAAACGTTATTTTTCCAAAGAGAAAGAAAGCCGGAGATTTCAGCGAAAAGCATTTCGTAGAATGCCGAGGAAAAGCAAAGTGAAGTGGTTTACCGGCAGCAGAGCGAGAACTGCAATAATATTTTTCAGTACCCTTTTAGGTGCCGGCAAGTACTGACCCAGCTGGGGTCTTCAAAACATTAGTTTACTATTGGTTTTTATTAAGGCGTATATAGATCTTTAAACCCTTCTCCGGTGATTTCGCCCGCTTCTGTGGTTATTATAAACGCTTTATTATCTATATTTTTAATTATCTCATGTACTTTAGCAGCCTCGTGCCGCCGCACCGCACACATAAGTATATAACGTATATCGTTGCTGTACGCACCTGTACCGTCAAGCATGGTTACTCCGCGCGATACTTTTTTCATTATTGCTTTAGAAAGCTCTTCCGGCTTGGATGTAATTATAAACAACATTTTCCCGCGATCAGCGCCATAGAGAGCGCTGTCGATTATTCTTGATGAAGCAAATATCATTATAACAGCGTAAAGGGCTGATTCTATGCTCTTAAATGCTATGGCCGACGCCGATATAATTAAAAGGTCCATAAGAAGTATTATTCTGCCTATTGATAAAAATTTAAACTTTCTGTTTATAAGCTTGGCAATAATATCTGTACCGCCGGTAGTTGCACCCCTCATAAACACCAGCGCAAGTCCAGCTCCTGTTAAAAGTCCTCCGTAAAGACAGGCGAGCAATGTGTTTCCGGTATATACCGGCAAAAAGGCCGCGCTTACATCAATAAGCACTGACATCGTTACAGTGGCTATTATTGTTTTTATCAAAAAATATTTGCCCAGCTCTTTAAGGCCGATTATAAATAGCGGAATGTTTAGCACTATTATAAGCACACCTATTGGAAAGCCAAATATATGATTAATTATAACACCTACGCCTGTAAGTCCTCCCGGCGCTATATTATTCGGCGATGCAAAGCTGTTTATGCCTATTGAATAAAGCGACCCGCCGAGTATATATATTAGAATATCAAAAATAGATTTTCTTATTTGCTTTTTTGTTAGCTTCATGGCGACCTCCACGGCAAAATGCTGCCGTTGTCTCCATTATTCCCAATTTATATGTTAAATATTATTCTTAATAAATATGTCACAGCAAATATGTTTGCATTTTTCACTGCCTCACATGGCTGCATGCCAGCTTAGGTTAAGATTATCTTATGCCTGAAAGCCGCCTATTTGCTTGTTGTATGTTTAGTTCTGTTTTTTAAGTTTTTTACCGATATAAGCCGCGTTTTTCTTATTAAAAAAACAAAGCCTTAAAGGCTTTGTTTTTTTACCGTTATTTGCAGTTATTGCTGTTATTGGTTGACTGTGTGCTGTTTGAAGCGTTTTTAGAGCCGGCCTTATTCGAAGCATTGTTCTGCATGTCGCTTAAGCCGGAGTTTTTCTTGTTTTTCTTGCTGTTTTTATCCATATTTTTCACCTCCTGGTGTTTTCAGTAGTATTATTAACAGCTTATTTTTAATTATGCAGAAAAAGACATAGTTTACATTTATCTAAAAATAAATTAAAATATCATAAAAAACTTGCAATTTGCGCGGATTAGTGATATTATATCTTGTACTGAATATTTGTGAATGATGGGTAATAATTAAAAGGAGGTGCAGTGATGCCTAATATAAAGTCTGCAAAAAAGCGCGTGGTGCTTGCTGAAAAGCGCAATTTAAGAAATAAAGCTTATAAATCTTCTCTTAGGACGATAATTAAGAAAGCCAATACAGCAGTTGAAACCAAAGCCGACGACAGGGCTGAGGTGGTTAAAGCTGCTATTGTTAAAATTGATCAGGCGGCGGCAAAGGGCATAATTCATAAGAACAATGCCGCTCACAAAAAGTCCTCGCTTGCTGTTAAGCTTAACGCTTCTAATGCGTAACGAACTTTAGAAAATATTTGATTTTTCTAGCCGCATCTGATGTCAGATGCGGCTTTTGCTTTTATATTTTAAATATTTTAATTATTGCAAACAGGACTGCATATAAATTATTAAATGTATTATTTTTTAAGAGGTGTAGATAATGGTCATTGCTCCAAACATATCGAGACTTGAATATACCCGGGGAAGAGACGGCGTAAAATATTTTGAGCTTACCGCCGAGCCGGTAACGCGGGAAGTTTTACCCGGACTATTTATTAAGGGATGGGGTTATAACGGCAGCATACCCGGACCATGCATACAGGTATGCACCGGTGACAACTGCCGCATAAGGCTATACAATCGCCTTACCTCCGACACCAGCCTCGAATTTTTGGGCCTTCCTTTGCCCTTCGCCGAGACCGAGGGCAGCACTCCGAGACGCGTTGCTCCCGGTGGATATATCGACTACAGCTTTAGGGTAAAGGCACAGCCGGGAACGCATATTTACCGTCCAGGAATTAATACGCTGGTACAGCTTAACAAGGGTATGTGCGGCAATTTTATAATACTTTCAAATGATGACAGCATCTGCCGCGACTACTCGCTTATGCTGCAGTCCTTTAAGTGCCCATCGCTGCGGCCGGGAGAGACTCCCGAAGGCTCTTTTGACATCGACCCGTACGCCGACGACCGAAACTTGTTCTGCATAAACGGCAGATGTTATCCGCATACAGAATCTATGAAAACCTGCTATGGCGATAGCTGCCGCATAAGATTTTCCAGCGGTTCGTCAATAGAGCATCCTATGCAATTAAACGGCCACCGATATACCGTTACCGCCTATGACGGCTGCCGGCTGCCTCAGCGTGTACCCAGAGGAATAATATCTATGTCCTGCGGTCAGACCTGCGATATAATGGTTAATACAAATAATCCTGGAAATTGGCTGTGTGCATCCTCGGTGCCAAAGCAGAACAGCAATAATTTCAGCTTAAATATGGGCGGCATGTGCTGCGGATTTGATTATTTATAAGTTCGAAGTTAACACAGGACCAATCAAAAGTATATTTACACGCAACCAATTGTTTGCATTTAGAAAGATTTTCCCGGTGAAAAGCCGCTTTATATAGGGATTTTTTAAGACTACACAAAATTTTAATTTTGTTAATGTAAAAGTTTGTTCCTATTTGCGCTTGATTTAAAATATTATAAAATATTATAATTATGTGTCTTTTAGTTGCAGCAAAATTGAGCCTTAAATCTACAGATTTCCTACTATTTAAACTGCATCCTGTTTTCTGTTTCGGAAACGTTTTTTTGCTTTGAACTCTGGTTTTGCCGGGTAGATCTTGTTAAATAAAATGCTTTATGATATAATTACTTAATTGCTTTGCCTGATTATTTTTGGGAAAGTTCAACTGCGGTTAAAGCCGTCAGTCTGCCGGATTTGACGTGTTATTCGGCCAGCTTGATATATAGAAATTATCGGCAGACTTAAATAATAATATAGCTGTGTTAATAAAATCTAAAATATATATTTTGGAGTTGTAATAAATGACGGATGTTTTGATAATAGGCGGTGGTATATGCGGCAGCACTGTTGCGCGTGAGCTGTCGAGATATGAGCTGAGCATAACCGTGCTGGAAAAGGGCGTAGATGTGTCGTCCGGCACATCTAAGGCTAACAGCGGCATAGTCCACGCCGGATTTGACGCCGAACCCGGCACGTTAAAGGGCAAGCTCAATGCGAAATCCAATGCCATGTTCGACAGGCTTGCAAAGGAATTGGACTTTCCTTTTAGGCGGTCGGGCGCATTAGTGCTCTGCTTTGACGAGGCGGACATGCCTAAGCTTGAAGAGCTTAAGGCACGTGGCGAAAAAAACGGCGTTGAGGGACTGACTATAATAAATCGGGACGAGCTTTTAAAGCTTGAGCCGAATATTTCGGACAATGCCGTCGCGGCGCTGTATGCCCCGACAAGCGGAATTGTCTGCCCATATGAGATGACGATGGCCTTTGCCGAAAATGCAGTTCAGAACGGTGCGGAGTTTAAATTTAATGAAAAGGCAGTTTCTGTGTCGAAAGACGGAGAAATATTTACCGTCAAAACGGAGAGCGGCCATGAATATAAATCTAAAATATTAATTAACGCAGCAGGCCTTTACGCCGACGAGATAAACAATATGCTAAGTGAGCGCAAACTGAAAATTCAGCCGCGCAAGGGCGAGTATTCGTTGTTTGACAAAGCGGTGTTTGGATTTGTAAATCACACAATTTTTCAGCTTCCGACAAAGCTTGGCAAGGGTGTGCTTGTAACGCCTACAGTTGAGGGCAATATGCTTATTGGTCCCAACGCCGAGGATGTCGACGACAAGACGGATGTTTCAACTACAGCAGAGGGACATAAGGAAATATTTGAAAAGGCGGAGCTTTCGGTTAAAAATATTCCCTATAAGCAGATAATAAAATCGTTTTCGGGTCTGCGCGCACACGAGTCCGGCGACGACTTTATAATAGGCGAGGCGCCCGACTGCGAAAACTTTATAAATATGGCTGGCATAGAATCTCCCGGCCTTTCATCGGCACCCGCTATTGCACTTATGGTGGTTGATATTATAAAGGAAAAGCACAGCCTAAGGCCAAAGGATAAATTTAATCCCTGCCGCCGGCCGGTCATACGCTTTCGCGATCTTGACAATGAAGAACGCGACAGAGTGATAAAGGAAAATCCCGCTTACGGAAGAATTGTCTGTCGCTGTGAGACGGTGACGGAGGGTGAGATTATCGACGCAATACACCGTCCGCTTGGTGCTACGACGGTTGAGGGTATAAAACGCCGCACGCGCGCAGGTCTCGGCAGGTGCCAGTCGGGATTTTGCAGCCCGAAGCTTGTAGAAATTCTTGCCCGCGAGCTTGGTGTAGATATAACTGAGGTGAGAAACTCAGTTAATGGTTCAAATATTCTTATAGGAAAAGATAAACTTATAGGAGACATAAAAGATGAGAAGCGTTGACGTAGTTATTGTCGGCGGCGGCCCGGCGGGCTTAGCTGCTGCCGTTTCAGCAAAAAAGCATGGTGCCGACAGCATACTTATGTTGGAGAGGGATGCAAGCCTTGGCGGCATACTCAATCAGTGCATACACAGCGGCTTTGGCCTTCACCGCTTTAAAGAGGAGCTTACGGGTCCGGAATATGCCGACAGGTATATTAAGCTCGTTGAGGAACTTAATATCCCCTATCTTTTGAACACAACCGTTATTGACATAACGCGCGAAAGAAAGGTTACGGCGGTAAATTCCGACGACGGTGTAATAGAGATACAGGCCGGCGCAATAATAATTGCGGCAGGCTGCCGTGAACGGCCGGCAGGTGCGATAAACATATTCGGTGACAGGTGCGCTGGCATTTATACTGCGGGCACTGCGCAGAAATTCGTAAACATAGACGGTTATATGCCCGGCAAGAAGATTATAATACTCGGTTCGGGCGATATTGGACTGATTATGGCTCGGCGCATGACGCTTGAGGGCGCAAAAGTCGAGGCGGTAATTGAGATAATGCCGTTTTCCAGCGGGCTTAACAGAAATATAGTGCAGTGCCTTAATGATTTTAATATACCGCTGTATCTGTCGCATACTATTACTTCTGTTAATGGTAAAGAAAGGCTGGAGTCTGTTGTCGTTTCCGAAGTGGATAAGAACCTCAAGCCGATAAAGGGCACCGAGCGTGAAGTGGAATGCGATACGCTGCTGTTGTCGGTGGGACTACTGCCGGAAAATGAAATGTCCAAAAAAGCGGATGTTGTTCTTTCAAGCATCACCGGCGGCGCGATAGTAAACGAACGTTTTGAGACCTCTACGCCCGGCATATTTGCCTGCGGCAATGTGCTGCATGTGCATGATTTGGTGGACTATGTCAGCGAAGAAAGTGAGCATGCAGCAAAATACGCAGTAGATTTTGCAGGGGGCCGCAGATATTCTCCGTCCGATGTTGAAATTAAGGCGGGCAACGGCGTAAGATATACTGTTCCGTTTAAAATGAGCTCGAAGGATATTGAAGATGATTTAACTATACGTTTCCGAGTAACAGGCAGGTTTAAGGACAAAAAAATACGCGCCCTTATTAATGGTGAACCTGTTATATCAAGAGCGGAGCCGGCCCTTGCTCCCGGTGAGATGCAAACGGTTGTAATCCGCAAGGAAAAGCTGGAAGAGCAAGCGGAAATTAAAGATATTATGGTTGAGGTGGCAGACTGATGGAAAAGCATGAAATGATATGTATATGCTGCCCTCGCGGCTGCTATTTGACCGTTACTTCTGAAAACGGAGATATTAAGGAAATAATCGGAAATCGGTGCCGCAGAGGCGAGACTTATGCAAGAGAAGAACTTATTTCTCCTGTGCGCGTTGTTACGACGACGGTGCGCCTTAATGATGGAAAAATACCTATGCTGCCAGTAAAAACCAGCAAAGCTATACCTAAATCGCTTATCTTTGACTGCATAGATATGCTGCGGGATGTTTCTGTTAACGCACCAGCATGTATAGGCGATGTTATTATACCAAATGTTCTTGGCACCGGTGCCGACATAATTGCGACGCGCAGCATTGGCAAAAAAGACGAGGACTGAGCAGAATATACTTATTTTTGATATAGTTGTTACCAAAGTTAGATTACACTATAATAACTTAGCGAACGAAATAAAAGCGGCGTTTTATAAAACGCCACTTTTTATTTTCTTCTTAAACAAAAAATTTTTGGCAGCTAAAATTCCCGGTGCGGAAACGTATTATGAAAAAGCTGGCATTAACGGCCAAGTCTTCGGTCGGCAGGTAGCAGAGATGATAGTCCACGCTCCTCGGCGTGGCCGGCAAACAAAAAGCCGCTGCGACTTTCTGCATCTATCGGTGGGACTCCGTCAGCGGACTGCTTATATTGGCGGAGCCGGATGCCTCTATTAGTAAAAAAATAATAGTGTTTGCCGCCGCAAGCACCAAAGCAATGATTTTATAAAAATTATGGCTTTATTTTTACGAAGCTCTGCTAAAAAGCGGATAATCAGGCGGCTGGCCCTCTGCTCTTGCCGGCTATTTTGTCGGCCAAAAAGCAAACTGTGTAAAAACATATTTTGTTTTTCTAAAATTTATACATAAGGTGTTAATATGCCCTTGTCTTGCTCGGCTACCTGCTTCTTTAGCATAAATTTGGATTAATAAACTAAAATAAGGCATAGCACCAGCCCAGATTTATAATTTTCAACATCGCATTTGCTTAATTAAGCTTAAAAAGCGTATATTCTTATATTCTATGATTTAAGCTGCGGTGCTTTTGTCTTTTCTGTACATCCGTAGACAATTCTATATTATAAAATCAATTATTAATATTAAATTTTGAAAATAAAACTTTAAATAGTAAACAATTCTAATTTTGTTGCATATTAATAAAATAAAAGGTATTTTTCATAGAATTTATAAGTTTTTTTACAATGATGCGATTTTTGGATACAGAAAGGTAAGATTTAAACACATACATTTTTTAATTAATAATCTATAATGTACTCATGGTAAGTATGTTGATATTGCAAACCATTTTTAAACATTTTATTTTGGAGGGATATAACAAATGAAACTAAGGACAAAGTTGCTGTCTGCAACAATGGCAGTGGCGATGTGCGTGCCTCTGGTCGCTCTTACGTCCTGTGGTGGAGAAGAGCGCCCCGAAGCTCGACAAATAGCGTTTGAGATAACGCCGGAGCGCAAGGCGCAGATGGATGCGGAATCAGATACTATCCGCGTTATCTTCCCGGGACTCGACAGTGCCGCAGATGAATGGCGCAACAAGGCTGTTGTCAGATTTGAAGAGCAGACTGGCAAAAAAGTAGAGTACATACCGACCACCTTTGATACCACAGAAGTTACCGAAAAAATCTATGCTTCCATAGCATCTCAGAACCCGTATGACGGTGTTTGGGCAACAAGCACAGACTATCCGCTTTACTATGTAAGGCAGTATGCTGAGCCTATTGACGGCTATGTTGATTTGGAGATGCTGGAAAGCAACGGTTACTTAAATAGAGGCATAATGGACGATTTCTATAAATACAATGGCCAGTATTATCTGGTTGTTCCAAAGAACTTCGTTAACCCGATGATGTGCTTCTACAACAAAGATATGCTTGAGGAACTTGGTCTTGAAGATCCGAAAGAATTGCTCGAGAAAAATGAGTGGACCGTTGAAAACTTCCATGAGATGGCTTCAAAAGCTACTCGTGACGTTGACGGCGACGGTGTATATGACAGCTATGGCATAGCAACCGTGTATGAGAACCTGTGGCAGGATATGAACCATACAAGCATGGTTACAACAGACGCCAGCGGTAAATATGTCCTTAATCTGGACAGTCCGGCGTTGCTCAGAAGCTTTGACTATGTCCGCGATATAAGATACAACAGAAACGGTGTTTGGGATAATGCGGGCGCTTCAAGCGGTATGGCTGCTTTTGCAAAGGGGACGCACCTCTTCCTGCTCGATGCTTATTGGGCAATTTGGCAGCTTTATCAGAGCACAGATCCTAACCCGAACTTTAACTGGGATGTTCTTCCGCTGCCTTACGGTGCAGACAACACTGAACATTACAATTCGATTTCTTCCGGCGGTATGGGCTTCATAAACGGCTGCCCGAACCCCTATACAACGGCAACTCTTATTGAGTATCTCTGCCAGGAAGATAAGTATGAGCATGATGAGCTTAAGGCGACATATGGTCAGTATTATACAGAAGAGCGTCAGCAGCTCAGCACAGACATGCAGGAAAAGGCTTTCTACAGCACAAGCTATGACGCGCTTATCACTAAGCTCGGCAGAGATCTTCTGCAGGATATCGGCTATGGTAAAGACAATGCTTCCTCTATAGAGAGATGGAGAGCTACATACGAGTCTGACCTCAGCAGAATAAATGCTACAGTAGAATGGCCAGAGATTACATCCCATGATCCGTATACCTTTGACTTTGAGAGCAATGTAGACGGATGGGAAGTAGGTCCGACAGTTAAGGAGGCTACGGTAACTCAGGCGACGGGTGCCGATGCAATTGATGGAAGCGGCTCTATGAAGTTAGAGTTCAATCCGGATGCAAACGGCAGCACAGTAGTCCTTGCAACACTTGCTGAACAGTACAGACTGTATGGTTATTCAACATACAAGGTATCATTTGATTATAAGGTAGTTGGCGACATGACAGAGGAGACACAGTACTTCTTGGCTTACTACAACTTAAGCACCAAAAAGCAGAAGGACGCTGTATACTTTAATCTTGAAGCCAGCACGGACGGCTCTGTAAAACACGCTGAGATAACGCTTGAGCCAGAGGCTGATAACGAGACAGTATTTACAATGCTGATAGGTGCTAGAAAGGCTCCTGGAACATTGATAATAGACAATGTCAAGATTGAGCAGGTTAGAGCAAATTAAGCGTTTCAGCTTTTAATCTATATGAGGTACAGATAATCTGTACCTCATATTTTTATGCAAATATTTTTTACTCCTTTTTATATGCTGCGGTACAATGCAGAAATATTTTTTAATAACATTCTTTAAGTATATGATCGTCAACTTTATTACAAGCTTTTCTCTTTATCTTCTAATTGCTGGGCTAAATATTTAGAATTATCAGTAATTATTTTAATTTGACATATTTTAATTTTAGAAAAATAATACTGAAGCATAGTAGTATAAACACACATATGTATTTTATCTTATATAATAGTTATAAATACGGCTCTAAGCTGTATATATCTGTAGGCAAGTTGTTTGTTTAATCAAAAAGGCGCCTTTATATGGCGCCTTTTTGATAATTTATCATTATATTTGTTATTTTTTATTTGCGTCAGTATATCTTTTTAGTCTCTTAAAATTTGTACTAATATATTTTTAAAAAGCTTATATTCCCGCTTTAAGAAATGAGCTTGCTTTTTGCCAGTCAACTCATACAAACTACTGCAATTCCAAACTTTACATACTAAATTATGATATAACACACCAGCACATTAAAATTTTATATGTGCAAATGCTTAACTATGTAGGTGTTGCCCGGAAAAATTTTACCTAAATATATTATTGGTCGGCAGAAACGGCTGCTTTTTCAGCTATTTCTTCATACAACTTGCGGCTGTAGCCTGAAAGACTTAAACCAGACTCTTTATATCCATAATCAAAATTTTCAATTGTCATGGTTGGCAGGCCATTTTTTTCAAGCTTTGTTACCAAAGCCTTGTATTCGTTTACAAGCGATTCACTATAGCCCAACTTAGTAAAATCAAACTCCGGCGCTTGATAATTAGACGGCGGAGTAACAGACACCGGCCTGCTGCGCGGTGCAACTGCAGCGCTTACAGGAATAATTGAAAGCAACGTTATAGATATTATTATCGGCACAATTCTTTTTGCCGATTTTATTTTTGTATTTTTATTTTCTTTATTTCCAGATATCCTAATTATCGCATGTATTATTTTAGAAATAAATGCAAGTATGAAAAAGACTGCCATTACTATAAGGTAAGTCTTCAATATTGTTTGAAATGGCTCAGAAGGCGCATTAAACAATAACCACGCATCTATATAAAGTACATAAAGCAAAAATCCGACCCCAGAAAAGAGCAGAAACACGCTTACAAATAAAAAAACCTTTGTTGGCTGAGGTCTTAGAGGGCGAAGTATAATAGTAATCAGGAACGATATTGCCATTACACAGAAAGTAATGTACATCCCATAACATGCCGCTTTTACAGCCACACCCCATATGCTTGGAAAAAACAGCAGAGAAATCAAGCTGGCAATAAAAACGGAAAGTGTAAGTATTCCAGTTATAAACGTTGCTTTAGAAATTTTAGATTTCATTTTAATTCAACTCCTTTAAAATTGGAAGTATAAGCCAACTGTGATTTTGTCCTTAATACATATTTATAATAGATTTAGGCTATGCCCACCAAAATTTATTGCATTTTATCTTATGTTTTAAATATATAATTATATCATAAATTATCATATATTAATAAAATCAGACAAAATATACTACTTAATCTTTTATTAAGAATTTTATTTTTTTGCATAACCAAAGCTCATAACTTTATCATGATGGGGCGGACGCATCAAATAGTAAATCTATATCCTATATGTAACCATCTACTCCACGTACAGACACATCGCCATATGCTTTTATTTTTCCGGATTGAGTTTTCACAATAAGAGCGCCATTATTATCTATGTCAACCGCTGTGCCAATTTCCTCCGACGGCATGATTTTTACCTCTCTGCCTATGGTGATACATCTATCTTTATACTCCTGCAAAAGCATTGGCACATTATTTTTTATAAGCTTTAAATTCTCTTCAAGATTTAATAAAAACTGTTCTGCAGTATCAATATAGTTCAATATTTTGCCTGCCTGCGCATATATTGAAGATGCATGGCAAAGATTCGCCCTTTCAAAAAAGTTCTGCTCTTGGCCAAGATTAAATCCGGCCCCGCACACAGCAATTGCATCTCCGGGCGCCGTCGGATTTGCCGCCAATGTACGACCTTCACATAGTATACCGCATATTTTTTTTTCATTTATTAGTATATCATTAGGCCACTTTATTTTTGTATTTAAGTCGGAAAGCTTATAAATTGTTACAGCCGCCGCTACAGCCGCAGCAAGGGGCAAAAGAGGCGACGATATTCCCTTGAAAAGAACTGATACTGCCACACAGCCGCGACTGTCCCATACATGGTCTTTACGGCCCCTGCCGGCTGTTTGATTAAGTGTGACTACCGCTGTGCCGCTTTTATAAATTTTGCTGCTCCTTAGTAAATAACTGTTTGTAGAATCAACCTCATCAATATACAACAGACTTTCTATTAGTTCCGCGTCCTTTATAGTTTTTGGCGTTATGTCCGTAATTTTAATTTTTTTTACCTCCGTATCGTTGATTTTTGTAGCAAATCTTCTTAGTTCAGCATAAATTTATTATAGGAATATTTTTTCGCTGATGCTAAGTATTTATTGTGTTTTAAACTGCTATAAGAATTAACCGCATCAGAAAAAGCATAAATATATTATACAGCTTAAATTTAGTTTTGCCTTAAATTATCTGCTTTTATTTCTGAATTTTATAGTACCTTATTTATATCAAGGCTTTATTGCTTTTGAATAATATTTTGCCTGTATTTCAGGTACTAACCTGACATAACTCAGGCATAAATATTATTTAAATAATACCATTATTTTTAAAATTTATCTACAGGCGGTGATATCATGTCAGACAGAATAAACGAGGCCGAGCTTAACAAAATGATAAGAGAGGCATCTAAAAAAACCGGTACCGATTCAAAAAAGCTGGAGCAGGCACTTCAGTCAAACTCGCTTGACTCAGTGCTTAAAAATCTTAAGCCAAGCGATGCAAGCAAACTGCAAAAGGTGCTGTCGGATAAGGCAGCTACTGAACGTATGCTTAAATCCCCACAGGCCCAAATGCTGCTTAAAAAATTTTTGGAGAATAAGTAATGGATAACTTAGCTGCACAAATAAGCGAATTGCTTGAAAGTCCCGATGGAATGGACAAAATACGCGAAATGGCGTCGATGCTGATGACATCGGACACTCAGCAAGACCCGCCGCCCGACAGCTCGCCTACGGATATTGATATGGATAAGCTGCGCGATATTGCTTCCTCGCTTATGGGACAACAGAGTGCGGCAAATACAAATAATGCATCGCAAGGTTCGTCTGTGCTCTCTCCCGGCGACATGAAGGTTATGATGAAGCTTATGCAGGCACTGCGCTCCGATGCAACCGACGAGAGGTCGCGGCTGCTTATGTCGCTGCGTCCCTATCTTTCTGAAAAGCGGCAGGCCAGAGTGGACAGCGCAGTTAAAATACTGAGATTAGTACAATTAATTCCGTTGCTTTCTGAAAGCGGCTTCAGCCTCTTCTGAGTTTACATATTTACTTTTGAGGGTCGATAATTATGGCAGTTGAATTTAATAAAAGCGAGCTTGACAGAATGCAGTCAGAGGCATTTCGACGCGTACGCGATATGCAGGCAAGGGCACAGCAGATGAACCCAGGAAGAGATGTGCAAGGCCAGTCTGTACAACATAATTCGCGGCAGTCTGCCAATCCGCAGGACCAAGGCGGCCGTTATACAAGCCGGACGCAGTCTCAGGCTGGGACAGCACAATACGGCAATCAGCGCTATCCGCAGACAAATAATTCAGGCTATAGCCAGAGGGGACAGACACCCCGGCATGGACAATCTGTCCCCGGCAGTCTGCCGCCGCGCCGTGGTCAGGAAGCATATGATGTTCATCCCACACAGCGGGAGCATGACAGCCAAGACCAATTTCACCAGTCTCAGCGGCAGCCACCGTCAAGCGGAGATAACTATTATGGTCACCGTGAAAACCGCTTTGAACAGCAGGAGTATGGTCATACGCAAAGCAGTGAGCATAGCTCTGGCGGGTATTCATCAAGCGGACAATACAGTGCAAATCCTTTTCGGCAGATACAGCATAACAGCCGTCCAATACCGCGTCCGCAGGAGAGTCGGTATATGCCTCAGTCCACGCCAAGTCCACAGGATAGACAGCATCGGCCCTATCCGCCTGCTCCGCCGTCAGATGAAAAGCGGCCTAACAGTATACTCAATTTTCTCAATTTTAAGGGCCTGGATCTCGACGGTGATACTTCTCTTATAGCGCTGCTTATTTTGCTGCTCTCATCCGATAAAAACGACGAGCTGCTTATGCTTGCTCTTATTTACATTATGCTGTGATTGCTTTATACCACAAGATAACTGAATTTAAAAATTTTTGCATATAAATATACATAAAAAAATAAGCCGGACTATATCCGGCTTATTTCCATTTTTAATTAAGCTCTTTTGCTTCTTGCCTTGTTGACAATGATGGTTGCAAGCTTTACTATCTCACAGATTATAAGCGGCGCAACGGAAAGTAGTATAATTTCCATCCAATCATTTGAATGCAGCGCCACTATTCCAAATACTTCGCGCAATGCCGGAATAATCAATACAATAAGCATAAGCGCAGCCGATATAATAACAGCCCCTATCATATATAGGTTCTTAAAGAAGCCTACCCTGAACAGCGAATGCTGTGATCTCGCGTTCATGGCATGTATAAGCTGTGAAAAAGCCAGCACTGCAAATGCCATGCTTGCTGCATAGTCATGATACATATCAGCTGACATTCCAGCTGCCGCTGCATTATGCAGACCTAATCCATAAGCTATAAGCGTTAATGTGCCAAACATTACTCCCTGCCATGCAGCGTTTATGCCGAGACCATGTGCAAATATACTTTCGTCCTTGCGGCGCGGCTTACGGCGCATTACATCATTTTCTACCGGCTCCATACCAAGCGCAAGCGCCGGCAGACTATCGGTCACAAGATTTATCCATAAAAGCTGTATAGGCGCTAGCGGCACGCCCCATTCTGGATTGAATATGCCTATCAGTATGGCGACAAATACCGTCAATACTTCGCCTAAGTTACAAGAAAGCAGGAAGTGTACAGCTTTTCTTATGTTGTCGTATATGCCGCGGCCTTCCTTTACCGCTGTGACTATTGTGGCAAAGTTATCATCAGTAAGAGTCATGGCTGATGCACCCTTTGCAACATCTGTGCCGGTTATGCCCATAGCACAGCCGATGTCCGCCGCCTTAAGCGCCGGCGCATCGTTTACACCATCACCCGTCATGGCGACTATTTCGCCCTTTGACTGCCATGCCTGTACTATCCTTATCTTATCTTCAGGCGATACACGGGCGTATACCGCGTAATTTTCAACATTCGCTTTAAGCTCTTCGTCTGATAGCTCCCTGAGCTGCGCACCTGTTATCGCCTGCTCGTCATATTCCAATATGCCAAGCTTTTTGGCTATAGCCGCCGCTGTTATAACATGGTCCCCAGTTATCATTACTGTGCGTATTCCGGCGCTCTTGCAGAGCTTTACCGCTTCCATAGCTTCCGGACGCGGAGGATCCATCATACCAAGCAGTCCTATAAAAGTAAGTCCGTTTTCCATTTCATCCGGCGTAGGGTTGGACGGTACGCTGTCAAGCTCCTTTATAGCGACTCCCAGCACGCGCAGCGCCTCCTTCGCCATTTCGGCGTTGGCTTTCTCAGCCGCGTCCCTGTTTACCGTCGTGCAGCGGGATATTATAATGTCCGGCGCACCCTTTACAACTGCAAACGGCTTGCCATCTATCATGTTTATTGTCGTCATGAGCTTGCGGTCAGAGTCAAACGGAATTTCACCCATTCGCGGATAGGCATTGTCTATTTCCTCTCTGTTCATGCCGCAATACTTCATAGTCGCAGCAACGATACCCGTTTCTGTCGGGTCGCCTATGTGCACATGCTTGCCGTCACGCTCTTCTACACGTCCGTCGGAACACATGGTTCCGAGCTTAAGCAGCATTCCGGCGTCGCTCGGTATGTCGTCTGTGCTTAAATCTATTATCGTATGGCCGTTATACAGCTTTACCATAGTCATACGGTTCTGTGTAAGCGTGCCTGTCTTATCCGAACATATTACCGAAGCGCTGCCCAGCGTCTCTACCGCCGGAAGCCGGCGTATTATGGCATTCTTTTTCACCATCCGCTGTACGCCTATTGCAAGTACTATTGTAACTATAGTCGGCAATCCTTCAGGTATGGCTGCCACTGCAAGCGATACCGACGTCATAAACATATCGAGTATGCCGGTAAGCTTATCGCCCTCGCTGAATATTGTTGTAATTATGCCTATAACAAATATCACGGCGCATATGCCAAGCGCCAGCATGCCCAGCGTTTTTCCAAGCTGCGCAAGCTTTATCTGAAGCGGTGTAATGGCGTCTTTAGTAGAATCAAGCATATTGGCAATCTTACCCATCTCGGTGTTCATGCCCGTCTCTGTCACTATCGCCCTGCACCTGCCGTACGCTACCGAGCAACCGGAATATACCATATTAAATCTGTCGCCTATGCCGGCTATATCCTCTATATCGCCGTCAGCTTCCTTTTCCACCGGCACCGATTCGCCCGTCAGCGCAGATTCTTCGCAGCGAAGACTGGCCGACTCAATTATTCGAGCATCGGCGGGAATATAGTCACCGGCTTCAAGCAGTATAATATCGCCCGGTACCAGCTCCGATGCCCTTATGGATTCTATCTTGCCGTTTCTGAGCACCTTGGCCGTCGGCGCCTCCATATTTTTCAGCGCTTCAAGTGCAGATTCTGCTTTGCTCTCCTGAAATACGCCGAGCAGAGCGTTTACTATTATTATGGCCACTATGACTATTGGCTCAAGCCAGTCCTCGCCGCCGCTGAATATGTTTGTTATCAGCGATACTATGGCCGCTACTATAAGGACTATTACCATAAAGTCCTTCATTTGGTCTAAAAATCGCGCTGCAAACGATTTCTTTTTCTTCTCTGTAAGCTGGTTTAAACCGTATTTTATCTGTCTCTCTCTTACTTCTTCCTCTGTCAGTCCGGTTTTTAAATCAGTGTTAAGTTCATTTACCACATCGGTAAGCTTCGCACTATGCCAGATCAAATCAGACAACTCCTTAATTTATTTTTTATTACCTTCCTCTAATTAATTCTAACTGAATACCGTAACTCACCTGCCCCGCTGTAATTACACGCCGCACTGACGCCTTCAAACTGCTCATAAAGGTCGTCGGTTAGGCTTACTCTTACACCCACTACATTGCTGTTTATGCCAAAATCGGCATAGCCGCCCACGTTTTTATCATCTGTATTCTGCGGCTGCTGCCTTAACACGTAATTTAAATCGCCTGAGTATATCGTTACAAACTGCTGGAATTTATTCTCCTGCATGTCTGTGTCAGACACCGTCTTGCGTGTGTTAATATTATATGACACCTTGTTATATGCTATATCTTCATCGCCTTCAAATATTATCCTAAAAGTACTTACTCCCACTCTGCTGTCTGAGCCGCCTATCTTGGTATATGTCAGCTCGCCTGTTTTTATTTCATATCTAAGGCTCAGCCACTGCGGCTCGCTTAAATGCACCTGAGCTGTCGGCGCCAAATCTCCCTCAGTCTGCATTAGAGATGTGCAGCTGTATTCCATTATCATAATGTCTATAGTTACATATCTGCTGAAACTGCGCTTAAATGCCTGTGCCATGCCTATATATTTACTGCCGGCCTCGGTATATGCTGCATCCTTGTTGTAGACAGCAGAGTCCATATTCATTAAAGCATACATAGACGGATATCTTTGGACAAAACTGTCGTCTACCGTCATGCCCTTTTCATACTGCTGTATCTCTTCATACAGCCTGCTTATCTCATCACTGCCGCTGTATGTTTGACCAACAGTGATATGCTCGGTTTCAAAAGTATATTCCTGTATATTTACATTTCTCGATTCTATCAGAATATACACAACAATAGCAACCAGCACAGCAAGGCTTACAAAAAATACTACGCCGTACTTTGCTCTTGTATAATAATTTCTATCCTCTCTGTCGTCCTTTACAAAAAGTAATTTTTTGCGCATTTCTTTCCTCTCAATAAACATTAATTATAATACCATAAATCCACATCAAAATATGACCGCCTATAATAACTTTTTCCCGCCGTATACTGAATTTTAAATAAAATCTAACTGTAATCTCAATATGGTTACAACTCTTTCTATAGTGAAGCATTGCAAATATTATCCATTGCGACAAAACCGCGCCATCTGTCCATATTGAACTCCAGCTCTTTGCATCGGACTATATTCTGCTGCGGCCTAATTCAGGCTATGCCGCATTTTATCAGCTCGTCGGATATAAGCGCAAATTCCTTTAAAGTAAGACGCTCCGCCCGTACACTCTCAGACACTCCCGCTGCTGAAAGCACCATAGTCAGTTTTTCTTTTGGCAGGCCAAGCCCCGATGAAAGAGAATTTATAAGTGTCTTCCGACGCTGCAAAAAACCCGCCTTTATTACGCGGAAAAGCATATTTTCACTCATCACACTTATCGGCGGCTTATCATATATATCAAGCTTTATAACAGCACTGTCCACCTTCGGCGCCGGATAAAAAGACGATGCCGGTACATAAAAAAGCTTTTTTGCCTCGGCATAATATGAAACGGCCACTGTAATTGCGCCGCTCTGACGGCTGCCGGGACCGGCACACAGCCTGTCCGCCGCTTCGCGCTGCACCATTACTGTTATCGATTTGGCCTTCGTCTTTTCTTCAAGCAGTTTCATTATCACCGGTGATGTTATATAATACGGCAGATTGGCACATATTACTATATCTTCGCCGGCAAAATTTTCTTCTATTAACTTATTTATATCAAGCTTCATTATATCAGCATTGATTACGCTTATATTGTCGAATTTGCTAAGCGTTTCATTTAAAGCTGGTATGAGTTTTTTATCAAGCTCTACTGCTACAACCTTTTTTGCTATTAATGCAAGCTCTTTAGTAAGTACGCCAAGACCAGGACCTACCTCTATTACATATGCTCCCTCCGCGCCGCCCAACTGCGCCATTCGCGGACAAACAGATGCGTCTATAAGAAAATTTTGTCCCAATCCCTTCGATGGAGAAAGATCATATTTTGTCATTATTTCCTTTATGACTTTTACGCTCGCCAAGTTTTGCATTTATTTCCCTCTGACCACCGATTTTATAAAATACTACCACATTTTACCGTTAATTATATCATGAAACAATCTGATTGGCAATTACTAAGACATTTTTTAACACTTTAATGGTTAAGTTGTGGATAACTATTTTTGCCCATATATATAATAATTTCTTATCTATAATAAAGATTAAAATGTATTAGCATAAATAAAATAGTTTTAAGCTTATTTTTTATTTCGTCTATGACTGTATTTCTCGAGCTTCTTTTTTAAATCAGCAATATATATCTTTTGCTGCGATTTAAGATATGCCTTTAGAAATGGTTTTATATAAAACTTTTTTGCCGATGCCTCTTCAGTAAATTCTACGAATGTACGGCCGCCACTGAATATAAATTTTCCTTTCCAGCGGCCGGTTAAATTATCGTTTTCCATATCAAACTCATAAAAGTCGTATGGCTTAAACTTTGTTATTTTGAAGTGCGTTACAAATCCATCTTTTGTATGCTCATCAAACTGCTTGTTGTCCTTACCGATAATAATATTTTTTATACCGCTTCGCCAAGAATAATCCGTAAGCGAAGTTACTGCCTGCCAGACATATTTTATATCACAATCAAATTCTGCAAATGTACTTACTGATACCATTAATTTACCTCCATGAAAACTATTAAGTATCTTAACGCTGTTTTACTTATAAATTTATACTTTATACACCACTCTTAAACATATTCGATATAAGCTATACAAGCTCGAATGCAAAACTTTGCCACCACCAAAAATTCTTTACAGTACAATAATTAGCACTATGTTTAAATTTTAAAACTATATTATCCACTTGAAAACAGAAAACATATATTATAAAATAATTTGTAGAAATTAATCGGGAGGGGACGTTATGGAACGCACCGACAAGCATAATTATTATCTTGATATTGCCCAGACTGTGAGTGAAAGAAGTACATGTCTTAGAAAACACTACGGCGCTATAATAGTTGTAAAGGATCAAATTATAGCCACTGGCTACAATGGTGCGCCGCGAGGACGCCGCAATTGTATAGATTTGCAGTTCTGCATGCGTGAAAAGCTCAATATTCCGCGCGGTGAACGGTATGAATTGTGCCGGTCTGTACATGCTGAGGCAAACTGCATTATAAGTGCGCCCCGTAGCGAAATGATAGGCGGTACACTGTACATGGCATGTATTAACCCTAAAACAGGTGAATTGGAGCCGGGTACGACCTCGTGCGCTATGTGTAAGCGCCTTATTATAAATGCCGGAATTGACAGAGTTATAGTTAGGGAAACCAAGGATACATGGAGCGAGTATCTCGCAAGAGACTGGATTTTTAACGACGATTCTTTAACTGATACCTTTGGCTATTAAATCTGCTTTTTTATATTTTCTGCGCCGTTTATACAGCTTAAATTTTATGCCGTTGCCAGCGGATTTTATATACTCAGTTATCAGCACTAAATAATAATGCCTGCTTAAGATTCGACATAGCAACCAGAGAGCAGCGCTGAACAAGTCTATCAAACAGCATCGTACAAGGTATATCTTTTCAAGGGTAATACACAGTGTAATACTCGTCAAGACTGCTGCATTCATTTAAAATGCATAATGCAAATTCCGATTTGTGGTAATTTGGATATAATGTCCAATAAATATCTTTTCAGTTGCTTATATTAAGCACCGATGTATGTAAATTTTTTAAGTGACAAATTATTTACGCCGCCTTTTTAAGGCGGCGTTTTGCTGTTTTTACTGATTTTCTGTGGCAGTATTATCGCTAATTGTTTCGTCGGTCGACTGGTCAGATGCAGTATTTTCCTCTGCTTCATCCTCATGCGGTACAGCCGACAGAGTTACAATAGCATCTCCCTCACCGACGCGCATTACGCGTACGCCCTTTGCCGGCCGCGCAAAGGTACTTATCTCATTAACCGGAACCCTTATAAGAACTCCGCTCTGCGATATCATTATAACATCGTCGTCATTTTTTACTGCTGCAATAGCCGCTACATTGCCAAATTTGCCTGTACGGTAGTTTAATATACCCTTACCGCCCCTAAACTGCAGACGGTAGTCATCAAACGAACTGCGGCGTCCAAAGCCCGTCTCGGTGACCGTAAGCAAGTCGGCGTCGTCTGTTACTACCGCCATGCCTACCACGCAGTCGCTCTCTCTCAGCGTCATGCTCTTTACGCCGCGCGCAGTCCTGCCAAGCGGACGCGCATCGTTCTCATTAAATCTTATCGCCATGCCGTCCTTTGTGCCTATTATAAGCTCGCTGCTGCCGTCGGTCAGCGCTACCCAGCACAGCTCGTCGTCATCATCTATGTTTATCGCTATAAGTCCTGATTTGCGGACATTGTCATATGCCGACAGCACTGTGCGCTTTATAATGCCTTTTCTCGTTACCATGCAAAGATATTTGCCAATACTGTCATCATCCGATTTAAGCATTGCAGTTATTTTTTCTTCAGGCTCAAGCTGCAGTATGTTTATAATATTCAATCCCTTTGATGTACGGCTGCCCTCCGGCACCTCATACGCCTTAAGTCTGAACAAGCGGCCGGTATTTGTAAAGAACATTATATTGTCACGCGACATGCAGGTCAGCATATATTCAGCAAAGTCCTCTTCACGCGTAGACATGCCGGTTATTCCACGGCCGCCGCGGCGCTGCGTACGGTATACATCTGCGCCTATGCGCTTGATATAGCCCTTATCGGTAAGTGTGAGTATCGTTTTCTCAAGCGGTATTAAATCTTCTATATCTACCTCGCCGCTTACCGCTGTTATCTCCGTGCGGCGCTCGTCCTTGTAGTTATCATAAAGCCTTAAAGCTTCTTCCTTTACTATTGTCAGCACGCGGCCATGCTCCGACAAAATAGCTTTATATTCCGCTATTCTTTCCACAAGCTCGGCTAACTCTTCCTCTATCTTTGTCCGCTCAAGTCCAGTCAGTTGTCCAAGACGCATTTGTACTATTGCTGTGGCCTGAACATCGTCGAGACCAAAGCGCTCCATTAGCTGCTCCTTGCCCTCTGTCACATTCTTGGCTGCGCGGAGTATTGCTATAACCTCGTCTATAAAGTCTAAGGCTATCTTTAAGCCCTCAAGTATATGCTCGCGCTCTTGAGCTTTGCGAAGATCATAACGCGTGCGTCTCTCAACTATCTCGCACTGATGGTCTATGTAGTGCTGCAGCATCTCTTTAAGATTAAGTATTTTTGGCTGACCGTCGACAAGCGCCAGCATTATTACGCCAAATGTCGTTTGAAGCTGTGTATATGTAAAAAGCTGATTTAAAATTATCTGCGGATTGGCGTCACGCTTTAGCTCCACTACTATTCGTATGCCCTCGCGGTTGGAAAAATCGACCACATAATCTATGCCGTCTATGCGCTTTTCCGTCACAAGGGTATTTATGCTCTTAACCAAATTCTGCTTATTTACTCCATATGGTATTTCCGTTATAACTATTCTGTACCGGCCGGATTTCGTCTCTTCAATTTCCGTTCTTGCGCGGACTATTATTCGGCCGCGGCCGGTAGAATAAGCTGCCCGTATGCCGGCACGGCCCATTATTATAGCACCCGTCGGAAAGTCCGGACCCTTTATATAATTGTTAAGCTCGTCTATAGTAATATCAGGATTGTCGATAAGCTCGCACATGCCCGATATAACCTCGCCGAGGTTGTGCGGCGGAATATTGGTAGCCATACCGACAGCTATACCCGACGAACCGTTTACCAGAAGCTGCGGAAAGCGCGCGGGAAGTACGTCCGGTTCCTTTAAACGATCGTCATAGTTTGGTGAGAAATTTACTGTCTCTTTTTCAATGTCGGTCAGCATCTCTACCGCTATTTTGCTGAGTCTTGCTTCGGTATACCTGTAAGCTGCCGCCGGAAATCCGTCTATAGAACCGAAGTTGCCGTGGCCGTCTATCAGCATGTATCTCAGTGAAAAGTCCTGCGCCATTCGCACCAGCGCGTCGTAAACCGACGCATCACCATGCGGATGATAACGTCCCAGCACAGAACCTACCGTGTCAGCACATTTGCGGTACGGCTTGTCCGGCATTAGTGAGTTTTCATACATGGTATAAAGTATTCTGCGGTGTACCGGCTTAAGTCCGTCCCTTACATCCGGCAGAGCCCTGCCTACTATTACCGACATTGAGTAGTCAAGATACGATTTCTGCATCTCGTCTACTATTTCTACCGGTATTATTTTTTGTCCCTGTAACTCTTCCATCAAAAGTCACCTTTCTGATTAAGGTCCTTAATCTCTTTTTATTTAAATATTTGCGGCTGTACATATAAACTAAGCCGCCTTAAAATCATTTGTTATATATCGAGATTCTGCACATATACTGCATTATCTTCGATAAATTTGCGGCGCGGCTCAACTTCGTCGCCCATAAGAACATTAAACACCTTGTCCGCTTTTTCTGCATCCTCCATTGTAACCTTAAGCATCGTCCTGTATTCCGGATTCATAGTAGTGTCCCAAAGCTGCTCAGCGTCCATCTCACCAAGACCTTTATAACGCTGTATAGACACATTTCCGCCCATTTCAGCTATATACATATCCCTCTCACTATCGGAGAAGGCATATTTTACATTTTTGCCTTTTTTAAGCTCAAACAATGGCGGCTGCGCAAGATATATATGTCCCTCTTCAATAAGTTTAGGCATGTGCCGGAAAAAGAAGGTCAGCAGCAGCGTACGTATATGCGATCCGTCGACATCAGCATCCGCCATTATTATAACTTTATCATAACGGAGCTTGGTTATATCAAATTCGTCGCCTATGCCGGTGCCCAACGCTATTATTACCGGCGCAAGCTTTTCATTGCCGTATACCTTGTCAAGACGCGCCTTTTCAACATTTAACATTTTTCCCCAAAGCGGCAATATAGCCTGACAATTTCTGTCTCTGCCCTTTATCGCTGAACCGCCGGCGCTGTCGCCCTCGACTATATATATCTCATTTATGCTTGGATCGTCGGATATGCAGTCGGCAAGCTTTTCCGGCATTCTCACGCGCGAAAGTCCCGTCTTGCTGCGCTGCAGGTCCCTTGCCTTCTGCGCCGCTTCTCTCGCATTGGACGCCGCCATCGCCTTATCTATTATAATCCTTGCTGTTGTAGGATTATCTTCTAAAAACTGCGTCAGCCTCTCCGTCATTATAGAATTTACAAGCGTGCCCATAGAGGTATTGCCGAGCTTGGCTTTTGTCTGACCCTCAAACTGAGCGTTTTTTAGCTTAACGGAAATTATTGCTATAATACCTTCCTGAACATCTTCACCTTTTAAATTTGCATCATTCTCTTTTAAAATTTTAAACTTGCGGGCATAGTTGTTGAGCACCCTCGTAAGCGCCGTTTTAAACGCCTGCTCGTGTGTGCCGCCGTCTACCGTATGAATATCGTTTGCAAAACTTACTATTTTCGTATCATAACCGTTATTGTACTGAAAGGCTATTTCCGCCATGTCATCGGTATTTTTGCCATCAATATATACAATATCGTCGTGTAAAGCTTCTTTTCGGCTCTTTTCAAGCAGAAATTCGCAGTAGCTTCTTATTCCGCCTTCATAATGAAGTATATCGGTGCGCTTTTCCTCGTCCTCGCGGGTATCTGTAAGAATAATTTTAACTCCGGCGTTTAAAAAGGCCTGTTCTCTAAGTCTTGTAAGCAGCGTATCATAGCTGTAATGCGTAGTATCGGTAAAAATCTGCTCATCAGAACGGAAAGTTACAGTAGTACCGGTTTCATCGGTCTCCTCGCCCTTTTGCAGCTCATATTCGGGATTTCCTCTCTTAAACCGCTGGCGATATACATTCTTGCCGTCACGCACCTCTACCTCAAGCCATCTTGAAAGGGCGTTAACTACCGACGCACCGACACCGTGCAGTCCTCCGGATACTTTATATCCGCCGCCGCCGAATTTTCCGCCGGCATGAAGCGTTGTAAATACAACAGTTACAGCAGATATTCCCATTTTAGGCTGTATGCCTACAGGTATGCCGCGGCCGTTGTCCGTTACCCTTATAACGTCGTCGTCAAGTATTTCTACCTTTATTTCGTCACAATATCCTGCAAGCGCTTCATCTATAGCATTGTCCACTATCTCATATACCAGATGATGAAGGCCTCTTTCGCCGGTCGAGCCTATGTACATGCCCGGACGTTTTCTTACCGCTTCAAGACCTTCAAGCACCTGTATTTGGGTGGAATCATATTTCTGTCCCGAAACCGGTGTATTTTTTTCCATATTTATAATCAGCCTCCAATTATTTATTAAATCTATATATTCGACGCAGAAGCGTTGTTGTTGAAATCTGCGATATATAAACATAAAGCCCGCTTTTGCCGCTTTTCATGTCGCAAACTACAAAAGATTTCGGCAGCTCGTCCGTTATATTTATAATATTGCCTTCCTTTTCAGCCTTTGCTAAAAATATGCGGGTATTTTTCGATATCGTAGAAGTATCTAAATCAAATATTCCTACAATGTCTTTTGTATTTACCGATATATCTTGACCTAAATGCAGATACATGTAATTTTCCCCTTAATCAATAAGATGTCCATCGGAAATTTTATACCGATTTCCATCAGACATACGAAGCACCTGAGATAAATCACAACAGGTTATAAATACCTGCCAATTTTTTATATGATTTAATATATAATCCTGACGGTTCTCGTCAAGCTCGCTCATAACATCGTCTAAAAGCGCTATCGGCTGTTCACCGAATGCTTCTTTTATAATCGATGCTTCGGCAAGCTTTAAAGCTATTGCCGCCGAACGCTGCTGACCCTGTGAACCATATATTCTCGCTGAAAGTTCGTTTATATCTATAGAAATATCATCCCTGTGCGGGCCGACAGAGGTTGTGCCGTTATTTATATCTTCATCTCTTGAATTTTTAAAGCTTTCCTTTAGCTTTATATATATATCATTCTCACTGCTTAAATTTTCACAAATAGTTTGCGGAGAATATTTTATACAGATTTTTTCAGCCATGCTTGAAATTCCGTCATATATTTCTTCTGCATAGCCAGAAAGCTTATTTATATATTTATCTCTCAGCCGCATTATTTTTGCACCGTAATGAGAAATTCTGTCTTCAAATACATCTATCATATCAAGCAGATCAGAATGCCAGCGTATGTCCCTCAGCACAGCATTACGCTGTTTTAAAGCCCTGTTATATTCTCTAATTACCGCTGAATATCTCGGCATTATCTGCGATATTGCATTATCTATAAATTTTCTGCGCGCCTGCGGACCGTCAGTTATAAGAGTTAAATGATTAGGTGAAAATACAATAGCCTGAAAGTTTTCAGAAAGTCCTGATATTGGAGACAAGTCTGCGCCATTAAGCATACCTGTTCGATTTGTCTCTATGTAAAGATTTATTGTCTGCTCACGGCCTTGTGCTGTAAATTCAGCATCTATCTCAGATTTTTCAGCATCAAATTTTACAAGCTCACAGTCCTTTGCGCCTCTGAATGATTTTGAGCCGCTTAGCATCCATATTGCTTCAAGTATATTTGTTTTTCCCTGTGCGTTTTCACCGTATATTATATTTATTTCACTGCAGGGATTAATTTTTAAACTGCTTATATTTCTATAATTTAATAAATTAAGGCTGTCAAGCTTCATTTGAAACCTCTATTTCTGAGCCGGAACAGCTTATAATGTCGCCTGATCTTATTTTCTTGCCGCGCATTGTGCAGACTTCACCATTTACCAAAACTTCACCGTCTTGTATAAGAAGTTTAGCTTCACCGCCTGTAAGTACCATACCGCTGTATTTTAAAAGTGCGTCAAGTTTTATAAAATCTGTATTTATAACGATTTTTTTCATTTTTCTACCCTGCAAAAAATATCTCCATATTCAGCACTATACTGCCGACTTGCGGAAAACGAAATATATAATATTTCGTCAATAATTCCGTAAATACGGCAGTGTAGTATTTATTCAATATTAAAATTACATATTGCCCTTAAGCCTTACAGGAAGAACTAAGAATATAAATTCTTCTCCTTCTTTCGGCAATATTTTTATAGGCGATACTGGACCTGAAAGCTCTATTCTTATCTCATCACATTCAGATGCAGCGCGCAGCGCATCAAGTAAAAAGCGGTTATTTACGCCAAGCTCTATCCTGTCGCCCTTTATATCTGCCGGTACTGAATCAACACCGCGGCCCCTTGCCGTTACGCATGACGCTTTTATAAGATTATCATCAAATATGCATCTCACCGGACTTTTATCCTGCTCAGTTATCATAAGCGATATGCGCTCAATACAATCAATAAGCTCGCGTGTTTTTACCGTAACAGTAGTTGCAGCCGATGCAGGAATAGCACTTTTATAATCTAAAAATTCGCCTTCAAGCAAACGAGATATTATGCTGTAATCGCCAGTATCAAATATTATATGACGACCACCGAGCTTAATATTTATCTTTTCTTCATCAGTGCCTATAAGCTTGCTTATCTCGTTAAGCGTTTTTCCTGGAACAACAAAAGAGGCGTTTTCCATACCAGAAACATTTTCAGTCCTTATTGCAAGCCTGTATCCATCTACTGCTACAAGCCTTATATGACCATCATCAACCTCAAATAAAATACCAGTATGTACAGGCTTTGAATCGTTCTGAGACACTGCAAATATTGTCTGCTGTATCATACTTTTAAGCATATCGCCGGAAATCTCTGCATTTTTTCCATTGTCAACAACCGGCATATCAGGATATTCCTCATCAGCAAATCCCATTACAGAATACTCTGCTTCACCAGACTTTATAAGCACAGTATATTTATCGTCGCATTCAAGACTTACTTCTTCACCAGGCATGCGGCGCGTTATATCTGTAAGTAGCTTTGCGTTTATTATAACTGCGCCTTCTTTTTTTATATCTGCATTTATACTTGTTTTTATGCCCATCTGCATATCATATCCACTGAGGGTAAGCATATCCTCTTTAGCACTTAAAAGTATACCTTCAAGAGCCGGTATAGTCGATTTTGAAGGTACGGCGCGCTGTACTACCGAGCAGGCCTCACTCAGCTTTTCCCTGCTGCATTTTAGTATCATAATTTTATGGCCTCCTTTTTCTTTTTTTGATCTTTTTAACTTTTACGCTTATATATTATATATTAATTATTAGTATTAGTAGTAGGGGCTGTTAATATTGTTAATAACTCTCAAATAAGTTATTTTAAGCCAGTTTAACTTACATTTTTTGTTAAGATATAACTGTTTAAAATTTGTTGACTATTTTTACATTTTGAAAATTTTAACATTGTTATGAAAATATAAATGTTAAATGTTAGAAAAACTTTGGAAAACTTTTTCATTATGTAAATTTTAGTAAACTTGAGTAAATTTATCTTTAAACAGGAAATTGTCAAATAATTGTTTATATTATGTTGAAAAGATAAATCTTACACTTAAATAAGCTTTAATTGTCGAATTTATAAATTAAAACAGCTAAACTTACTTTTTAAAAACTTATGTTGAAAATTATTTGTCCTGAATATTTTTTATAATGTCGTCGACCGTTGCTTTTTCATGGGAGTTGCGCTTTAACAGCTTTTCTATCTTCTGTATTGCATATACTACTGTTGTGTGATCTCTGTCACCAAACTCTTTGCCTATATTTACATATGGCATGCTTGTTATTTCACGTACAATATACATTGCAATCTGACGTGCGCGGGAAATAGGTGCGTCTCTCTTTTGTGAGCGTATATCCTCCGGCGTTACCATATATGTACGCGCTACTTCATTTATAATGCGCTCCACTGTAATAGGTTCTGGCTGATCGTCGTTTCTAATATCCCTTATTGCATTCTGCGCCATGCTTATGTTGGGATTGTCCGAGCCAAGCATTGAAAATGCCTTGAGCTTTTTAACAACCCCCTCCAGCTGACGTATGTTGGATTTTACCTGCTCGGCAATATAATATATTACATCTTCTTTTAAATCCATACCAAGCATTTGAGCCTTGCGTTGTATTATGCCTACCCTCATTTCAAAATCCGGCGGCTGTATGTCAGATATAAGACCTGATTCAAAACGTGAGCGAAGACGCTCATCCAGCGTTTTTATGTCCTTAGGTGGCCTATCAGACGTCATGACTATCTGCTTGTGATCCTGATAAAGTGAATTAAAAGTATTAAAAAATTCCTCCTGCGTGCTGTCCTTTCCGGCAAAAAATTGTACGTCATCCACTAAGAAAACATCGCAGCCGCGATATTTGTTCTGAAATTCGCTTATTGCGCTCTGTCCGCCTTGTATATCACCGCTGCGTATGGCAGGAATAAGCTCCCGCATAAAATCTTCCGCACGAACATATCTTACTACCTTTTCAGGAAATTTATTATTTATTGTATTTTGAATGGCCCTTAACAGATGGGTTTTACCTAATCCAGAATTGCCGTATATAAAAAGAGGATTATATATTACTGCTGGATTTTCCGCTACAGCAAGCGAAGCGGCGTGAGCGAATTTATTTGATGAACCTACAACGAAATTGTCGAAAGTATATTCATAATCAGGCGATAATTCATCTTTTTTATCCGTTTCTGCTGATGATGACGGAGAATCATCCTCAGTTATTATATTTAGATTAACATCAAAACCTAAAACAGATTCAAATCCGTTTATTATTACAGATGCATAATTGTCCATAATTACGCTTTTCTGAAACGGCGTTTTTACATAAAGCTTAACTTCATTTCCCTTTATATCAATGGGCGAAAGCTCATTTATCCAAACACTGTAGGCAACTGAGGATATGTTTTCTTTACAATATTCCTTAACCTTTGCCCATGCTTCTTTTAACGACTCCATATAAACATATTCTCCTTAATTTTAACCTTATATTACAAAACTTTATATATGATATATTTTAACATATTTTACGTTTTCTTTCAAGTAAAGTATTCAATTTAAATTGATACAAATAATTAATAAAATTTTTTTAAATTCTAATACAAAATTAAAATATAAACAAAATTTTCCATTTTATAACACCGAATTGCTCGTATACGGGTAAGTCGGTGTATTTTTGTTGCTACCATGAAAATAATAAAAAAGTGAAAAAGTAAATTTATCAGCAGGTAGTATAATAATGGACAAGGAATATTCAAAAATAATTGTTAATAGAATATTATTGCTGTGCAAAAATCGTCATATAACAATAAATACATTAGCAACTATGAGCGGCGTAAGTCAGTCTACACTTGATAATTTAATAAACGGCAGGACATTTAATCCAAGAACAAAGACACTGCACAAAATTGCGATGGCCTTTAGTATGACGCTTTCTGAGTTCTTAGATTTTAAAGAACTTAATGATTATTGCTTTGATGACAATTCTGATGATGAAATAATGGAAGATGATAATATAAGATAATAATATTGAGTTTTTATCTAATTTTAATTGAAAGTTTTTTTATTAGACAAGTAAATTATGAAATTTATCCCTTCAATATTCATATCTGCCTCTTGAAATCCGCAGTGTAATGCGGATTTCAAAATTATAAGTTGTTTTTTATATGTATTTACAAAATTTATATTTTATATTAGTGCAGCTAAATGCTGCATTTTTTTATTTACTTAAGTTTATAAATAAAAAAAAAAAAAA
>CAJFJP010000008.1 GCA_904384255.1 Candidatus Timburyella stercoris
TGACAGCCGGCCAATGCAGCAGCGGCAAAACAAGAGACTAATACCGTGGCAGCCGCCTTTTTTAATATTCCCATTAATTTTACCTCCAACGCCTTAATTTATATTATAATCTAAAAAACAAACATTTAGCAAATTATACCTCATTATGCGTTAAAAGTAAAGTGACAATGATTATCCTTTTAGTTGGCATTATACTCAAAGCTGGCTTAATATTACCATTGCAGATGAAAATTTATCGGTTATTATATCCGCCGGAAACAGTATATTATAATTTTTTAAATTTTTATCTGTATGTCTTAAAGGGAATGACATTATTGCTTTATTTGCAGCTCCGCAATTATATTCTATAAGCCTTCCGTCGTGAAACTCTGCGGCTTTTTTTATTATAAGATATTCCAAGCTGCATTTATTCGGCATATTAGAATTGCAATATATTTCGGCTGTCGACTTTCTAACTTTCATACCTATTTTTACAGCTTCGTTTTGCATAAGTCCGCAATATATAAGGGTGAGGACGGCATACTCCAAAAGCTGAGGGCAGCATTTTATACGGCAGCTTGTGCGCGGCGGCTCTATAAACACCGAACTTCCCTTTTCTTCCGCAATATATGCCGCTGCTGAAGTTTGGCTTATAAAAAGTGCGGTTATATCGCAATTTTCGAAGCTTAATTGATTTTCCAATATAGATGCGCAGCGCAGCGTGCTTAGCATATGATATGCACATTTTTTTATTTTACATATATCTTCTTTTTTTGTGTAAAATAGATTACAAATACCGTTTGTGAGTCGCGATTTGGATAAATTAAAAATTTTTTCCATGTTTTGTGAATTGACTGGCAAATAGTTCTTCATTTTATCACCACATTTTAATTGTTTATCGGCGATATTGTGTCCAAACTGTGCGGCGATTAAGTATTTTTGTGTTAATTGCCAAACTTTGCATAATAAACGTTAATAATATAACAAAGGTCTTGCAAAATGAAAAATATGAGTATAAAATAGAATTATATAAAAATATGGAGGTCTGATGTTAATGATAAAAGTAGGCATCAACGGCTTTGGCCGTATAGGCAGGCTTGTTTTCCGCGCAGCGGTTGCACAGCCTGACGTTTTTGAGATAGTCGGTATAAACGATCCGTTTATCGACCTGGACTACATGGTGTACATGGTAAAGTATGATACCATACACGGCAAGTTTGACGGCACTGTAAGTGCTGAAGACGGCAAGCTGGTTGTAAACGGCAGAAAGATATCTGTTTTTGCAGAGCGCAATCCTGAGGATATTCCTTGGGGTGAAGTCGGTGCAACTTATGTTGTTGAGTCAACCGGCGTATTTACAAAGCAGGCCGACGCTGAGCGTCATCTTAAGGCTGGCGCTAAGAAGGTTGTTATATCTGCTCCCGCAAAGGACAAGACCACACCGACCTTTGTCTGCGGTGTTAACCTTGACACTTATACAAAGGACATGACAGTTGTATCAAATGCTTCATGCACAACGAACTGCCTTGCTCCTCTTGCTAAGGTTATAAACGACAATTTCGGTATTGTTGAGGGTCTTATGACCACAGTCCACTCAACAACTGCTACTCAGAAAACGGTTGACGGTCCTTCTGCTAAGGACTGGAGAGGCGGCCGCGCTGCTGCCGGCAACATAATCCCTTCTTCTACAGGTGCTGCTAAGGCATGCGCTCTTGTTATCCCGCAGCTGGCTGGCAAGCTGACCGGTATGTCTTTCAGGGTTCCTACTCTCGACGTTTCTGTTGTTGACCTTACGGTTCGTCTTGAGAAGGCTACAACTTATGAAGAAATCTGCGCTGTAGTTAAAAAGGCTACTGAGACAACAATGGCCGGTATCATGGGCTACACAGATGAGGATGTCGTATCATCAGACTTCTATTCTGACCCGCGTACTTCTATATTCGACGCCAAAGCTGGTATAATGCTCAATCCTAACTTTGTAAAGCTCGTTGCTTGGTATGACAATGAGTGGGGTTATTCAAACAAAGTGCTTAAGCTTATTGAGCACATGGCTAAGGTTGATGCATAAGTTAAATTCTAGTAAGTTGTCTTTTAAGATTATTTTACAGATTGATAAAACATCCGCTGCACATTCTGTGCGGCGGATGTTTTTACTATTGCCATAAATATACTTAAAAAATTATAATACCTGCGCTATCAGATCATGATGATAATAAAAAAGTATATCTCCATCTTATACAGCTATAAGCAAAGTCATAATAATACATATAATACAGCCATATATACCTCATTATCTGTATCTTTGTGCACAGGGCGGAAGCACGGGCAAAAAGTGCACATTATTCCAAAGTCACTGCGTAACTTATTTGCTTTGCCGTGATCCACACAATATAGCCAAAGGCAAATACTACGTGTATTATGATTTTAAAAGAAAGCATATATGTCTTACACAGATGTGTTCAACTGAGTTGTGTAAAAAATTCACATATGCTGCAAATCAGGCTGTTTATGGCAGATGGCACCGCACAGATAATTCTTAGCTGAGGCGCTATAAAACTCAAAGCAGCTTCGCCTGCCTGAGTAATTTTATCAGAAGTATCGCTGCTGATTGAAAGGGTATATCCCAGTACATGAAACTCCACGCCGTCGTCATTCTCTAAATAAATTACAGGTTTTGCGTCGGAAAGTCCAGTACTTCGGGTATTATAATCCGATATAATAATTCCGAGAATTAAAGCAAACGGGCACAGCGCAAGCGACAATGCCGATATAAAGGAACTGCAAAAATATTTTGCGGTTCCTATTTTTACATTTTTGAGCTTTATGGGTTTTAGCATCTTTATTTTTTTTAGCATTTTTATCCTTAACCTTTACACTTGCTATAATAATATTTTTTTGCAGTAATTCAGCAGACATTATGAGCATTAATTATAATAAATAAAGAACATTATTGCGGTATAAGTCCTTCAAGTACCGATACCAGTGCATCGCCTACAAGCTGACCTGAGTATTTTGCTTCTTCCAAGGTATTTGAATCGCTGCCCATTTCTATAAGTATTGAGCCGTTGGTAAGCTGCTGGTTGTACTTTCTGTCATCAAACATAAGCGGACGTGCAAGCCCTGGGTACATTGTTTCAAAAGCCTGCTGCACGCGAAGTCCAAAGCGCAGATTTTCCCGCCAGTTGGGGTAATCGGTTATACTTCCATATTCGCAGCCGTTTATAATCATTACCTGCGCCGCTTTTTTGCCGTTAATCGTTACGGTTGGTTTAATCTTTTTTGTATCGGAAGTTGATATGGCATCGCGGTGGATATCCAATACCACCTCTATGCTTGGATATTGCTCCAAATAACTTTTTACCGTTACTTCCGAGCGCTCATACGCGCCGTTATAGGATGGATAATCGTGCATGGTCTTGTCATGCAGAGTTACAATTCCTGCAGCGTTAAGCTTATCTGCTATTTCATTTCCAACAGCAATCATATTGAGGTTTTCATCGGTACTGCGTGAGCTGGCGCCTATTTTAAATGTACCGTTGTCCTCCGCAAGATAAGACTCAGTGGTGTGAGTATGCATTATAAGGACTTGAGGCTTTCCGTTTTTTAATATGGTAATATCAGGTTTTGTGGCTATTTCCTCAGCAATATCTATTGATACGTCAATTTTTCTTGATACATATACATTTTCCCATTTGAGATTGGCGCTGGATGAGGAGTAAAAACGTTCTGTCACTGTACCATAACCCTCCGGCGGTTCGGCCGGCGCTGAAGAGGCAGTTTCTGAAGAAGCTGTCTGTGAAGATGTGGATTGAGTCTCGGAG
Organism: Candidatus Timburyella stercoris; assembly: GCA_904384255.1. Lineage (GTDB taxonomy): Bacteria > Bacillota > Clostridia > Oscillospirales > Acutalibacteraceae > Timburyella > Timburyella stercoris. The sequence continues at coordinate 3,801 of CAJFJP010000008.1, forward strand.
GAAACTGTTTCCTCTTTTGGTCCGACTTCGTAGTCGTCACTTGCGGGAAGAGACGCCAATACCTGCGATGCTTCGCGCCTTGCGTCAAACTCGCTTAGCTTATCGGATAATACTTTGGAGCCATTGTCCGGCATTGTCATGAGCAGCGACGCTTTAGCAAGATTGCCCGCAGTCTCGGCGGCCTCATCAATCAGCGGGCTGGTAAATGACAGGTAGATTATAATTCCGCATATTAAAAATATAATAATTGCTCTTAGAGCCGATTTTTTGTCTGAACATATAATCGTCAATAGCAACACCCGCTGTAACAGTATAAAATTAATACAAACCGTATGCGCCGTATATCTTTTCGAAAAAGAGTTGATTTTGCTGCTGTCCTCTTACTGCAAGTCTATAAAAATTAGATTATGCAGTTTTTTATTCTAATAAAAGTACATTGGCAAAATTAGATGCATACTAAAATTTATGCGGATATTGCCGATACTATTACCACAAAGCCGGAGCTTGGTATACCAATTTAATATATACCCCTATCTTACGGCATTATAAAATGCAGTACATTTTATTGCTGAACGATCTCTGCTATAACATGAGATTTAATCTGCCGATTACAGATTTTAGCCAAACAAATTAATAATGTAAGCATTATTTGAACGCGTCGGCAAAACAGTAAAAATTTTGCAGGCAGAGTAGTCAGGGCCGTTTTGTATAGATTTTTAATTAAGCGAGTATAAAACATTTAAAATCCGGCGGTATCATGCTATAAATGCGTTTATATTAAATTGCCGGAAAATTATACTGCTTAAATTTGCTTATTAAAAGAATAAGCCTATGAAACAAGCATCATTAAATCGTCGGGCGAAAGGCTTTTTTGCAGAGCGCAGTTTATAGCGTGAGATATAAGCGCCGCCGCTCTGCTTATAAGCGTGTCTATTTCGCGGGGAGTAACTATCATTTTACTTCCTCTCGGCTCTATTTCAGACAAGCGCTTGCTGTCGGGCTCGCTGCCGGTTATATCATATGCCAGGGTTGAGGCCTCGACAACGGTAGGCACTCCGATAGCTATTACAGGAATGCCAAGTGTGGCCTTGCTTATTTCCTTGCGGTTGTTGCCTACGCCTGAGCCGGGAGATATACCGGTATCCGTCATCTGTACAGTACATCCGAGCCGTTTGAGCCGATGAGAGGCAAGTGCATCTATAACAATTACAGCCGCTGGACGGATTTTAGCGGCGATGCCGGCTATAATCTCTCCCGTTTCAATGCCGGTCTGACCAAGCACTCCTGGGGCGAGCACAGCGACTTTTCTAAGATTGTCAAGGCCGGCAAGCTTGGCAGTTTCTCCGGTGATATGGCGGGTGGCCAAAATGTGCGACGCTGTTTTGGGACCAAGTGCGTCTGGAGTTATGTCATTGTTGCCAAGCCCCGTTACCAGTACGGCGCCGTCTTTCGGCAACAGGTTTTCAAGCTCCTCGCTTAATACGCCGGCAGCCTCGCTGTCAAAGCCGGAATCTTCGGAAAGCGGCGCAATATCGGCGGTTATATATCTGCCAACGGGCTTTCCAAGAGCCTTGGCGCCGGCTTCGTTTATGACAGTTATTTTAGAAATGGTTATATTTCCACGTTTTATCTCTTCGTTTTCCACCCCATCAATATTTTCTGCATGCAGTTCTCTTGCTTCTACTGCCAAATCGGTGCGAATATTCATTTTGGCCTCCTGCCCTTTGAATTTAGATTTTTCATTTAATGTTATTCGATATATAATATTATCTGCATAATTTTAAAAATTTATGCCGATAAATAATTTGTTTTCATAATATTAACCTCGCAATCATTGTCAAAAGGCTTATTTTGTGTTAATATATCTATTATAATTAGATGTAAATAAGAAAAACTGGAGGAATTAGTTTGTCAGGGCATTCCAAATGGAGTAATATAAAGAGAAAAAAGGAAAAGACGGATTCGCAGAGGGCGAAAATTTTCACAAAAATAGGCCGTGAGATAGCCGTAGCAGTAAAGAGCGGCGGCCCGGATCCTGCGGCCAACTCAAAGCTTAAGGATGTAATAGCAAAGGCCAAGCAGAACAACGTGCCGAATGATAATATAGAGCGTATTATTAAAAGGGCGGCTGGCGACGGTGCAAATGATTCATATGAGGACATAGTATATGAAGGCTACGGCCCCGGCGGCATAGCGGTGGTAGTTCAGTGCCTTACCGATAACCGCAACCGCACGGCGGGAGATCTGCGGCATTATTTTGACAAATGCGGCGGCAGTCTTGGCCAGACCGGCTCGGTTATGTTTATGTTTGACAAAAAGGGTGTAATAGACATAGAAATAGGCGAAGACAGTACTCCCAATGAGGACGAGGTAATGGAATGTGCGCTCGATGCAGGGGCGCTGGACTTCAACGTCGAAAAGGAAGCATATGAGGTGCTGACCGATCCTGCTGATTTGAGCAAAGTTAAGGAAAGCCTTGAAAGCAAGGGATACAATATAGTATATTCAGAGGTAGATTATCTTCCTATGACATATACTGCACCGGCAGACGACGAAGTGAAAGCAAAAATGGAAAAGCTTATAGATCTGCTTGAAGACAACGACGATGTTCAGGATGTATGGCACAACATGGAAGAAGTAGAGTAAAATTATGTATTGCGGATAGTCGGCAAAACAGAGTTTTTAGGGCGAAAATTACTGGCAGCGTGTATATTGCGCTCTGAGCGGCATATGTAGCAGATGGCTTGATAGTTAAATCAATGCCGCAATATAAAATATTTTATCTGCTTTAAACGGGCAGGGAGTGATATATTGAAGATAATAGGCAGGAACGGGCTCAGCGTTATATTGGAAGTACTTACCCTTGCCATAACCATTACCGGAGTAGTAATGTTGTTTTTGCTTCCATTTTTGCTGGATTATATGCTGAGCGGCAGATATGATGCATACGGGCATAAGCACTATTATATAGTGCTTTTAGCATTGCTTGAATATACTGATATATTTGGAATAATATCGTTTTGGCAGGTAAAAAAGATACTTCATAATGTAAACAACAATAAGCCTTTTGTCATGGAAAATGCAAAGCGCATACGCAGAGTATCTATATGCTGTGCATTTTTAGCGGTAGGATATGGAGTGTCCATTATTTATCTCCTTTCGCCGTTTGTAATAATAGATTTTGTGCTGTTTGCCGTTATTTCACTTGCGTTGCTGGTATGTGCTGAGCTGTTTAAGATGGCGGTAAAATACAAAGATGAAAATGAGCTGACGATTTAGACTGAGCAGTCGGTATAAGCTTAAGAAGATAGTATATGATAAATAAAAAGACGAAGGTAAGGTACAATGCCGATAGTAGTAAATCTGGACGTGATGCTTGCCAAACGGAAGATGGGAATGACAGAGCTTGCATCAAAAGTGAATATTACGCTGGCAAATTTGTCGGTGCTGAAAAATAATAGGGCAAAGGCGATAAGATTTTCAACACTTGATGCCATTTGCCGTGAGCTTAACTGTCAGCCGGGCGACATTTTGGAATATGTCGACGATGAAAATAATATTTAAAATTGGGGGACAAAATGTTAGAGAATTCTTATAAAATAATAACCGATGAGCTAAAGCCGCTGTTTGATGAGCAAGGCTTTAAATCGGAGTCGGTAGATGACGGAGAGATATATAAATCAGGAAAAAAGGCGGTAAAAATCCGCTTTGACGATAATAAAAAAATGTACAGGATGTACGTCGCCGATGTAACTGATGGAAATGTCGGAGAGTTTGTAGAGCTTTCAACATGGCTGTTTGAAGACGAAAGCAATGAAAATGATGCACGCTCTATTGGCGCTGATTTTAAGGATACTCTTGAAGAGGTGCTTGGAATAAAAAAGGCGGCGTTTAACGCTCACCGCTCGCAGATAGATTTGCCGTCAAAGGCAGCGCCAGGCGCTACTCCAGGAATAGGAGCTTTTACGCAGAGATTTTTAACAATATGTCCGCAGTTTAAGGATGATTATAAAGACAATGTTGCACAGTACGGCGACTTTTTGTACTATGATTTTTATTGTCGCATAGCGGCTCCGCATTTAAGAGAGCTGCTTAAAAGAAATGACAAAAAACAGCTTACCAAGTTCTGCAAGATGATATCTGAGATGTATATAGACGGAGATTCTGAGGTAGACAGAGTAATAGTCTGCTGTATACTCGGCGAAGCGGTATATGACGACGAGGAGCTGTTGTCCCGCTTAGAGGAATATTTAGAAGGTGAAGATTATTTAAAGCATATACTCAAAATAACAGTTTCGCTTATAAAGAAGGATAAGTCAAAATCTGCAAAAGCAAAAGGCGCTGTAAAGGTCAAATAGCAGTGCGTGAATATGATTTGCAATATTTTAAAGCTGATTTACAGACACATGACATATCTGCATTCATTAATAATGCAAGTCTATGCACAAAGTAATATGTTAAACGTGAAAACTTCATAATTTGAATTTGGCAGAAAAAGCAATAAAGGCAAATCAAATTAAGATTGGAAGATGCTTATGATAAATAATGAATTTCCATATAATATAAGAGCTATCTATGAAAAGCGCAATCTTTGGAATACGAGCAACATGATAGGGCTTGCGCTTCTTGCTTCGCTTTTTATGCAGATAGTTGTTATGCTTATAATGTATATTGGTTTGGCTATTATTGAAAACTCTGTCGTACCTGAAAATTGGAATGAATATTATTTTATGCACACTTTTGGCACCAGCATTGAATGGCAGCTGATAATACAATTTTTTGTTTCCATAATAACACTTACAGTTCCGCTTTTGTTAGTACCGTGGGGTACTGGCACAAGTACATCAGAAATTGTAAAGCTGAAAAAAGTGTCTCCGCTGCTTTTTATACTGCTTGTGTTTATGGTAATAGGCTTATCAGCGATAGGCAACGGAGCTTCTATTGGCCTCGACTTTTTATGGAACAGCATATTTGGACGCAATATGCAGACAGCGGTTTTTGAGATGCCTAATAATATCTTTATGAAGATATTTTATGTGCTCGCAGTAAGTATTGTTCCGGCGCTGGTTGAAGAGTTTGCACTGCGCGGAATAGTATTAGGCTCGCTGAGAAGATATGGCAATATGTTCGCAGTAGTGATGTCAGCATTTCTTTTCGGACTTATGCATGGCAATATTCCTCAATTTGTATTTGCGTTTATTTTGGGAATAGGTCTTGGGCTGTGCGTAATAATCTCAGATTCCATTTGGCCGGCGATTGCGGCGCACTTTTTGAACAATTTTATGTCTATTGTGCTGGACGATATAATCGGGCCTAATCTCACAAATAATGAATATATCATGATGTTTATTATATACATGGCGGCAGTGCTGATTATAGGCACAATTTCATTTATAATTATAATGAAGAAATATAGAAGGCCTATACATGAGAAGCCGGATACAGTGCTAAGCATAGGGCAGCGCACAGGGAAATTTATTACATCTCCCTGCATGATAGTTCTGATTTTAACTTACATTGCACAATTTGTACTGCTGGAGATAGGAGAGCTGTCATATTAATGCAGATGGAACATATGGAGGCAGCGCTTGCTTTGGCGAGAGAAGCAGCGGCTGAAAATGAGGTGCCGGTAGGCGCAGTAATAGTAAGCGATGGGAAAATAATATCAACTGGGCGAAATAGGCGCGAAAAAAGCCAAAATGCACTTACACATGCAGAAATAGAAGCGATAGACGGAGCTTGCCGTAATATCGGAAGTTGGCGGCTTATAGACTGCGATATGTATGTAACACTTGAGCCTTGTCCTATGTGTGCTGGTGCGCTGATAAATTCAAGAATAAAGAGACTGTTTTTTGGCGCATATGATCCAAAGGCTGGGTGCTGCGGATCGGTCACAGATATATTTTCAATGCCGTTTAACCATAAAGTTGAAGTAACCGGCGGTGTAATGGAAAAGGAATGTGCAGCAGAGCTTACTAAATTTTTCAGCGGCTTGAGAAAGCTGAAAAAATCGGCATTAAAATAGAAAAACAAGGTTTTAATCGGTGCTTAAATCAAGTTCAAGGTTTAGTGCTGCATTTTGTAAAATCTTATTCTATATGCAGACTTTTTTATGATTATTTTATTTTAAATAAATTATACTATGTGTGTATATGGTCTGTCGTCTTTTGTTTTGAAAATAGTCCACTTGCTAAAAAGATGGCGGAAAGTAGAAGAGTAATTGATAAATTTAAGGTATAAAATAATAGCGGGGCAAGGAAGACTTGCCCCGCTATTATTTATTTACTCTCTCTCAATAAGGCTCAATGCATAAGCTGCATATTTCAAGGACTTTTTTAATATATTAACCGAGCGTTTTAAAGATCTTGAAATAGTAGATTTGTTGACATGCAGCAGGCTCGATATTTCAGTAACAGAAAGATTATCGAAATAGTGTTTTTTTAAGATAAAAGCTTGACGGCTGCTTAGCTCGCAGTCAATAGCTTTCATCATAGCCTTTTTGAGATATTTTATAATAGATTTATTATCGCCTCCAAGCTCAAGAATATATTTTTTCAGCGAATAGGAATCATTTTCAAAACTATTAAGGCTAATAATTTTTTTCATTTTATTCACCATAATAATTAGATAGATAAATTCCTATATCCTTAACTTCTCTTGCAGAGGAATAAAGTGAATTAATTCTTATAAGCAGGTCATGTCTTTCGCTTTCGGGCATGTTGTTAAGCTGCTCTTTAAGAAGTGCTATTCTTTCACGGATTTTATCAGCTTCCTGTAAATATTGTGCTCCAAGTTCCTTTAAAGATATGTTATTCATAATAAACCTCCAATAATCACACAAATAGTGTTATTTTTATGAAGCGCGAAACCGATAACTCCGCATCTGCACAGCGCGAAATATACAATTAGTTTACACTAATTGTTGAAATAATCTATCTATTTCGCGCTCTATGATAATAATATCACGTATAGTGGGCAAGTTCAACAAAAGTTGACAAAGAATTAAATCGCTCGTGATTTAAATTCACTCAATGAGACTGTAGTGGTACTCAAAACAAATGCATCGTTGATATAACACTATTCGTGTAATAAAATATAAAAAAGGGGGTGGTGACTATATGTCAAGTAACATTAATGCTCAAATTAAATTTGGCAAACGACTTAAGCATCTTAGAATATCCTCAGGAATGACACAAACAGATCTTGCAGAAAGAGTAGGAATGTCTACAAGCAGTATAGGAATGTATGAACAAGGGAGAAGAGAGCCAGGCCTTGACGTTATTTTTAATATGTGCAATATATTTGAAGTACACCCCAATGAGTTGCTTGGATATGAATGCGGAAGTCAAGAGCTTGAAATTAACAGTGCCATGGCTTTGCTTAAAGAAAAGGCTCTTTCTTGTGAAAAGGTGACTTTAGATGGAAAAGTAATTACAAAAAGTATGCTTGAACGCTTATTTTACGGCTATAAAATTGCTGAAAAGCTCATTGTCAATTAATAAATAGTAAATATAATAAAAAATAAAGCATAAAATTAATCTTATGCTTTATTTTTTATTAAGATATTAATATAGAAAGTAATGGTGTGTAAGCTGACAAAATTTGTATCGTAAAATATCGGACTAGACAAATCGCCTGCAAGTACTGGTCTAAGCATTGCCAGATAATGCAATACCAGCTATCTGATGAACGCAGGACAAGCAATGCATGAGAATAAATTTCAGCATATTTTAAATGCGCCAAAAACGCATTGCTTTAAGGATTTGTATAAATCACTTTTTTACTAAGAGTGGGTAAAAACTACATTTTTATTCGGCATAATATCATTTGTGGTAACTGCCGCCGTTTAATATTGTGAAGGCACGATATAACTGCTCAAGCAGAATTATACGGAAAAGCTGGTGCGGGAAAGTCATTGGAGATAGCGATATAATTTCATCACATACTTTTCTGACATTGTCTGACAACCCATATGAACCACCTATTATAAAATTAATGGTGCTGCTTTTATTAAGTGCCGTTTTGCTAATTTTATCTGCAAAAGCCGATGAGCTTAACTGCTTGCCGTCAATAAACATACCTATCGTAAATGAGGCTGGAGGAATTTTCTTTATTATTCTTTCACCCTCAATTTTAACAGCTGTTTTTATGTCAGCTTCATGACTTTTTGTTATGCGATACTCATCCAATTCAATTATTTTTATGGAGCAGTATGCGTTAAGCCTCTTTAAATATTCTCCGCAGGCCTCTGTAAGATATCTTTCCTTGAGCTTGCCTATGCATATAATGTTTATATTGTACATAACTCCTCCGCCGACTTTTATTTTATAATATATTATCATATTTTAATGTTATATGCTAAGTGTATTTAATATTATCTGTGTACAGGCTTAGTCAAAATCCATATAAAAAATGTCAAAATGGTGTTCTTACACTTGTTAAAAAAAGTATAGGATGCTATAATAATAAAAAATAAGCTGTAAAGCACTATTGCCTTATTGAAAAGGTAGCTTTACATCAAAATAAATTAAGAGGAGCGATATTAAATGCTACTTAAAAACGCGGTTGTTTTAAACGACAAGTTTCAGCTTGAAAAGCTGGATATAAAAGTATCAGGAGATAAGATAGAAGATGTCGGCATAAATCTGTCCGGCAGTGAGGAAATTGATCTTACCGGTAAAAAGGTAATACCTGGTCTTATAGACATCCATATACATGGAAGCAATGGTTCCGATGCATGCGACGGGACTCCTGAAGCGCTAAACACAATTTCAGAATATCTTGCGGATCATGGCATAACTTCTTTTTGTGCTACTACAATGTCACTGTCTATTGACAAGCTTAACGCTATAATGAAAAATATCGGTGACAATGCCGGCAGCGTTAAGGGCGCAAGGATAGTCGGCATTAATATGGAAGGACCATATTTTGCAAAATCAAAGTGCGGTGCTCAGGACCCGGATGTAATGCATTCACCGGTAGTAGAAGAAGTTGAAGGACTTGACAAGAGCGCCAACGGCATGATAAAGTTGATAGATTTAGCACCGGAACTTGACGGCTCGATGGATTTTATAAAGAAGATGAGCGGCGGGAAATATGTGCTGTCTACAGCACATACATCATCAGATTATAACACAGCAATGGAGGCTTATAAGAATGGTGCAAGCCATGCAACGCATCTTTATAATGCAATGACTGGCTATACTCATCGTGAGCCGGGCGTTGTCGGCGCTGTATTTGATTCTGAGATGAAGCCAACAGCAGAGCTTATATGCGATGGTGTACATATACATCCGGCCGTAATACGCACAACCTTTAAAATACTGGGCGACGACAGGGTAGTTCTCATTTCCGACGCTATGTCGGCAAGCGGCATGCCGGACGGCAATTATGAGCTTGGCGGTAGCCCAGTTATAGTTGTTGACGGTGCTGCGCGTACACCCGGCGGCGCGTTGGCAGGTTCTACAACAAATGTATATCAGTGCGTTAAGAACTGTGTATCTTTTGGCATTCCTTTTGAAAGTGCTGTTAAGGCGGCGACGGCAAATCCGGCACGAGTAATCGGTCGTCAGGACGAAATTGGCTCTATAGCTAAAGGTAAGCGCGCAGATTTGCTTGTTTTAGACGATGATATGAATATAGAAATGGTAATAATAGGTGGTAAAAGAGTTAAATAAATTCTTTATATTTAGATAATCTGAAGCTGTTACTGCGTTTAATCGTAGTAGCAGCTTTTTCATTGCTTTGAGCATAATACCAAACGCTGCAATCATGAAACAGATAAAAAGCCTTGGAAAATAGGTTAAAGGAAGTCAGTAGAAATTGAAAAGAAATGGATATGTTTTGCTCAAAATGAAATATGTGAAAGCCTAAGACGGCGTAAAACTTAAACAAACAAGTATGACGATTTTACCAGTTGCATGCTCCTAACTCCCGGATTGGGACATGCCGGGTGACGACATATCGGACGGTCAGGCTATGGCGAGCAATACGATAATAATTTTTAATCTTCATAGTAAAACCAAATAACTAGCCTTTCTGCGGTATGAAGCAAAGCACTAGTTATTGCTTATTATTCGCTATAATTATAAATATTTTTTATTGTTTAGATTTTGTCAAGTCTAAACCGTACTGCAATGTCGTTTAATTTTCTTATAAAAGCGGCATTTCAGCTGCTTTTTCTTTTAATTTAGTATTGCTTGGCCTTTTATACAGCCCGCTTTTTGCTCGCCGCTCAATAAGCTTGTCTATATTTAAGTAAACACATGAATTATTCTGCACAATGATTTTTAGTTAAATTGGAAATTGACCATTACAAGCAAATACAAATTGATAAGCAATTAATAAATCTGCCGAATTTACAGGCGCGGCAAAAAGCAAGCCCTGCCAAAATGCAAACTTTGCATTTTGGCAGGGCTTTTGTGAGGGGTTATAATAATGAAAAAGATTTAAGAAACAGCTCCGTTAGATGTTTGCCCCATAGTTATGGTAACATTGAAATAGCTTTGTGTAGTATATCTGTAAACAGTGAGTTCGACAGAGTCTCCCGGCTTGCACTGATTCTTATACTTGTCAAGGTCCTGATATGACGTAATTTTATTGCCATTGAACTCGGTAATTATATCATACTCCTGCAGACCTACTCCGTCACATGGGCCGCCGCTTACAATCTGCGCTATTACAACTCCGTCTGGATATCCCATTTCCTGAAGCATTTCATGTGTGTAGTTTGAATAAATTTGCAGCCCAAGATATGGTAGACCGCTGTCTTTATTCTCAATTATATTTGTTACAACTTCAGCAACGGTGTTTGACGGTATAGCAAATCCCATGCCTTCATAATCGCTGTCAGCTATTTTAACATTGTTTATACCAATAAGCTTGCCCTCAGAATTTACCAACGCGCCGCCGGAATTTCCGGGGTTAATAGCCGCATCCGTTTGTATAAGTGTAAGAGTCCCTATATTTTCAATTGTTATAGAACGATTTATGCCGCTTACAACACCTGAGCTTACACTGTTCATAAAGTCTATTCCGCCAGGGCTGCCTATGGCTACGGCAGTTTCTCCGACCTTAATGTCATCTGAATTGGCAAATTCTATCGGAGTAAGTCCTGTAGCTTCTATCTTAAGCACGGCAAGATCACAGGACTGATTGTATCCAACAACCTGTGCTTTGTACGCTTCATCGGAATTATTAAGGTATACCTCAATTTCCTTTGTAGCATTTGATGGAATGCTTGAAGATGTATCTTCTATGACATGATAGTTTGTAATAATATAGCCGTCAGCGGAATATATAACCCCAGAACCCTCGCTTGACGCCTGCTGGCTGCCAAAAAATTGATTCAGAGAATAGGTAGTTCTTATTCCAACAACGGAATTAATACATTTTGAGGCAATGGCCTCAACAAGATTAGAGGCTGTTTCGTCAACGTTTATAGTGGTCGTTTTATTACCTCCGTCTACGGTATCTTTCGATGTGCCGTAAAAGCCAATTATTGCCGCGGATGAAGCACCGCTGACTATAATTGAACAGGCAAGTGCAGTTGCAACAACAGCTCCAAGACCGTATTTTTTCTCTTTTTTCTTAGGCGGCGCAGCGTATGCTGTATTCTGATACGCATAATAATTGCCGTATCCGCCGCCAGGAACATATTTGTTCTGATTAGGAGTATAAGAATTTGCATGTTCCGGCGCCTGACCGTTTGCTGCTGAATTATTAAACGAATTATATTGACTATAAGGGCTGTTATAGGTGTTATTGCCGTTAAAATTATAGCCGCTGGTGCCGGTATTAGCCTCGGTTCCGGATGGCTCGGAGACCTGGCCGCCAAAATTTAAATTACCACTTTTGGGGGCTGTATCAGATAAATTTGAATTAGTATTGTAAACGCTCTGCGTATTTGAGCTGTCAGGCTGAGAAGTACCGTTGCTTTGACTATCGGCTTGCTGTGAATAAGTATTTGCCGATTTAGCATCGGCCGGTGCGTCATATGATTTGTTCACATCACTATTTTGAATGTTGTTTGACATGTTGACAGATTCGCTGCTGCAATTTTCTAACTTATCTTTGCTGTTATCTAACGGATTAAAACTATTATTGTTTTGTTCCATAAAACAGGTTCCTTTCTAAATATATTTAATTTATTTTTAGATTTCCTTTGGTTTACATTTGTAATTATAATGCGCATAAATTAAATAAAAATATATTTTTTATGTCTTTTATGTGAAAATAATCAATATAAAATATTAAAACATGTGTTGTTCTTTTCAAAAACGGATATTAATGCTATAAAATGGAAAAGCTTAAAAAAATCAGACTTTTTTAATAAATATAAAGCATATATAGAAATGCAGCTCAAATAAACTTTAGAAATATGGTTTATCATGATATATTTACTGCTCGATGCTGCTGTTTAAGATAAAAAGGCTCAATAAATATTGAGCCTTTTAAATTATTTATGCTTGAAATGAACGCTCTACTGCACAAGCATGTATAAGCAGAAAGGCAAAGGCAGCATCAAAATGTGAACAATTACATAGGCTGACACAATCAGATCAAATTCGTTAATATATAAGTAGAATTATGCTGATAGGATATGTATGGTTAAGTCGTACAGATTAAAAAACTTGTCCAAATAATGTTACTTAAACACCCATACAAACCATTTTTTGGTTATATACCTAAGAACATCAGATTTATGGATAAAAGACATCCGAATTTCAGCTATAAAATGTACTGCTAATTTCAACCATTACAAGTATAATTCTGCGATCACAATGCTTAAAGCAGTTATAAGTTTGTTTCAACATCTATTGAATATTAAACACATATGCTGTTAATCGCCTGTGCCAAGCGCCACTTTGCAACTAATTTTGACAGTATCGGTTAACACTACAGATTGCTGTTAAATTAAAGAGAAATTTTTGAAGTTATAAATTCAGTAAGCGCGTCAATGCTCACCCTTGTCTGCTGCATAGAGTCGCGCTCGCGCACTGTTACGCATCTGTCAGTCTCGGAATCAAAGTCATATGTAATGCAGAATGGTGTGCCTATTTCGTCCTGACGACGGTAACGCTTGCCTATCGACCCGGCATCATCATATTCAACGTTGAACTTCTTTATAAGATTGCGATAAAGCTCCTCCGCCGGCTCAGCCAGCTTCTTTGAAAGCGGCAATATAGCAGCTTTAACCGGTGCAACAGCAGGATGCAGCCTGAGTACTGTACGAACCTCTCCTTTTTCGTCCTCTTCTTCATCGTAAGCGTCACAAAGCAAAGCAAGAAGTACCCGCTCGACGCCCAGTGATGGCTCAATTACATATGGAATATATTTTTCATTAGTCTGCGGGTCAAAATATTCAAGCGACTTGCCGGAATGCTCAATATGCTGCTTTAAGTCAAAATCGGTTCTGTCGGCAATGCCCCACAGCTCGCCCCAGCCAAACGGGAATAAAAATTCAATGTCGGTCGTGGCGTTCGAATAATGCGACAGTTCTTCCTTGTCATGGTCGCGCAGCTTGAGATTTTCCTTTTTAAGCCCCAAATTAAGTAGCCAATCTATGCAGTACTGGCGCCAGTAGCCAAACCATTCTATGTCAGTTCCAGGTTTACAGAAAAATTCCAGTTCCATCTGCTCAAATTCGCGTACGCGGAAAATGAAGTTGCCGGGCGTTATCTCGTTGCGGAAAGATTTACCTATCTGTCCTACTCCAAATGGTATCTTGCGGCGGCTGGTACGCTGAATATTTGCAAAGTTGACAAATATGCCCTGCGCTGTTTCCGGGCGGAGATAAAGCTCGTTTTTGCTGTCCTCCGTTACGCCCTGAAACGTCTTGAACATAAGGTTAAACTGTCTTATATCGGTAAAATTGCTTTTGCCGCAGTTGGGGCAAGGAATATTATGCTCTTTTATATAATCCGCCATCTGCTCCAAACTCCAACCAGCCGGGTTTACACCGCTGTCTTCAATTAAAGTGTCTGCGCGATGACGTGTCTTACACTCACGGCAATCCATAAGCGGGTCAGTAAACCCGCCTATGTGCCCTGACGCAACCCATGTCTGCGGATTCATTAGTATGGCGGAATCGAGCCCTACATTATGCTCACTCTCATGAACAAACTTTTGCCACCAGGCATTTTTTATATTATTTTTAAGCTCAACGCCTAAAGGTCCGAAATCCCATGTGTTCGCCAAGCCGCCGTATATTTCAGAGCCGGGATATACATATCCGCGCGCCTTGCACAGCGCCACTATCTTGTCCATGGATTTGCTCTCGTTATTCATAAACAACCTCCCAGAGATATTTAGGCTATTATTATAAATATAACATAAACTAATGTATTTTACAATAATTGACACGCTATGATTACAGTATAATTCTTGTATGAAACATAAAAACTTTAAATAAGCTAAAGCAGGCTTTTTAATAAATCAGAAAATACCCCCTGCCGTATACTGCGTACATGCAATAACATAACAGAGGGTATTACAATTTATATAAGCTTTTTATATTGCTGGCTGTAAAAGTACCAATATCTATTTAGAATTTTTCTTATTCTTTTTTATATTATCCCAATACGCTTTATAAGCCTGCTCGGTTTTATTATTTCCGGGAATATAATAAACGGCGTCTTTAAGCTCGTCCGGCAGATATTGCTGCTCGACATAATTATTCTCAAATTCATGCGGATACAAATAAAATTGGCCCTTTCGTTTAGCATCCTCGCCGTCAAAGTGCTTGTTCTGAAGATGTCTCGGAATATGTCCTGTTTTGCCGGCCTTAAGGTCAGCCGCAGCCCGATAATATGCACTGCATCCGGCGTTTGATTTTGGAGCGCTGCATACAAGTATTACCGCGTCCGAAAGCGGATTTATGGCTTCCGGCATACCTACCATCATAGCAGCGTCAACACACGCCTTTACAATTGGTATTATCTGAGGATAAGCCAGCCCAACATCTTCGCAGGCACACACCATAAGCCTGCGGCAGGCTGACGGCAAATCGCCTGCCTCGAGCAGCCGCGCAAGATAGTGCAGCGCTGCATCTGGGTCGGAGCCGCGCATAGATTTCTGATACGCCGAAACAATATCATAATGCTCGTCCCCGCCTTTATCATAACGCATGGCCGAGTTTTGCGAAAGCTGACTTACCGTTTCAGACGTTATATGTCTTTTTCCATCTTCGTCCGGCGATGCAATCACACTGAGCTCCGCCATGTTTATGGCCTTTCTAACATCGCCGCCGCAGCCATGCGATATTATATCAAAAACTTCGTCGTCTATTTCATATTTTTCTGTGCGGTCCTGCTCCATAAATGCATATGCCCGCTCTATGGCCGGAACCACATCCTTAGGCTCAACCATTTTAAACTCAAATACGGTAGAACGGCTTAGCACCGCACCATATACATAAAAATACGGGTTTTCCGTCGTCGATGCAATAAGAGTTATACTTCCGTCCTCCATATACTCGAGCAGCGTCTGCTGCTGCTTTTTGTTAAAATACTGTATCTCATCCAAATACAGCAATATGCCGTCAGGTGCGGCTAAAGTATCAATTTCTGCGACAGCATCCTTAATATCAGCGGTAGAGGCAGTTGTGCCGTTTAGCTTATGCAGGCGTTTACCAGTACGTTTTGCAATAATGGACGCCACCGTCGATTTTCCAACTCCCGAAGGCCCGTAAAATATAAGACTCGGTATGTTTCCTGATTCAATTATTGCACGCAGCGCACACCCATTTGAAAAAAGATGCGGCTGTCCTACTACCTCGTCAAGACTCTGCGGTCTCAACCTATCTGCAAGCGGTGCTGACATGTTTTTCACCTCGCATGTTATTCTGTTTTATATCACTATATTAAAATTTAAAATATATTTACGATGTATAAATCTAACGCTTACTCTTTTATTCAATTTTCATAATAAAGAAATCTTCTATATCGTTCGTATAAGCAACTTCATCCTGAATAATCCCTGAAAAGATAAAGCCGGCCTTTTGATAAGCCTTTATTGCCCTTATGTTTGATGCCGCTACTCTTAAATATATTTCCTTATTATATCTTTTCTGTTTTCTTATTTGCTCTACACATTTTATGGCAAATAAATGTCCTGTTCTCCTACCACATAAATTTGGACATAATGACCAGCCAATCCAAAGCTTATCGCTCTCGAACTGGCAGGAGACACACCCTACAATCTCGTTATTCTCAAGCAAGCAAAACTGCTCTGTGCCCCATGTTTCTTTATTCATAAGATATCTATTTGGGCATCCCTTAAAATTGTATCTCTCATAAGGCGCGTTATATTCCCAATTGCTTATTTTAGCGGCAAATTCATCTGTTATGGCATGCAGCTGTGCATTTTTTTAGTTCATAATCCAGCTCCAATTTAGTTTTTTCTAATTAAATATTCTTGTATATGAAGCATCTAAATACATCCTAAATATTCATTATAAATCATTTCTCAGGCTGTACATGACCTATGCGCCAATGTCGATAAATTTGGCAAAACGCCGCCGAGCGTTTTCGGCGGCGTTAATAACAATGGGTATAAAATTAAATTATAAGCACTCTACTTTGCTGTGTTTACCATACTTTGCACTATAACTTTACAGCGCATAATCTTTCTTGGCCAAACACATTAATAGTACCGCGCACTTGACAACACAAACAGTCCAATATTAATTAAGTGTTAAAAAATAATCAAGCGCTTGCTCAACCGATTTTTCCCAAAGCCGCCATTCATGGCCGCCCGGCCACTCATTATATTCATATTTATAGCCATATTTATCAAGGCATTTTTTAAAGTCGTCCTGCTGTTCATGTATTCGGACAAGTGCGTCATCCTTGCCACAGGTTATGAAAAATGACGGCTTGTTTTTATTCTGGGCCGTTTTTTCAGCTAATGCAAACAAATCGTCCTCCGGCCTTATAACACCTTTAGATATCGCATAAAACTCGTCGTTTACTACAAGATCGTATGCCCGTCTTACATCGAGCACACCGGAAAATGACGCGGCTGCCATATATCTGTCAGGACGGCTAAGTGCCACCTTTGCCGCGCCGTATCCGCCCATTGAGAGTCCTGCCACAAAAGTTTTCTCCCTCGGACGCTCAATTCCGAAAAGTGATTTTACAAGCTGTGGAAGCTCGTCCGCTATATATGAAAAATAGTTTGGGCCGTAAACCATATCGGAATAAAAACTGCGCTGTACCTCCGGCATTACCACTATAAATCCCCTGTAATCGGCAAACCGCTCTATATCCGTATAGCGCGACCACATCGTATTGTCGTCCGACAGTCCGTGAAGAAGATATAATATAGGCATTTCTTCCGGCGGAGTGGTCACCCCTACCTTATTTGCCACATCGAACGGCAGGCTTACAGTAATATTTGTGCGCATGCCTAGCTGGTCTGAAAATATTGAACCTTTAAAATTTGCCATACTTATTAAACCCCATTTATATAAAATATTATTCGTAAAGCGGATATTTTTCACATATTTCCCTAACGCCAGCCTTTATCTTGTCTGCATTGTTTTCAAAGTCGGTTGCGGCCAACGCTATAAACTCCGCTATTTTGTCAAAATCGTCAGTTTCAAGCCCACGTGTAGTCGCCGCCGGAGTGCCGAGACGAACGCCGCTCGTGACAAACGGCTTTTCTGGGTCGTTGGGGATCGCATTTTTATTCGTTGTAATATTTACTGCGTCAAGGCGATGCTCAAGTTCTTTGCCCGTTATTCCTGTTCCCACTAAGTTAACCAACACAAGATGATTGTCCGTGCCTCCCGACACAAGCTTGATGCCGCGCTTAATAAGCCCGTTTGCAAGCGCCTGAGCGTTATCAACAACACGCTGCTGATACTTTTTGAAGTCATCTGACAAAGCCTCTTTAAAACAAACTGCCTTTGCAGCAATTATGTGCATGAGCGGGCCGCCCTGATTGCCAGGAAATACCGCCTTGTCAATAGCCTTGGCATATTCTTCTTTACAGAGAATCATGCCGCCTCTCGGCCCGCGCAGCGTTTTGTGCGTCGTTGTAGTCACTATATCGGCATACGGCACAGGATTCATGTGAAGCCCGGCTGCTACAAGTCCGGCTATATGTGCCATGTCGACCATAAGCATTGCTCCACATTTCTTGGCTATCTCGCTCATGCGGTCAAACTCAATCTTTCTTGCATAGGCAGACGCGCCGGCGACTATAAGCTTTGGCTTTACCTCTAAAGCCGTCTGCTCCATTTTGTCATAATCTATAAATCCGTCGTCGTTTACGCCGTAAGGAACAAAATTATATGTAGCACCCGACATATTTACCGGCGAGCCATGTGTAAGGTGTCCGCCGTGAGCAAGATTCATTCCCATAACAGTGTCGCCCGGCTTTAAAAATGCAAAATATACCGCCTGGTTTGCCTGTGCGCCGGAATGCGGCTGTACATTGGCATGCTCTGCGCCGAATAGCTCCTTCGCCCTGTCGCGCGCTATGTTCTCTACAATATCCACGCACTGGCAGCCACCGTAATAGCGTTTTCCTGGATATCCTTCTGCATATTTGTTTGTCAGCACGCTGCCCATAGCCGCCATAACCGCTGGAGATACAAAATTTTCCGATGCGATAAGCTCTATGTTGTTCTGCTGACGCTTAAGCTCGCTGCGCATAGCCTTTGCCACTTCGCTGTCGCTGTGGCTTACGAACCCAATGGTATTGATTATATCACTGTACATATAAAAGCTCCTTTACCTTTTTATTTTCCAAAACAGCTACAGATGTCTTAACAGCGGCAGTAGATATAACGCCGCTCCGCCCTGTGACTTAATATCACAACTTTTCGACAAATATCTGTGTAGATGACTATAATAAGCCCATTGTCAGACGCCTGTCATAACCGCAAACAACTTTCTTTATTATACACTTTATCTCCTTAAAAGGCAACACATTAAAGCGCAATCAGTTCCTTCTTATTTTTATATCATGCTATGCGGTAAATACTCATGAAAATCTTCCCTGCCGCTGTCCGAAAAAGACAAGCATTCGTCATAATATGCCAATTTTATCATATATATTTAATGCACGCAAATAATTATATTACGGGAAGTGCTGTTATGAAAATTATATCATCATCTAAAAAATCCATGGGCTTATTTGTGCTCGGCATAGCGCTGGCTGTATCCATTTTTCTGTTTTCATCTTTTGGCAGCCAGATAATATCTTCCGGCACAGGCACCGGGATAGTAAGCTGGGGCTTGCGCCACAACAACAATCATACAACTCCCGAAGGCAATGCCAAAGGCATTGAAATTTTAAACAGCAACGGTGGAAAATTTATTGGAAATACTGATGAAAAGAAAATATATCTTACTTTTGACTTGGGATATGAGGCGGGATATACTGAAACTGTTCTAGATATATTAAAGCAGAACAATTTAAAAGCCGTTTTCTTTATAACAGGAAATTATCTTGAAAAAGAGCCGGACCTTATATCACGTATGATTGCTGAAGGACATTATATAGGAAATCATACCTATTACCACCGTGACTGCGAAAAGGTCTCATTTGCTGAAATTCAGGAGGATATAACCAAGCTGCAGTCCGAATTTTCTGAAAAGTACGGCATAAGCATGCAATTTTATCGTCCGCCTCAGGGAAAATTTTACGAGGATGTGGTTTCTGAGGCAAATAGTCTGGGGCTTACTACACTGCTGTGGAGCTTTGCCTATGAAGACTGGGGTGACAATATAATCCCCGCTGAAACAGCCGTTTCTAAAATTATGGCAAGAATACACCCCGGAGCTGTACTGCTGCTGCATTTGGCAAATGAAACCAATTCAAATATGCTCCCCTTTGCTATAGAAAGTATTAAGGCTGAGGGATATACAATCGGCGACCCCGCCGACCTTCTACCAACAGGATAATAGTCCGCTGATAAATACAAAATATAAGTAACTGCACATATTTGCCAAATTAGCAAACTATGTGGCATAAGACATCAGCCATACGCTTAATAAACATGCAAACTTTATCAGTCCATTTTATCACATATGCTGTATAGCAATTAGACTTTGCATTTTGCCAATTTTTGCGCAAAACTTAATGTCTCTTATCCCACTATATAGTTATATTTTTGACGCTTATACTTAATGATAATATAGCGTATAAATAATACTCAGCTATTTTTATAACTATGTATCACAAAAGATTTTACTTGTAGCAAATGTAATTTTTTTAGTAATTATTGATGCTCTTGCAATTATGTATTAAGTTTCTAATTAATTCTTTAAATTATAAAAATATTATAAGTTATTTGACTTTACAATAAGTACAAAAAGCAGGATACCTTTGCCAAGGCATCCTGCTATATTTTTATAAGTATTAGTTATTTACCTTATGATTTGTAACAACGCTGTTTGAATCGAGCTTTTCAAATGTAAAGCCATTATCTCTGAATAATTTAATAATCTGCGGCAATGCTTCTACAGTAGTCGTTTTAGCTGAGGCGTCGTGCATGAGTACACATGCGTTGCTCTTTTTAGGCATGTCCCTCTTGCACTGCTTTATAATATAATCAGCTGATACCTTTTTATCATCCGCGTCACCAGATGTTACATTCCAGTCAAAATAAGCGTAGCCTCTGTTCTTCACCTCTTGTGTGAGGCGCGTCATTATGCCTTTGTTAAATTTACTAACAGTGTTTGACGAGCCGCCCGGAAAACGGATTATATTTGATCTTATGCCTGTATACTGAAACACTTCGTCAGAAATCTTCTGTAAGTCACTGAAATAGGCATCTTCGCTTGCATATATTGTTTTATATTGGTGACTGTATGAATGAAGTCCTATAGCGTGGCCATCGTCTGCTATATTTTTGAGATAATCCATCTTTTCTGTGTGTATGACAAAAAATGTAGCTTTCACATTTTCCCTTTTCAGTATCTCGAGTATTTTTAGTGTGTTCTCTGACGGGCCGTCGTCAAATGTAAGATAACATATCTTCTGAGATGTGCCGCCTGATGATGTCGTCTGCTGTGATTGCGTCTTGATCTGGTTCAATTCAGAGTTAAGCCTGTCTATCTCTCCAGATTTTTCATTAAGTTTGCTTTCATATTCAGAGACGGTCGAATCTATCTGCGACTGAGCATTTTGGAGCTGAGTTTTAAGTTCCTCATTATTATCCATTATGAGCTTACAGGAGACGCCGAAAAACGTTGTTAAAAATGTCAGCGCCGTTATTACCGCTATTATAATTATTGTTTTTGATTTTGACATAATCTCAGCTCCTTAGTCTATATTAGACTAAAAAAAATTTTTCTTTGTTGCAAATAATTTCTATAAAAATTCTCTTTTCTATGTTATAATATTTGGTAATATCAGTTAGAAAAGAGAGGTTTTATACATATGAGCAAAATAATAATAAGCTGCGATAGTACCGCCGATATGCCTGAAAATCTTATTAAAGATTTAGATATAAAAGTTTATGGGCTTCCCGTCATACTCGGCGATAAAAAGCATATTGACGGCGTTGACGTTATGCCAGCAGATTTGTTTAAATATGCCGACGAAACCGGTAGGCTTGCTACAACAAGCGCTGCAAATGTAGCCGATTATACTGAACTCTTTAAAGGATATACCGAAGACGGCAGCACGGTAATTCATTTTATAATAAGCTCAACAATGTCCGCCGCTTATAATAATGCATGCATTGCCGCCGAAGATATGGAAAACGTATATGTTATAAATTCCAAAAATCTTTCCTCCGGCATAGGGTATCAGGTAATTGTCGCTGCACAAATGGCTAAAGCCGGCGCTTCTGCTGAAGAAATATTAAACAAGCTTAACGACATGCAGGAAAAAATGGACTGCACATTTATTCTTGACACCCTTAAATATCTGCATAAAGGTGGCAGATGCTCCGCTGTTGCAGCGCTCGGCGCAAATGTTCTAAAACTTAAACCCTGCATCGAAGTGCGCAACGGCGAGATGCGTGTCGGGAAAAAATACAGGGGCAAGCTTACTAATGTACTTTGTGAGTATACCGACAATATTATCGCCCAAAAAGATGATATTGTTCCAGATGTTGCGTTTGTTACCCACACTTGCCTCACCGATGAGCTGCCAAATATGGTCGCTGACCGTTTGGAAAAAAGCGGAATTTTCGACAAAATTTATAAGGTTAATGCCAGCAGTTCTATAGCTGTGCACTGCGGTCCCGATACTCTTGGGATAATTTTCCTGCACCGCAACAGGATTTGACATAATTATAGCAATATTGAGCTTATATTTCAAATAACAAATTTGTAACTATATTAGTATAACTTATTTTAAGTACGGTCATACTTAACGTTTAAGCACGATTTATTTGTGAAGTTAATTCTTTATAATTCGTTTATGCTTTTCTCTGCGTTCGTTTGATCGTACTTTTTATTTTGTACGAAAATTTTGCTTAAATTCCCTTTAATTCACACTATATTATTTTCAATAAATTACATAATAAAATGTCCTGTCAAATTACGTCTGCAGGCTTTAATATATAAGCTTACTTCAAGTAAAATAACAGTGTTCAATATAATATTTGCTGAGTATAAGTACTAAATACAGCAGACGGCACAGCATGATATTTCTTTAAAGCCGCCGCTCAGGATGTAATAATTTTATAGCTACAGCTAAATCTGTATACATATGGGCACTCTAAAACGCACTGCTTCGGTTGTGATTATATTTTACCAAGGCTTATGAGTACAGCACTCCTATTACATAAAACTTTACCATATCATAAAGCCTATATTGCCGTTTTTGGCATTTCCATGTACCGGCGAATTTGCTATAACTATTTCTCAATTTACAAAGATTAAATGGCTCTACTTCAACAGGCGGTTTGCGCGGCTCCTTTTAGATTCAATTGCCAGCTTATTACATAAATAGAGCTGAAAATATCAGTGCTTCACATACACCGCTATCCGCAAACAGGTCAAATGGTATCGCTTATCGATATAATAATTTTAAAATAACTGTCTCCTTTTTAAATTCGTATTATACTTGCCTTTTTATTGCGGTTCCACTCGTTTATTTATAGACAAATCCAAAAAAAATTTTCCACTGCTTAGGCAGTATAAAAAAATCGATATCCGTATAAACGGATATCGATTTTTGACTTTGTAAATATTATCTCTTGGAGAACTGCGGCGCACGACGTGCAGCTTTGAGTCCGTACTGGCGTACAGTTTAGCGCCGGTTTTCCTTGATTTTACGGGCTTTTTTGACCCTGCCCGCAAATGTTGCCCCAGTATTTAATCATAAAAATGGG
>CAJFJP010000009.1 GCA_904384255.1 Candidatus Timburyella stercoris
CTTCCGATCTTGATCTTTACAGACACGCCGCCTGTAACGGATACTTTGTATTTGCTCAGTACATTATTGGTATCTGTCAGTGAAACGCTGTAGCTTCCGTTGGCATACTCCATCTCATAGGTTTTCGCTGATGCGGGAACATTGCTTGTAAAACTCGGACGCTTATAATGGGATGCCATATCAGAAAGGATCAAATCATAATAATACTTAAAGTATTTGTTGCGACAATACTGTTCAGTCATTGTGCCGGTGTATCCGCTCATAGGATAGGTTTTATCATTTAGTTCCGTAGCTGATGTCCTGAATCCGAGTGTAATCTGCCACACAATGAGCTGTGTTGCACTGTAGCAGGCGTTGGCGTCTTTACTTGTTTCCAAATCAGTGCGGTTTGGATATCCATAGGCAAGCGCAAGCGACAAAAGTGTTTTCTGATTTTCTGACAGCATTTCATATTTATTGCCATGTGTCAGATTGCTTGAACCGCTGTAGCTGCCTGAGTCCGGCAGAGGCACACCATGTTCAATGCAGAAGCAATACACATAGTCTTCGCCGTATACCCACTGAGACTTGTCTGATGTGAGTCCGGGCCGCTTTGCGGTATAGTCGTGCATTCTGCGGAGCATGGGAGAAATAGCTCCGCCAAAGGGATTGTCTTCTGCTTTTAAACCGTAGGCCGCCGCAAACGCATTTCCTTCTTCATCGGTCAAAGTGTAATCCCAACTGACCTCTGCTTTTGACAGATCCATTGTTACATCCGCTGCTGAAACGCTCATCGGCAGCAGCCCTGTGATGAGCAAAATCATTGCAAGCACAGAGGACAGGATTCTTTTAGATTTGGTGATCATTATTTTTCCTCCATTTCAAGTACAGCAAAAAAGCACCGTCTGTATCAGACGATGCTTTAACTGTGTTTTATATTTTGTTTTATCCGCCGTATATGACGGCGAACGCGATGTCTCCATCGATGGTGATTTGCACTACTTTGTAGGTCATCCAGTCCGTTGTGATCCCGTTGGCGGGATCGCTTGATGTTTGAACGATCAGGTCAATATGGTGTTTCAGTGTTTTAATCACTCCGTCTGTTCCGTCCCGTTCAATTCTTGGCGTTCCCATATATCCGACATCCCATCCGAACTGCATAGACTCCTTCCACTCAAAGGTGAATCCTTTTGCTTTGTAGCTTTCTGCGTAGGTGATTGTTTCGCTTATAATTCGGTCATAATCTGCCTGTGTATAGGACGGCGTCTGCGGTTCCTGTGATTCTTCCGGCTCCGGCTCTTTAGGCGGACTCTGTGATTCTCCTGATGAATTATCAGGCTTGTCTGTGACCGAAGTTTCCGGCGGATTGCTTGTTTCTGAATTGGTCTGTTCAGATATTGTGGGATTTGACTCAGCAGTGCTATTTGAGCTGCTGCTGTCCTTTTCCGTTTTGTCAGTATTGGTGACGGGCGGTACAGCAGATTCTTCTTTCTTTTCTGCCGGTATTTCCGATTGGCTCTCTGAACTTGCTGAATCTGCTGTTTGAGACATCTGATCCTTCTCGGCAGTGAAGTCATCGCTATTATCTTTATCTTCTCTGTCCGATGTCACATCTGCCGATTCCATGCTGCTGTTATTGATCTGACCGACTTGTGTCGGAGTGTCAGAACATCCTGCCGCTGTCGCCAAAATGAGGCCGCACAATATAAAACCGATTAGTTTTTTCTTCATAAGCAATCACCATCCTCTAAACACAAGGATACTGATTTCATCGCAAAAGTCCAGCTTTTTTTGAAGATTTTAGAAAGAAGTCACATGGTTTGCGTCATACTGTCTTCTTCATTTTCGGATTCATCCTGTTGTTCTTCGAGCGCCTGTTCATAAGCCTCCAACACTTTGTCATTCAGCTCGGTTCTCGCTTCAGCAGTTATGGCATGAAACACATCATTGTATTTTGTGTTCCCGTTTTTGTCTTTATAACTGTTTGAAGGCATGGAAACGAAAAGTCCCTTTTGGGGGGAGTCCACGATTTTAACTCCGTGAATTGCAAAAGCGCCGCCAATGTTCACACTGGCAAAAGCGCGGATATTGCTGCCCTCATAATTGTTAATGCGGTCAATTCGGGCATGAATAGACGGTGTTTTTGGACTCTGAGCCATTTTCGATGCAGGTGTTTTTTTGGTTGCCATAGTTTTTATCCTCCTTTTTTAATACCAGTTCTGAAAAAAGATGCCGGTATGCTGTTCGATTTCTTCGGGCGGTATTTCTTCGGGTTCTGCAAACTTTTGCGCGTATTTTTGCATTTGTTCATCAGTAAGGGAACAAATGCTGTCCTCAGTTATTCCGGCAATAAATATTGGGCCGACAAGCACATCGCCTTCTATTCGCCGGTTTCCTTCCATGCCGTTCAGTTTGCTTTCCTCGTTGATAACGATAACCGTACCGTCTCCGTTTTCAAGATATTGAATGAGTCCCTCTACTGCTCGCTGCTGCCCGTTCGGTGTATTCGGAATTTCCGATTCATAAGGCGTGCGGTGCGGCTCAATAACAAGAATTCGAATCAGATTGTCCGGTGTATGAGCAGCAGATTCGTCAAAGTCAACCTTCTGAAATCCCACACTGTCACAGAAAAAAGAACCGTCATCTGTTGAAACGATATCGCTGACAGACAGGGAATGTCCGCGGTGCAGCCGATGTTTTTCTGTATTGAAAAGACGGTAAATATCCTCTAATGTTTCGCTATCCGTATCACCCATAAACACACGGTTATAAATACCGGCGTCAATTTGTTCAAAACCCTGATGCTTTTTTGTATTTTCAAGGTTATCAAATTTGACACGGTTTTTGTCTCTGTCCATATCAATCTGATAGATTTTAAACTTCATTTACAATCCTCCCATCGTTAATTCGTCGTTCTCACCGGAAGACTGTATTTCGGCAAGATTATCCTTTGCCCAATCGGGGAGATACTCGTCTTTCAGAATCCCGATAAAATCACTGCGCTGAAAATGCGTTTCTTCACCGTCAATCAGAAACTTCCCGAAAACCTTGCGCCCTCTCGCATTCGGATGGCATCCGAACCCGCTTTCAGCTAAGAAGAGCTGATACTCAGGTTTCTTATACTGATCTCTGAGTGAAGTTCCTTTCAGCACAAGAACTTTGCCTTCATATTCAAGCTGACCGTCCTTTTCGGATTCGCACTGTTCTGCGTTAAATAGTCCGAGACTCTCCCACAATTTACGGCTTTCGTTTATAAAGATGTCTGTCAGTCCAGGATGGGATTCAACACAGAAATGCCAGCGCACCTCATCATGCGGAATATATATCTGTCTTGCCCATGCCTTATTTTCCTGTGAGAACCTGCCATCCTCATTTTTTTGCTGCACGGTATTGGCAAGCACCCAGTTCACCCGGTCAAATCCGTATTGCTCAATAACCGGTTTTGCACAGGCGGTAAGGCATGATTTCTCGTAGTTATATGCATCGGTAATCGCTTTTTCAATCGTTCTTGCACAATCGCAGTTTTCTTTGTAGCTTTCGCGCCACAGATCTTTTTCATTGTTTCTGATCGCTTCTTCCAACGACCAAAGGTACAACGGTTTATAATTCTGCATTCATTGCGCCTCCTTGCTTTTCAGCCCATTTTACTGACAAATGGATCAGTGCGGCACGCTGTTCGGCTTCGGAGAGACCGTTGAGAAAATCAAGGAGCGTGACCTCATCGGTTTTGATTTCGTGTCCCGTCTCTTTGCAGTTGCTGCAGATTTTCTCCCGTTTTACCACAACCGTTCTGCCATCTGCTGCTTCAGTAAACGACAGCACATCATTATACGCAAAACCAACCCGTTTCCGAATTTCAAACGGAATCGTAATCCGTCCTCTTTTGCCGAGAATACGGTACATTTTATTCATCTATGTCCACCTCCGCATCTTCACAATTATTAACACAGGGACAATTTCTGCAGTCTCCGTCGCAGTCTACATCGGCTATAGGACAGCTTTCGCAGTCATTGTCACAAATAAAGTCCTCTTTAGATACTCTGCTGATAATGAGTCTCCCGTTTTCCGTATAACTCTGCAGAATACAGCCTTCACAGATTCCTGCCGCCGTGCAGTCTTCAAGCGGCACAGGCAGAAGAACAAATTCATTTACCTTTTTATCTTGCATGATATGATACACTCCTTTAAGATTTTTTCGATTTCGCCGGGCTTCAGCTCTCCTTCGATATCGAAGAGCGTCATCTGTACCGGTTTTTCTTTTTCCCGTTCGTAGAGGTCGTAATTTCCGATCAGCAATTCTGGGAATTCCTTGCCGGCTTCATATTTCTGTACCATAGAATGAATCCGTGTAAATGAGAACTGATTGTAGTCCCGGTACAGCTCCCGTATTTCCGGGCAGTCATTGTATGACACCAGCCATTGACCTTTGCATTCAGACAGCACCCGAAACAGCCGCATATGATCTTCCCATGTGAAACCGCATTCGTACACATACTCGCTGGTATAGTAGGGCGGATCACAATAGAAAAAAGAGTCCGGCCGGTCATAATGTTTAATCAGAACTTCGAAGTCCTGATTCTCTATGACGGCGTTGGCAAGGCGTTTGCCGAGCTGTTCAATAAGAATAAACAATGCTGCCACATTGAAAGGCTGACAGGCAAAGGATTTTCCGCCGCTGGAATAGCTGTAACGCACGAGTTTCAGAAACATGACAGCCCGTTTCAGGTCGTAATCTCCTTTGGATTGACGGTACAGTTCACACAGCTCTTTTGCCTGTAATTCGGGAAGCATGATATTTGTCAGTTCAAGCTGCTGTTCGAGGTATTTCTCACCAAATTCTTCTTTCTGAAAAAAACGCTTTATGACTGTGAAGTCATCTCTGGAATTGAGATTGAGAAACCCTAATTCACGGATAAATTCCATCGGTCTGTCTCTCATGCAGCGGAATAGATTCACAAGATTTGCGTTATAGTCGTTATACACTTCGAACTTGTCGGGGACGGATTTCCCCAGAAGCACAGCGCCTGAACCGCCGAACGGTTCAATATACCGGGTATAGCTTTTCGGAAACAAAGCGTAAATAATGTGCAGGATGGAGGTTTTGTTGCCCATCCAGCTGACAGGGGTTTTGATGGTCATCACCTTCTTTCGGAAGGATACCAATCGCCCTGTCAATAAAAAAACCGATATCAATCGTTTTCCAGAGCGATTGATATCGGTTCGTTGTTTTTAGATTATGCCGTTATTTTAATTCAGTCGGTTCATATTACATCACCATCCCTTGATCTTCATCGATGTCAGCATCTTCAGCGGAGGTTATATTCACATACTCTCCGATGATGTTAAGCGCCTCGTAATAACTGCCAGCAGTCTGCGCAATTCGGTCACACATCTCTGTTGCCTGATCTGTCATTCCTTTTCGCCGCAAAGTTCTTGATGCAATACCCATCAGATTAAATATATTTCCGTCCTGACCGATAAGCGGACAATCCGGTTTCTGCTGTTCCTGATGTTCGGCGGTAAAACCGCCGAGATGGATCGGAACATAATCTGACAGCCATGTCCCGCCGAAAGTACTGTGAGATCTGAGTCTCCATACGGCGAGTTTTCCTGTGTCGAGCTTTACATTTTCTTCGAATGGAAAGAGCAGGCAGGTTATACCCTTGTGTTCAAACGAAAAACAATTTTCAAACTTGCTTCCGTCAAGCAGAATGTTTTCCTTTGTCAGCAGATCGTTGATGCCGTCCTGCCATTCCTGCAAATCTCCGCCGCAGTCTTGCAGAATAAGCCCTTCTTTGTTTTCCATTCTTCTGAGATCATCTGTAGTAATTTCCCTGATCATAACTGCATTCCTCCAAACTGCTGCTCATTTTCTTCTTCCTGTAAAGGATCAGTTTCCATGAACTCTCTCGGCGTCAGATCATAGCCGAGGAAATTTGGGGAGGTTTCATCGGTAAAGGAAAGATATCCTTTTTCTCGGAAATCCAGCAGTTCCCTCATCAGTACCGTACCGCCGTGATTTACACCAACTTTCGGCTCAATGGAAATAAACTGCCCCTTTTCATCGCTGTATCTCAAATCATAAGCATATAGACCTTCAGGAATTTCTTCGGGCAGTATTCTGCCGTTGGAAAACAATGCTTTTCGCCCAAGAACCTCTATGACATCCAGCTTCTCATCAGTTAACGCCTGCGTTTTCAGCTCCTTAACTTCCGGCTCATGACAAGATACCGGCACATACAGCGAATGGCCTCTTGCGGATATTACTCCGTATGGTGTGCTGGATGCTCCGAGGCGTTTAAGCAGCCTTTCGCCTTCATTTCTTGTGAAAAGCGTATCCAGCCATTCACTGTCCAAACGGGTATCCATAAAATGCTTTAGATACTCTTTGAAAAACGCCCCTTCATCATCTGCATAATAGGACAGCTCATAATCACGAAGCCGTTCGGAAATGTCCAGCACATCATTGATATTTTGCGGCTGTTCTGCTGTAAGAACTGCTTTGAATTTGATCTGATCCTCCGGCGACATATACACCATATGCTGCGCCAATGCGTTCAGTTTATCAAAGTCCTGCATATCACCGAATATTTCGGAAGTGATCTGCGGGATAGAAGATTCAAAATCGAAGTATACGCAATCTTCTATACAACCTTCATTATGAAGGTTGGCTATGCGGTCTGCTTCTAATTTGACGATTGGCAGGCTGATCCATTCGGCACTGCCTGCTGTTTCATCTGCGCTGTTCATTGGCGCTTCTGCAATTTTAAGGCGGAAAGCATACCACTCGGAAGGTTCTTCATTGGGGAGAGTTTTTCCGTCATATATTTCAGGCCGTTCATATTCTCCGGCTACGATATAAAAATCGTTTATAAAGATACCGCCGTCAATTTCTCTTTGCAGCCTGCCGATTTTCTTTCTGTCCAGCAGATAGACTGCGTTATCAGGAACGCTGTTTACATCGTCATGCAATTCGCTTTCGATGACGAATTGACCGAGTAGTTCATCGTCACTCACATCGGCAGCAATCATGACTGTTTCAAGACCGTAAGTTGTATTGATTAAATCCTTTATGCTGACAAGCTCATCTGCATTGTTTTGCGTGATATCCCGACCGGCTATAGCCTGAAATGCCAATATTTCTTCAAACCCCAAAAAAGCAAGGCGTTTTGCAAAAAAGTTCATTTCATCCAGTGTCGGGGAATCAAGCCGGACATCCAAAAGTTCTGGCAAAAGGCCGCATTCCAAAACGGAGATTTCAGGAGATACATTTTCTCTGCCGACGGCTCTTATTTTTTGCAGAGCGTCACGGATTTCATATTCCTCCGCGGGCAGTTCAAGGGATGCGTAATAATATCCGTCCCCTCCGGGATATTCATTTGCAAGTTCAATTCGCATTTGTTTTTCCATATGTCACACCTCATTGCACGATATCATATCTTTCATTGATTTCTTTTAATTTTGTTCCGATAGCAGAAATGACGGGAACGCTCACCGCGTTACCCGCCATTTTATACAGCCGTCCATCAGAAAGACCGGTTGCCGCTGCTTTATAAAATTGTTCATCGGTAAAACCCTGCAGCCGCCAACATTCAATCGGCATGAGCTTTCGTATTCTTCCGTGATGGATAATCCCATGCCGGTCTTGTGCCGTTATTGTATACATCGGCTCGTTTGGTTCTTTGATTCTTCTGCCTTGCTGGCGCACTTTTTCTCTGTCGGGGCTGATAATAGCTCTCGGTTCGTCAGTAACCAGAACTGCCGAATGTTCCCCTCGGTGGTTGCTGACTCCTGAATCCTGTCTCGCTGTAATGCATCTTGCGTGCCGGGTAATAACAGGATTGCTGTTCATATCGATGAAATATAACCCTGTTTTACCGCCCCAGCCGCCCGAACCCGCGCATTGTGTACAGGCTACTCCGGATGGATCATAGACGCGCTGTCCCTGCGGTCCGGGGATGAGCTGCTTAAGATCTTCCGCATTGCCGCCGGGGAGAGGAAATATTTCTCCGGTACCTCGTCCTCCAAGACTTGCGACAATATACAGTCGCCGTCTTTGCTGGGGAACTCCGAAATTTGCGCTGTTATGCACACACCATTCAACACCATACCCCAGTTCAATAAGCGTGGAGAGGATGGTTTTAAATGTCCTGCCTGCGTCATGCGACAGCAGACCGGGGACATTTTCCATAAGAAGAAATGGAGGCCGTTTGGCTTCAGCAATTCGGGCAATTTCAAAGAAGAGAGTGCCTCTTGTATCGTCTGCAAATCCGAGCCGCTTTCCAGCAACTGAGAAACTTTGGCATGGAAAGCCTGCACAGATAAGGTCGAGGTTGGGCAGATCGTTTGGATCAATGGTTCTTGCATCTTCAAAATACAATTCTCCTTTCGGTTCATAAATAGCGTTATATGCTTGATTTGCATACTTGTCGATTTCACAGTGGCCAATACATTGAAAACCACCGACAGCAGCAAGTCCGCTGCGGAACCCGCCAATCCCTGCAAACATATCGAAAAATCGGATTGCCATAGGGCATCCGACCATTCTTTATATTTTTATTCACCTCACATTTCCATGACAGGAGCAGTGTCCTCATTATTCATATTTTTATTTTGTTCTTCTGCCAATTCTTCCGGCGTCAGTTTGCGGAAACTGTCCTCTCCGGGGATCAGGGACAGCGTTCTCCCGTCATCCCATTTCATTCCGATCTGAGATGCGTCGTCCACATACTGCACTGTTCCTCTTGTTCCGGGCGGTACAGGAGCATATGGATCATCCATACTGATTAGCTCCAGCCGGGTGCCGGGGGGATACATTTCTTTATATCGTTCTGCCTGCCTGTGCAGGCGTTCCCATTCGTTCATATCTTACACGTATAATTAAACCATCTCGAAAGTGGTGGTTTAATTATTTCTCCTTCCTAAAAATTTGGTTATATTTGCAGGGTTAGCTGCCTGCGATATAATAAAGACAAGCACTGTGGATTTGTATCTATTTCATAACAGCTTAGACTGGTCGGAGATGACTCAAACCACAGTGGTTTGTCTAAAATGGTAATTAGTTAGTTAACGCTTTGACGTTTCTATTTGCGTGAATACAAGGACAAGCCGTCTGTGGAAAACAGCAGTGCAGAAAAGAAGAGGAGGAAACCATGTATTACATTGGAATCGACATTTCAAAATTCAAACATGACTGTGCAGTAATTGACGACGCAGGTGATGTTGTCACACCATCGTGGTCATTTGCAAATGATCTTGAGGGATTTTTGCAATTCAAAGCACTACTTGATTCACTTGGTACAGAAACAAAAATAGGGCTTGAATCCACCGGTCATTACGGAATGAATTTAAAGCTGTTCCTTGAAGCAGACGGCTTTTCATTCATGGAGTTCAATCCGCTCTTAATCAATCGTTTTGTTAAAAGTAAATCCCTTCGGAAAACTAAAACAGATGCGATTGACTGTGAGATGATTGCACGTTATCTAATGACGGTAGAGTACAAGCCCTATCCACCATCATTTTACCATATTGAAAAGCTAAAGTCACTAACAAGATTTCGTGACAACCTTGTTCGCCAGCGTAGCCGTCAGCTTGTAGAGTTGACAAACATCTTAGACAAGGTATTCCCCGAGTTCAAGCCATTTTTCAGCGGTAAATTCACTGTCACAGCGTTACATATCCTCTCGGAGTATTCATCGCCGGAAAAGATTGCGAACATGAATTCTCGGTCATACGAACCGTTAAGGAAACTTTCAAGAGGAAGATTTTCTACAACCCATTTTGCTAAGCTGAAGCTTCTCGCTAAAAACACGGTTGGACATCCGACTGACTTTCTTTTGCAGGAGATGGACATTGTCTTGGAACTTTACAGCCAGTTGGACTCAAAGGTAGATGAAACAGAATCACTGATCCGTGAATGTGTTTCGGAGATTGATCCGCCGATGCTTACCGTTCCGGGAATCGGTGTTGATTCGGCTGCTGTAATTCTCGCAGAATTCGGAGACTTTTCCAAGTTTCAAAATCCGTCGCAAATGCTTTCATTTGCCGGTATGGAACCCGGCTATTTTCAATCCGGCACTTCGGAATCCACAGGCAAGATGGTTAAGCACGGGTCTTCTTTCCTCAGATATGCTCTTATTAACTGTACGCAAACGGTTATTAACTACGAGCCTACCTTTGCTCAATACTACGCTAAAAAGCGAGCGGAAGGCAAGCCTTATCGTGTTGCGCTAACTCATACAGCAAAGAAACTCATTCGCGTAATTTTCACTTTGCAAACAAGAAATATCACTTACGATTCTGATTCCGTTAGGTAATTATGCTTCAATTTTTTCAGCCCTTGAAACACAGGGCTTACTTTTCTATGCCTTTTTTATATTTTAATATTTTCTTAAAAAAGCTATTGACTTTTTATAGTTAGTCATCTCCATTTCATTTGTAGGTTCTTCCGATTCATATATTTCCGCCGTGCCGTCAAGTTCCATCTGCATCGGAATCAGTACCTTCAGAAGCTGTTTTCTGTATCCCATATCGGCTATCCGATCAATATAGATACCGAAGGTAGAGATAAATGGTTCACCGTCCGCTGTCGTAATCAACAGGTCATCATACAGACCATGTGTGCAGATAAAATCTGCAACTTCCTGCAGGCTGTGAAGTTCTGTCCTTCCGGCAGGGAAATGACCAATTAAAAGCGGATATTTATCTGTTACATTCATATATTACATTCCTCCCATCTGTAATCCCTGTGAATTTTCAATACAGCTTTCTAATTCATCCTCAGTACATAGGAAGTAGCTGTCTGAAGAGTTCCAAAAAGAAACGAAAAGTTTGCCGTCTTCTGTTTGAATCGGTTGTTGTTCAAAGTGTTCTCCAAATCCGTCTGCACACTGTCCAACCAGCCAGTTTTTGAAAATCTCTGTTTCATCTTCTGTCAATTGTTCTTTGAATCGGCAGTTGATTTTTCCGTATAATTTTCCTTTATATTCGTCGACAGTCCATACCGCACTAACGAGTTTGATCTTCACGCTTTCATCATCGTCAAAGAACTGTGCCATCTCATCTTCCGGCGATGACTGTTCCATTTCGAGCAGCTCACGGATTTCCCATTCATAACTTTTCAGATACCAGTTTCCCGCTGATTGCATTTCACTATATTCACTGTCTTGAATATTTCCGTCAAGCGGGCAGAAGAAGGAGATTTTTACCTTTCCCATCATGTCTTTCATTTTCTTGAGATCTGCCGTTAATTCCTGAATGGAATCATATTGGTCGTATAGAATGTTTTGTTCCAGTTCATCTTTGAGTTCGTCATCTGCTGTCATAAGCAAATATGCAGTTGTGTTGGCATCTGCAAGACTGTTATTCTCTCCGAGAAGCCGAATAACATGATTTCCAAAATCACTGTCAGAATATAGCTTTACCTGTATATCATCATCCTCATTGTCTGTCAGCATAATATCGTTTGGAGACTTTCGGATTCCGATAGACAGCAGCTTTTCATATACATCATAAATGCTGTGCGGAAAATCAATGATCAGTGTGTTACCATTGTTTTCTATGATTGCGTTTAAAATTGCCATGTTACATTCCTCCCATGCTCAAGCCTTCGTCTTCATCTCGATCAAGGATATCTTGAAGGCTTCGACCGTATTTTATATATACATAACCGCTGTTTTCATCCGCAAGAAATGTTCCTGAATATTCTTCATGAATATCGGAACCGAATTGATCGTAATCGAAGTAATCCTCCAGCACAATGCTCAGTTGTAATTCGTCATGATTATCTATCCACCATCTTCCGAGGTCGGCATAGTCATTGATTTCTTGTGCATATCCAAAGGTGTCCAGATTTTCTGCCAATGCCGCAATAGACTCAGAATCACTCACATCTGCATATTCTAAAACGGCGGACAGCTTCTTAAGATCCTGCGGATTTACAAAGGTTTTGACCGTCTGTGCAAGGCTGTTTGCTTTATAGATTCCTTCGTTATTAAGGATATCTTTAAACAACTCGAACACTTTATTGTGTTCAGAACAGAAATCCGTAAGAATAACGGAGCAGTTCTCCGGTGTTTCAGCGCCGAGCCGCCTGAACGCTTTCTGAATAGCTCTCTCATCATCAGGAAGGTAAATGAATTCGGTTTGACCTTCATATTCAATTTCTCCGACAAACAGACATTGATCATATATATACGCAGGAAAGGTTTTACCATTATACAGTTCTTCAAACGGTCTGTTTTGGTCAGGAAATAGCAAACCGTGTTCTGTAAATATACCGCGTCCGGAACGCAGCAGTTCGCGCCCGATCTGGGCATATTTTGGATTATCTTCATCATGAGCAGGAATACATCCTTCTGTATTAAGCAAATATTCTCTGCCCACTTTTCCCATATCGCTGACATCTTTTATCAGGGTATATTTGTCGAGATTAAAAGTCAGATTGATTAAATCTTTCATCTCCGTAAAATGTTCCAGTTTTATCGCCTCAAAGAATTGAGTTTCTTCATCTCCGAAAAAACTATCCATGCGCTTCGCAAGGTAATTCAGCTCATCCAGATTAATCATCTTATCTTTCAAAAAAGACAGTTCCTTTGGCTCTGTAATGGCTGAAATATAGCGTGTTGTGCTGCTTAAGTCATCAACATGAATCTCCATAAGTTTAGCTGACAGGTACGCCTCACTACAGGGGAATTCAATATCTGTATAGTTGTCATTGTATTTCACCGTTGCAGTAATCACTCTTTATCACTCCTTTTATCAAAATGAATTGCACTAAGTCCAAATCTTCTGATTGCCATAGCGTTACAAATAAGGGCAAACATTCTCGGAGGTATCAGCTGTGTGTCTGCGAGGTCGCTGATTGTGAGATAATTAGTGCCAAGGTATAAATCTTTGGCGGCGCAAAACAAAGTGTAGCCGTTTTCACTTATTCCAGCAGGCTGCAGACTTTTGAAATCAATTGAATTATCTACGATATATCGTTTGACGGTTTGCCATAATGCAAACTCTGCTGTCAGAAGATAGAGGGCGGACATGAGAGCGTAATCTCTTTTGTTCTTTTTTTTGATTGCGTCTGTAAAGGTGGTGCTGTGTTTTGAATTTCTGAAATTCACAGGGATCGTCTCACTTTCGTTTATATATTTTTGGAACCGCTTTTGAAACAGCGGATTATTTATCCGCGACACAGTTCTTGCAAGTATTTCTTTTTGAGAATCGCCAATGCAACTCTTTTCGGCAAATTCATGTTTGCAGAGAATTACTACGCCGTGTCCTCTTGGAGTAAAATTCGGAACCATTTTCATAGCCTTTTCAATTTCCCGTAGGGAAGGTGTTTCCGTAAAATACATGACTTTTTCCTTTCAATAAAAAAAGCCTTCAGTTTTTGCTGTGATAATCAAAAACCGAAGGCTCTAAATGATGTGTTAATATTTAATTGCAGTATGGAAACAGAGAGGAGAATAGTGCTTTTGGGCAAAAGAAAAAGGCGTATGGATTTTAACTTTCCATACGCCTTTCGGTGTGATTTTTGCTATTTGTGGGTTCAAGTCCTGTCAGTATAGGATTTTTGCCGTTTGGCATCTATAGAATCTATGCTGAAAAACTTGCCCTGAAAATGCCGAAAAGCCTTGATAAATCAAGGCTTTTCGCTTGGGCATCTTTTTTAGTGCCCTCTTATGGTCCGAGTGGCGGGACTTGAACCCACGGCCTCTTGAACCCCATTCAAGCGCGATACCAAACTTCGCCACACCCGGATATTAATACTTAGATAGTATATATCATTTATAAAATTTTTTCAAGTGTATTTCACTCTTTTTTGTATGTGCATTTACTAATATTTAAAATTATTTTTTTAATATTATATTAAGTAATTCTTAAGATTTTTCTGCGCCCGCCTATTTTGATTGAAAATAAAGACAAAATGAGGTATAATGCCAAAGTAGGGAGAATATTATGGATAGTAAAAAATATATAATAATGTTGTTAAGCGTGATTTTAATATTTGCAGTGTCGTGCTCAGACAATGAAGATGTGGACAATACTGTGTCAGATGCTCTGTCTCAGTCAGTTGCAAGTCATGATAATATAATTCCTTCCACTTCAAACAGCAGTGAAATATCGCCAGGAAGTCAGACAACATCATCAGTTACAGCTCAGGGCAGTACAAGTCCGTCGAACGATGATATGTCATCTCAAACCTTAAATTCTGAGCCAGATGCTCTTGAAACTGTATCTGTCACAGTACCTGAAGGTTATACTTTTATGCAGATAGCTAATCTGCTGGAGCAAAAGGGTGTATGTTCGGCAAAGGATTTTTACGATGCTGCACAGAGCTATAAAGTTAAGTCATTTACAATACCCGAAAGCAGCAACAGGGTATTTAAACTTGAGGGATATCTTTATCCTGATACTTATGAGTTTTATAAGCAGGACAAGCCAACAAATGTCATAATTAAAATGCTTAATAATTATGCTGCTAAATCAGGCATGCCGTCGGATGATACTCTTATACTTGCATCTATAATTGAAAGGGAAGTCCGCAGTCAAAGCCACATGGCAATGGTGTCGTCGGTATTTCACAATCGTCTTGATGCGGGTATGATACTTCAGTCAGACGCAACGCGAGAGTATATAAACGATTATGTCACTGGAAACAGTCTTTTGTCAGATACATCTAAATATGCGGAACTTTATAATACATATAAATGCAGCGGTCTTCCGGCCGGACCAATATGCAACCCGAGCAAAAGAGCGATAGATGCCGCAAAAAATCCTGCAAGCTCTGATTATTATTACTTCTTTTTTGGTAATGATAATGATAATCATTATTCAAAAACGCTTGAGGAGCATAATGCACAGATGGAAAAATACGGCGTTCAGTTTGGAAATTGAAATAAGCTGTTATAATAAAGATAGGGGAGAGACTTTTAAAAAGTTGTTTCCCCTATTTTTTCTTATTAAAAGTATAATTATCAGCTTTTGCTGTTTGTAAAATAATGTTTAGGAAAGAGTGCCTATGTTTTTTCACTTTTTGTATTTTTGCTTTTCAAGAGAAGCTGTTTATTCTGAATTTGAAAAGCAAAATTAATAAACGATATATTTTCATGCAGCATTTTTCAAAAATTTTGCGGCTTATTTTGGAATAGCATGGTAAATCAAATGAACCACATAATTACAGCAATTTAGATGCTTTAAATATAATGTTAAAAGTCCACTGAGAATAACTCTGCAATCGTTAAAGAGCGTAAAAATAATTAAAATTTGTTTTTTTATAAACTAAGAAGTAAAAATCAATTTTTAATAAAAAAGCCTTGGACGCTTTTTTAATAAGCGTTCAAGGCTTAAATTTTTTGATATAATTACTAAAAATCAAGCTTTTTTATTCTGTCGACAGCCTTAATTATATTCTCACGACTGCCAAAACTTGTAAGACGGAAAAAGCCCTCGCCGTTTTCGCCAAAGCCCGCGCCCGGCGTACCGACAATATTGGCATTGTTAAGCAGATAATCGAAAAATTCCCACGACTTTCTGCCGCCCGGGCACTTAAGCCATATATAAGGCGAGTTCTTGCCGCCAATGTACTTTATAGATAATTCGTCCAATGCATCGGCTATAAGCTTTGCGTTTTGCATATAGTAGTCTATGTTCTGCATGCACTGCTTAAATCCCTCATCTGAGAAAACAGCCTCTGCACCGCGCTGAATTATATACGGCACACCGTTAAACTTTGTGCCCTTGCGGCGAAGCCACATTGCATTAAGGCTGATATCGCCCGACTTTAAGTCAAACGGAACTATTGTATAACCGCAGCGTGTGCCGGTAAAACCAGCAATTTTAGATAAAGAGCACAGCTCTATTGCGCATTTCTTTGCACCGTCGATTTCATATATGCTGTGCGGTAAATCGGGGTCTGATATAAATGCCTCATAAGCGGCATCATACAGTATGACAGCCTTGTTGTCAAGAGCATAATCTACCCACGCCTTGAGCTGTTCGCGGTCGTAAACGGCGCCTGTCGGATTGTTCGGCGAACAGATGTAAATAATATCAGCCTTAATACTCTTGTCCGGCAGCGGCAAAAAGTCATTTTCCTCATTAGCGTTTATAAACACTATTTTGCGGCCGTCCATAATGTTCGTATCAAGATACACAGGATACACAGGATCGGGAATAAGTACTGTATTGTCAGCGGAAAAAATGTCGAGTATATTGCTGACGTCGCTTTTCGCACCATCGCTTACAAATATCTCCTTAAGCTCCAGCGACACGTTAAAGCGCTTATAATAATTCTGAATAGCGCTGCTTAAAAATTCATAGCCATGGTCCGGACCATATCCTCTAAAGCCTTCTGTGGTACCCATTTCGGCGGAAGCTTTCTCCATTGCCTCAACGCATGCAGCGGGGAGGGGAAGTGTAACGTCGCCTATGCCAAGGCTTATTACATCGGCTGACGGATTATTCGCTTTGTATTCATTCACTCTTCGTGCAATTTCCGCAAACAAATAGTTGTCCTTAAGATTTTGATAGTTTGTATTTATCTTCATTTTCTCATCTCCGTTGTTAATTTTATTCTGTAATGCATGTCGTTTATCATAAGGATAAAATTTATAATGCTTATTGGAATTAAAAAATGTAAAAAATACTATTGCTCTTTATTGAGCAATTCTTTCAGGCCGCTTATAAAGCCTACCAAAAACATAAACAAGCCCACAAAAAACATTATGGCAAGCAGTATCCCATAATTTTGAAGATCACATCCGACAATATTGATGCCGAGCGCGGAAAGGCCGAGAAATATAGCGCCCGCGACGGTAAACGCCGCACAGATTATTGTCTTTTTCATAAGCTCCCTCCAATATAAAATTAGCCATATTGCTTGTACATGCCGATAAAAATAATGATGTAAGCTTATATTTCCACAGTGCCGTCGAATACTTTAACAGCGTTGCCCTCCATCCATACCGTTTCGTCGGTGTAGTTTATGATGAGGTCGCCGCCAAGAAGCATTACCTTTACATTTTCGCCCTTTTTGCAGTATCCGTTCTCAACTGCGGCGGCCACAGCCGCGCACGCGCCGGTGCCGCAGGCCATTGTTTCGCCGCTTCCGCGCTCCCATACGCGCATTTTAAGCGTATTTTTATCCACTACCTTTATAAATTCGGTATTGACCCTGCTGGGGAAGATATCGGCGTTTTCAAACTGCGGGCCGATTTTTTCAATATCGATATTATCGACGTCGTTGCAGAAAACGACGCAGTGCGGGTTGCCCATCGACACACATGTTATATCATAATTTTTGCCGCCTATTTCCGTCCTGCGGGATATTATTTTTTCGCCGTCAAGAAGCACGGGAACCTTTTCCGGCGCAAATTCCGCCTTGCCCATGTCGACATTTACCGAGGAGACTTTACCGTTCTTAGTTGAAAGCTTAAGCGTCTTTATGCCGCTTAACGTCTCTATCGTTATAGTGGTTTTGTCCTTGTCCACAATACCGTTGTCATACACATACTTGCCGACGCAGCGTATGCCGTTGCCGCACATTTTGCCCTCGCTGCCGTCAAGATTAAACATGCGCATCTTAGCGTCCGCCACTTTCGACGGGCAGATGAGTATTACACCGTCGCCGCCAATGCCGTAATGCCTGTCCGACAGCGCTATTGACAACGATTCAGGACTTGCAATGTCCTGCTTAAAGCAGTCAAAATATATATAGTCGTTGCCGCAGCCGTGCATTTTGGTAAATTCAAGCGTCATTTTCTTGTCGCGCATGTTGTTTATATCGACCAGCTCGGTGTTGTATTCAGTATACCGGCTGCGCAGACTGTCGGCCACAGCGTTCGCCGTGTCTATTGACGTAAGGCATGGAATGCCAAGCCTGCTTGCCAGGCAGCGTATCTTTACGCTGTCGCGCGCCGGGTCGCGGCCCTTTGTAGAGGTAGAGATTATGTACTGTACAGCGCCGCTTTCCAAAAGCGTCATAGTGTTTACATCCGACTGATGTATTTTATCCACCGGCTCAACCTCAAAGCCCGCCTCTTTAATGGCGGCTGCCGTACCGTGAGTGGCGTAGAGCTTAAAGCCAAGCTGGCTGAACTTCTTAGCAACGTCTATTATCTCCGCCTTATCGCTGTTGCGGACCGTGATGAGCACGCCGCCACCCTTTATCATCTTATAGCCCGCGCCGATAAGGCCCTTGTACAGCGCTTCTTCAAACGTTTTGCCAACGCCGAGCACCTCGCCGGTGGATTTCATCTCCGGACCAAGATGGTTGTCGACGTCCTGAAGCTTTTCAAATGAGAAAACCGGCACCTTTACCGCAACATACGGCGACGACGGATAAAGTCCCGTGCCGTAGCCCATGTCCTTGAGCTTTTCGCCAAGCATGGCGCGCGTCGCAAGGTCGACCATCGGTACGCCGGTCACCTTGCTTATATACGGCACTGTGCGGGAAGCACGCGGGTTGACCTCTATAACGTACACTTCGCCGTCATGCAGTATGTACTGTATATTTACAAGACCTTTTGTGTCCATAGCCAGCGCAAGTTTTTTGGTGCACTCTATTATCCTGTCGGTAAGCTTGTCGTCGAGATGTATCGCCGGGTATATGGCGATGGAGTCGCCGGAGTGTACGCCGGTGCGCTCAACATGCTCCATAATTCCCGGTATGAGTATGTCATCGCCGTCGCATATAGCGTCTACCTCAAGCTCTATACCCATTATATATTTATCAATAAGCACCGGATTTTCTATTTTCTGGCTGAGTATCAGCTCCATAAACTCCACAATGTCCTTATCCTCAAAGGCGATGCTCATGTTCTGACCGCCGAGGACGTATGACGGACGCACCAGCACGGGATATCCCAGACGATGTGCGTCTTTAAGCGCTTCTTCCGTCGTCATAACGGTAGCGCCCGCCGGACGTTTTATCTCAAGCCGCTCCAGCAGCTCGTCGAAGCGCTCGCGGTCCTCCGCCATGTCTATGCTGTCGGCAGAGGTGCCGAGTATGGGTATGTTGTTCTTGCTCAGATATTTTGTCAGCTTAATTGCCGTCTGGCCGCCGTATGCTACGACAACACCAACCGGCTGCTCAATCTTAAGTATCGGCTCGACGTCTTCAGGCGTGAGCGGCTCAAAATACAGCCTGTC
Organism: Candidatus Timburyella stercoris; assembly: GCA_904384255.1. GTDB lineage: Bacteria > Bacillota > Clostridia > Oscillospirales > Acutalibacteraceae > Timburyella > Timburyella stercoris. The sequence goes on from CAJFJP010000009.1 coordinate 19,126, forward strand.
TGATGTGTCAAAGTCGGTGGATACCGTTTCGGGATTGTTGTTGATTATCACAACGTCATAACCCTGACGCTTGAGCGCCCAGACGCTGTGCACGCTGGAGTAGTCGAACTCAATACCCTGACCTATGCGTATAGGTCCCGAGCCGAAAACAACAACCGTTTTGTGACCATTGTCCGGCTTGACAGACTCATTTACCTCGTCATAAGTAGAGTAGAAGTATGGCGTGGCCGCCTCAAACTCGCCGGCGCAGGTATCTACCATTTTGTAAACAGGATATACCTTATTTTTTATCTTTTGTCCGGATATGCGCTCAATGGCAGTGTCGGTAAAGCCCAATCTTTTGCCTCGCATGTACATTTCGTCGTCAAGCTCGGACTTTGAAAGCTCGGTTTCATAATCTGCAAGATTTTTGACGGCATGTAAAAACCACATGTCTATCATTGTGGCCTCGTGTATTTTCTCAAGCTGCGTACCGCGGAGTATAAGTTCATATATCTGGAAAAGGCGTTCGTCAGTAGCGGTGTGTATTCTCTCAAGCAGTTCTTCCGACGGGGTGTTGTTCCACTTTGGTTCATGCGGGGTATCGAGAGAAATTTCAGCGCCCCTGACAGCCTTCATAAGTGCCATTTCAAAGGTGTCGCCCAGCGCCATGACCTCGCCGGTAGCTTTCATCTGGGTGCCGAGCGTGCGCTTGGTATATACGAATTTATCAAACGGCCACTTTGGCAGCTTAACAGCGACATAGTCGAGCGCCGGCTCAAAGCAGGCGTATGTCTTGCCGGTAACGGCATTGGGTATCTCGTCAAGCGTGTAGCCTATGGCTATCTTAGTGGCCACCTTTGCAATTGGGTAGCCCGTCGCCTTAGAAGCCAGTGCAGATGAACGCGATACACGCGGGTTAACCTCTATTACGGCATATTCAAAGCTGTCGGGATGAAGTGCAAACTGGCAGTTGCAGCCGCCCTCAATTCCAAGCGCCTGAATTATATTTATAGCAGCCGTGCGCAGCATCTGATATTCTTTGTCGGCAAGCGTCAGCGCAGGTGCGACAACAATGCTGTCGCCGGTATGTATGCCGACGGGGTCAAAGTTTTCCATGCTGCATATGGTTATGCAGTTGCCGTTTTTGTCGCGCATGACCTCGAACTCTATTTCTTTCCAGCCGGATATGCATTTTTCAATAAGCACCTGAGTAATAGGGGAGAGGCGCAAGCCGTCGGCGGCTATTTCGGCAAGTTCGTGCTTGTTTTCGGCAATTCCGCCGCCGGAGCCGCCCAGTGTAAACGCCGGACGAACTATTACAGGATAGCCGATATATTCCGCAAAGTCGAGCGCCGCATCGACGTCGGTCACAACCTTTGACGGAACGCAAGGCTGGCCGATTTTTTCCATAGTTTCCTTAAATTTCTCACGGTCCTCGGCTTTGTCTATACATTCGGGGTCGGCGCCGAGCAGAGTTACGTTGTACTCCTCCAAAAATCCCTCTTTTGCAAGCTGCATAGCGAGTGTAAGTCCCGTCTGCCCGCCGAGCGTCGGAAGTATGCTGTCTGGGCGCTCGGCCTCAATTATACGTTTAAGGGTGGTGCGGGTGAGCGGCTCGATGTATATTCTGTCCGCCATGGCGGCGTCGGTCATAATGGTGGCGGGATTGGAGTTGACCAGCACTATTTCCAGTCCATCGTCCTTAAGGGCGCGGCAGGCCTGCGTACCGGCATAGTCGAATTCCGCAGCCTGGCCTATCACAATAGGACCGGAGCCTATGACTAATACTTTTTTAATAGATTTATTCAGCGGCATTCTTGTTTCCCTCCATCATTTCCATGAATATATCGAACAGATATGCGGTATCCTGCGGACCGGCAGCAGCTTCCGGATGGAACTGCACCGAGAAGCAGGGCGCATTTTTATATGATACGCCCTCGCATGTGCCGTCGTTGGCGTTTATGTGGCTTATATCGGCTACATTGTCCGGCAGACTGTCGTTTACAACATAGTAACCGTGGTTCTGGCTGGTTATGTATACGCGGCCTGTGCGCATATCCTTAACAGGATGATTTGCGCCGCGGTGACCGTATTTGAGCTTGGCTGTTTTACCGCCGGCAGCCAGCGCCAGCAGCTGATGGCCGAGACAAATTCCAAAAGTAGGTATTTTAAGCTCAAACAGCTTTTTGACTTCTTCAACAATGTCCATATTTACCGACGGGTCGCCAGGGCCGTTTGAAAGCATTATTCCGTCGGGATTTATGGCTTTTATCTGCTCTGCGGTGGTATTGTACGGCACGCTTATAACGTCGCAGCCGCGCTCGTTTAAGCAGCGGCGGATGTTGTCCTTAGCGCCGAAATCGAACAAAACCACTTTGTGCTTAGGATTATCTATTTTATATTCCTTTATCTCACCGGAGGACACGAGCGGAACGCAGCGGCCGGGATTATAAGCGCGCAGCTTGTCCATATCTACGCTGTCCGGGTCAGAGGTAATCGCGCCATTCATAACGCCGGTTTCTCTTATTATTTTAGTGAGCCGGCGGGTATCTATGTCGCTCAGGCCTACAATATTATTATCCTTTAAAAAAGTGTCAATATCGCCTTCGCTTCTAAAGTTTGAAGGATACTGACACCATTTTTTAACAATATAAGCACTAGGATGCGGCTTCGCGCTTTCGAAATCTTCAGGTATAATACCGTAATTGCCGATAAGCGGGAAAGTCTGAACAACTATCTGACCATGAAAGCTTGGGTCGGTCAGAGTTTCAATGTAACCCGTCATACCCGTTGTAAATACGACCTCACCGACTGCCTCAGCTTTGGCACCAAAGGGACGTCCCTTGAAAACAGTACCGTCGGCCAGCACAAGATATGCATATTCCGCCATTGTCATCGCTCCTTTTATATATATAAAAAAATCCACGTGCCCGCGCCCTAAAGCCGGGCAGTGAACACAGGATGTTCATCTCAAATATGATATCTCAAAACCTTGCAAAAGTCAAGATTTTTCTATTGCTGTTTTAAATCTGTCTATATCCAATTAATGCCTTAAACAGCGATAAAAATCGACGACCAAATTTTGGCTGTAAGGAATATACTTTGCAGAAAAAGATAGCGTATCTGAAGGTAATGTAAAAATATAAAAACATATGTTATATAGACGTTAAATTTGGGCAAAAAGCGTGATTGAAAAAAGAATAAAAAAATGTTAAACTATAGTGAATAATTTACATGCGGCTGAGGGAATAATTAAAACTCTACCAGTCTCAGGGCATTAATTTGCAGGGAGGATAAATAATGGATGTTGTTAAGGAGTTTGGCTCGCTCGTTTTTAATGAGCAGGTAATGCGTGAAAGGCTGCCGAAAGATATATATAAGGCGCTTAGGCACACGATGCAGGAGCGCAAGGATCTTAATATAGACATAGCGAACGTCGTCGCCAGTGCCATGAAAGACTGGGCGGTGGAAAAGGGCGCTACGCATTATACGCATTGGTTCCAGCCAATGACGGGCATTACGGCGGAAAAACACGAGGGCTTTATAACTCCCTGCGATGATGGTAAGGTAATAATGGAATTTTCCGGCAAAGAGCTGGTAAAGGGCGAGCCGGATGCTTCCAGCTTCCCGAGCGGCGGCATACGCGCCACTTTTGAGGCAAGAGGATATACTGCTTGGGACCCTACATCTTATGCATTTATTAAAGATAAAACCTTATGCATACCAACTGCATTCTGTTCATTCAGCGGCGAGGCGCTGGACAAGAAGACGCCGCTATTGCGCTCTATGCAGGCTATAAGCCGTCAGGTTATGCGTTTAATAAAATTGTTTGGCGACGATGTAACGGATGTTACCACTACTGTGGGCGCCGAGCAGGAATATTTTCTTATAGACGAAAATATTTACAAAAAGCGTCCCGACCTTGTATATTGCGGACGTACTTTGTTTGGTGCGCGCCCTTCTAAGGGCCAGGAAATGGAGGACCATTACTTCGGCGTGCTTAAGCCGAGGGTAGCTGCGTTTATGGATGACTTGGATGAGGAGCTGTGGAAGCTCGGCGTGGTCGCCAAAACAAAGCATAATGAGGTTGCTCCCGGACAGCATGAGCTTGCGCCAATGTTTTCTACAACAAATATAGCAACTGACCATAATCAGCTTGTTATGGAGATAATAAAGACTGTCGCCAAGCGTCACGGATTGGCATGCCTGCTGCATGAAAAGCCTTTTGCCGGCGTTAACGGCAGCGGAAAGCACAACAACTGGTCTATGAACACCAATACTGGTGAAAATCTGCTGGATCCGGGCGATACTCCAAGCGAGAATGCGCGTTTTCTGCTTATGCTTGCCGCTGTTATAAAAGCGGTGGACGAATATCAGGATCTTTTGCGTATATCTGTGGCAACACCGGGTAATGACTGCCGTCTAGGCGGCGACGAGGCTCCGCCGGCTATAATATCTATTTTTCTCGGCGATGAGCTGACGGCTATATTAGACTGCATTAAAGAGGGCGTGCCGTACGACAAGCATGCCGGCGGCGAAAAGATGGAGGTAGGTGTCGACGCTCTGCCGAACTTCCCGAAAGACACCACCGACCGCAACAGGACATCTCCATTTGCTTTTACTGGCAATAAGTTTGAATTCCGCATGCCGGGCTCGTCAGTGTCGATAGCGGGGCCGAACTTTATAATAAACACAATAGTGGCGGAATCTCTTTGCCAGTTTGCTGACGAGCTGGAAAAGGCAGACGACTTTAAAAAGGCGCTTACCGACATTATTCAAAGAACGATGATAGAGCATGACCGTATAATATTTAATGGCAACAACTACTCAGAGGAATGGGTAAAAGAGGCCGAAAGACGCGGCCTGCTTAATCTTAAATCTTCTGTTGACGCGCTGCAGCTTTTCTCTCAGGAAAAAAATATAAAACTGTTTGAAAAACATGGCGTGCTGACTAAGGGAGAGCTTTTGGCACGTCAGGAGATTATGCTGGAAATTTGCTACAAAACAATAAATATTGAAGCCCTAACCATGCTTGACATAGCCAAGCAGCAGATAGTACCTGCCGTAATTGAATATATGTCTGATATAAGCGGCGCTATAAATTCAAAAATGGCAGTTAATGAAAAGCTTGGCTGCAAGCTGGAGTGTCATTTACTTGAGAAGCTTTCCTGTCTGTCGGACGAGTTAGACAGCAAGATAATTGAGCTTGAGGCAGCGGTTGACGCAGCGAGAAAAGAGACGGATGCTATTGTGACTGCAAAGGTATATCATGACAGTGTATCCGAAAAAATGCAGGAGCTGCGAAATGTGGCCGATGAGCTGGAAATGATTACTAAAAAGAGCTACTGGCCTCTGCCAAGCTATGGAGATATATTATACAGCGTAAAATGATTTTTGAGGCTTTTAAAATATAAGGCAAATCCAAAAATAAAAGCAGGTGATAACATCACCTGCTTTTATTTTTGGCGCTTTCTATATAATCCCCCAGTAAAATTAGAAAGAAAAGCCTATGGCAAATAAATTAGTGTAAGCCAGTAATAAGGTAAAAAATGGTTCTATTTTCCTCAAGAAAAATATAATAGGAAATGCGTAAAAATTTAAGAATTGCTTTAAGTCTTAAATAGAGAAGTATAACTGGTTTATAAGTTGCAAAGCGAGCAATGCGATAATATTTTTCATTGCCCCGAGAAGACAACAAATACCGCCTCAAGTGCCTAAGCAAACCACTGGTTCACTAGCAATTTTGACAGTGGCATAAACGGTTGAAAAAATTTCGCGGTTGTAGTGGGAAGGAAAGACATGTAGAGACACAATAAGAAGGCTAGCTAAATACTCAGAAGTCTATTTAGATGGAAGAACTCAGATATGAAAGCTATGCGGCAAGATGAACTTCTGAAATGGATTGTCTGAAGAAGAATGAAAGAAGAGAAAAAACTGAGCTAAGATAGTGAAGAGAAAAATTTTGTACTGAGGATAGAGCAGGAAAAAGATAGAAATAAGATAATAAAAGAAGAAAGAAAAAGTCAAAGAAATGAACAGATTAAAATTGAAAAGCCAGGATAAATATAAACGATGAGGCAATAATCCGCCAGACGCCTACAGATAAAGCGTTTAATGCATTCAATGACTATAAATATCTGTTACATTGTCTGCCGTTTCTCAATATTATATTGACTTTATTTTATTTAAACTCCTTAGAAGCAATCATATTGCCGTTTACGTCCAAAAGCTCAAATATAATTGATTCGGCACTGGGGATTTGGATGCGCATTTCATCCAAAACGCCACTGGAAGAAGGCTCGAGCTGAGCAAAATACTGCTCAAAATATTCTTTAAGCAGAGAAGTGTCGCCAATATCTATCATGAATTGTATACTGAATACCATAGAATTTTCTCTTGCATATACGTCTACCGTCATATCTTCCTGCTGTATGGAAGCTTTCATCTCTTCAATCATGTCACTGTTTTTTTCAATAAAATCGGCGACCGAGTCATAAACGGGCAGCGTTGGTGCCGATGATGAAGGCGTACTGGAAGGTGTCTCCGGTACGGAAGAGGGAAGCGACGATGAAGACGGTTCAGGCTGTGACGATACAGGAGGAGTGGATGTCGGCGGCAGAAGCTGCGACGGTGTGGAAGCAGGCGGAGCGCTTATGACTGGCTGTGACGGTGTGTCAATATGTGTTACAGTTCGGCTGGATGTTGGCTTTGATGAAGTCCTGCCAGCGGAAGAAGAACTCCTTCGAGCAGATGAACTGCTCGATGCTGCCGACGAGGCACTAACCGTACTTTCCGTTTGGCTTGACGACGAAACATTGGAAGAAAACTGAGTATCTGATAATGAACTGCTTATGTTTGCGGTTAAATCGCTTAAAGCATTGGAAGATGATGAGCCGTCGGATAAGGTATCATCATTTTTGCCGCAGCCGGAAATGGTCAGCACAAGCAAAATCATAATACACAAAACTATTGATAAATTCCTTTTCATATTATTGCCCTCCTGTTTTGTAATGCTCTTCAATATGAAGAATATTTAGTAAAACATTCTAATCCGTATCAACAGCGCTTTTTTAGCATAGAATTAAATAATAGTGTTATAGATGCTTAAATTATATAAAATTTTATAATATAACAAATTATTTAAAAATATTTAGATGAATTATATCATAAATATAAATTTATGTCTATTAAAAATACTTAAATTTTACAAAATCATTTTGTCAATTTAAATTTGTTGGGAATGAAGTATATCTATTTTAAACATAAAATTTTTGTAAAATTATATAAAAATGTCAGTTGATATAAAAACATAAATGTGTTATTTTTAATAAGATATTTTGAAGAGAGTGGGTATAAGATGATGAAAATATCAGTTAAATTTTTGTCTTTATTAACTGCAGCGGTATTGATGCTCACAGCTTTAGCCTCATGTGAAAAAAGCTCTCTTCGTCCACATGATGCACCTCCGCCAATGCAGGCGTTGTTTTTGTATG
>CAJFJP010000010.1 GCA_904384255.1 Candidatus Timburyella stercoris
TATTGTAATGCGTTACTGTTATATTGTTATCATCTATCCAACTGTTGGGAAATGTCATTGAAAACTTATTTTCATTGTCTGTATATACCGTCATTACATCCATAAAGCTGTTGTCACTGTATAGCTTCATCCACTGTGTGACATAATATGCTGTCTCATCCATCCGCGATCCGGCCAGCGCAAAATCGTTTGGAATTTCTATGCTGCCGTCGCCGTTTATATCCTTAGAAATCTTTCCGTATTTTCTCAATGTTAAATTGTTCGAACCGGTCTTTATATCATACATCGGAGCTACAAGCGATTTTGTGCTTTCATTAAAATATATTATTTCAGTTATATATTCTTCATTTTTTAATGCATCAAAATACAGCGCATTTGCCGTCCTAACCTCCACACTTTTGCTGTCAGTTACTTCACTGCCGCTCACCGAAGCAGCTGCATATTCTACGCTTCCAGCGCCTGAATAATGATAATCTGATGCATTTTTATCTATCTCCGTACTGTATAATTCATCTCGTACCAGTGTATTATCGCTGTTAAAGTTGCACATTATTGCTATGCGCTTTACTGCAAGATTGTCATTATATTCATCGCATAATACGACAATTTCTTCCCTGCCGTCATTGTCCATTTCACTGCAGGCAAAATCTACATATGCATTCTGCATATGACATTCAATATACCCATTATTATATGCAAGCACCTCTACCGTGTGTGAGCTGTCAACAGAATTTATTAATCCTATTATTAGGCTCTTTTTTTGAGTGCCGGTTAAATTAGAAAATATAACCTTATCTATATCTGTGCCACTGGTACTGTAATCAGCCACCGATTTCCACTTGTTTTTTTCCTTTTTTAAAAGATTTACATGCAATATGTAATTTTCTTTCTTCAGTTTGTAAAAAACAAATGCCTCATTTTGACCATCGGCATCTATGTCATTCATTACATAAGCCGATGTATAATCTCCGGATATTGGAAATACAAGACTGTAGTCACTGCCAGCATATTTAGAAAAAGCCTTTAACACATCTGCTAATTCGCCTGTGGGACTAGGCGATTTTATTAATGTTTCAGGATCTGTACTGACTAAAGAACAGGAAGTAGATAACACGGAAATGAGCATTATACAAATAACAGCAAATATTCGTCTAACTGTCTTCATTCCATAACCTCCTCAACTGCATTTCCTTATTCTATAACCAAGTCCTGCAAAGATCTGAACTCATAATCGCCGTTCTTCAGCAAGTCAAAGTTTTTAAGAGCCTTGCTTATGCCATACGCTACACACAGCTTAGGATCACTTACAAGCTGTGCTTTTATGCCTATACTGTGTTCCATCCGCTCTTTCATGCCGCGTATAAGCGATCCGCCGCCGGTTAATATCAACCCATCTTTAGCTATGTCGCCTACAAGCTCAGGCGGCGTTTTCTCCAACACCGACTGCACGGCAGAACATATGCTCTGTGACACATCACTTATAGCATCACATATCTCGTTCGCCGTTACCTCAAACACCTGCGGCAAACCCGTATATAAATTCCTGCCCTTGACTATCATTGTTATTTCTACAGGCGTGCGTACAACCGAACCTATCTGTAGCTTTATATTCTCCGCTGTATGATAGCCTACTAAAATATTGTGCTCTTTACGTATGTGATTTACAATAGCCTCGTTAAAATCGCCGCTGGCTATTCTAACTGAATCATACTGAGCAAGTCCTCCCATAGAAAGCACCGCTATGTCCGTGCTGCCGGCACCAATATCGACCACAATAGTACCATGAGGCTTTGTAAAGTCCACGCCTACTCCTATAGCCGCAGCCACGGGAGATTCTATCGGGCATATGTTTCTCGCGCCTGCCGCTTGAAGAGCGCTCATAAAAGAGCGCTGCTGCACAGCCGTTATGCCGGCCGGCATTGAAAACATTACCCTGGGCTTTACTATCTTGCCATTATATGCTTTCTTCAAAAAATATCTCAGCAATTGCTCTGCTTCGTCATAGCTTGCAATTACACCGCGCTGAATTGGACACACAGTCGTTATCTTGTCTGGTGTTCTGCCTATCATTTTATATGCTTCATATCCAAACTTCAGCGGACGTCCCGTCTCTGTCTCTATTGAAATCACTGACGGCTCGTCCAGCACTATGCTTTTTCCTACGCATATTACCGTATTGGATGTTCCCATATCTATTCCTATATCTACGGGCATTTAGCTGCACCCCGTTCATCTACATATTAAGTCTATTATATTTCATTTGCAAGCTAATTACAAGCACAAAGGAATGTCTAAATTTTTAACTTTATGCCTTTATTACAATAATAACAGCTTAAAGTATATAGCTCGGCTATTTCTGGATGCAGTCAACTAAGTTCGTTTAACCGCTTTTTTATGCGCATTGCTAAATAATTAAAATTTTTTAAATTTTCATAAAGCAGGCTGTGTAGCTGTCCGGGCACTCAATATTAATCGCTATGCCTTCAAAAGCAACATCTGTTATTATTTCGCCCAAAAATACATATGAGCCATACTTTTTGGTTATCAAAACCCGTTATCTCCTACCGCGCCAAGCCCGCAGAAAGCCGCCGTATATACCTCAGGCAGCGGTGAATTGTCCGGAGATGTGGTTATGCCAGTTTTGGGCTTCATCTTTTTCTGCAATCTGCTGGTCACATTAAAAAGGTTTATTTTTCACTCACAGATTTTTCTTCAATCTTTGACATCGCTATTATTTCTGCATTGCGCATTATAACCTTTTCACCGCGCCATTCATAGGCTCGCCCTGTTATGTCCTCGCCAGGTAAATATCTTTCCCGAAAACCATTTATAAACTCATTTATCCTTGTCGCTTGCACTCCCTTGTTCATGGGACATACATCCTGACATATATCGCAGCCCCATACCGTTCCGCATCTCGCAATAAGGGCTTTTTCATCCGCTTCTAACTCGCCCTTCTTCTGCGTTATATCCGAAAGACACATCTTACGCTTAAATCCGCTATCTCCTATTGCGCCGCCTGGGCATTGAGATGCGCAAGCACCACATTTTAAGCACTCTCTTATTTTTTCGTGCTTATATTCTATGCCTTCAAAAACAACATCTGTTATTATTTCGCCCAAAAATACATATGAGCCATACTTTTTGGTTATCAGAAGCCCGTTATCTCCTACCACCCCAAGCCCGCAGAAAGCCGCCGTATATACCTCAGGCAGCGGTGAATTGTCTATAAAGCAGGCTGTATTGCTGTCCGGGCGCTCAATATTAATGGCGGCAGCGCACTTTTTCAGTATTCTCATACATACATCGTGATAATCCGGCACTGCTGAATAGCGTGATATATTCTCCGGCTTAACTCCTGTATTATATGGAAACACCGCCATTAATACAGTTGCCGCCCCAGCCGGTATGCGGCGTGAAGCGGCATTATTCTGTAAATATCCGGATACGTCTCCATAATGGCAGATATCAAATAAATCTACCATCTCTGCATTCAGTATTGCTTTTATAATTTCTATATTCATATTAATCGCCTTTGGTTCAAAAAGAATAAATATAGATATATAAGGCTGCTGCTCCATTATATTCCACAAATTCTTTACTCACAACAATTAGCGCCGCCTTACATACATATACAATTATATTACTATTTTATGCCGGATACAGCCTTAAAACGCTGCTCACAGCATTGCAAGTACCAGTACAAGCGGCATACTTATTACAGATACCAGCGTGCCCATTAGTACCGACCGTGTCGCAAGATCGGTATCGCCGTCATATTTGCCGGCAAACATTATGGTATTTGCTGCCGCCGGAGCCGCTGCCGGTATCATAAGCGCCACCAGCGCCTCCTGACTTGTATCCGCTATTCCGGTTAGCTTAAATATTAAGAAAAATAGACCAAAGCTTGCCGCCGGAATAACAAACATCCTGAGAATTATTGACAGCCACATCTGCCCGTCACCCTTCTGAGGCTTTAAGCTCGACATCGCCAAATATCCGCCCGTCACTATCATCGCCAGCGGAGTGTTAAGATTTGCCAGCATCTCTATCGGCGTGCTAAGTATTTCCGGCAAGCTAAAATTCGGCAGCTTTGCCGAAATTAAAAATAGCGGAAGCCCTATAACTATACCTATTGTGCCCGGATTTATTATCGCTTTTTTTATAGATACCTTTTGCTCTGTTGTGAACAGCTTTAAGCCCGCAGTCCAGATGAATACCATAAATACAGCGACATAAATTGATACCAGAAAAACTCCCTTTTCTCCAAGCACCGCCTGCGTAAGCGGAATAGAAAAAAATGCGCAGTTGGAGTATATTGTCGCATACCACAACACACTGCGGCGCTTTCCCTCCGCCTTTTTGAAAAATATAAGACAAAATATATAACCTATTCCTATAGACACCGCTGTAAAAATTACTGCTATTCCAAGCTCCAGCGCCGACTGTATGCTAAACTTCACACTCTCAAAAGCGTTTATTACAACACATGGTGTTACTGCATAAAACAGTATATCTATAAGCTGCTTCATGCCTTTCTGATTAATGCACTTTGCCTTGAAAAGCCCAAAACCTACTAATATAAGCAAAAATAAAATACATACCTGTACTACTACGTCGCCCGCAAACCCTAATAAATATAATATATCCAAAAACTACCACCCACACACAAAATCACCCGCGGCATAGCTGCGGGTGATATTTATCTTTTATAAAATTTAGAAGCAAATTGCCTGCTCGGTTTCCTTATCAAACAGATGTATCCTGTCATTGTCAAAGGCCATCTTTATTGTATCGCCGGCATGCGCCTTAGATGTAGGCTCAACACGTGCAATAAGACTTGCGCCTTCGCAATTTACATACAGATATATCTCTGCGCCCATAAGCTCGGTTACTTCAACATTCGCCTCAATAATACCATCTGGAAGTTTATTTACACGATCTTCTTCATCATGTAAGTCTTCAGGACGTATGCCCATGATAACCGTTTTATCCTCATACTTATCGAGAACATTCTTCTCATTCTTATATGCAGGTACCTTAATATCATATTTTACGCCCTTGCGGGTTTTAGTATCTTCAGTACCAAACTGGCAATAGAAGTCATCGCCCTTCTTTATGAGCTTGCACTCAATAAAGTTCATCTGCGGTGAACCTATAAATCCAGCAACAAACTTATTAATTGGCTTGTTATAAAGATTTGGCGGTGTATCAACCTGCTGAATAAGTCCATCTTTCATAACAACTATTCTGTCAGCCATCGTCATAGCTTCTGTCTGGTCATGTGTAACATATATAAATGTGGTGCCCAGCTTCTTATGAAGCTTTGAAAGCTCCGTCCTCATCTGTGCACGCAGCTTTGCGTCAAGGTTTGAAAGAGGCTCGTCAAGAAGGAAGACCTTCGGCTCACGAACTATAGCACGACCTAACGCAACACGCTGACGCTGACCACCAGACAATGCCTTCGGCTTACGATCAAGGAGGTGTTCTATATCAAGTGTGCGTGCAGCTTCTTCAACTCTTCTCTTTATCTCATCTTTCGGAGTCTTGCGAAGCTTAAGTCCAAACGCCATATTCTCAAATACTGTCATGTGAGGATAAAGCGCATAGTTCTGGAAAACCATTGCTATGTCTCTGTCCTTTGGCGCTATGTCGTTAACAAGCTTATCACCTATGTACAGCTCTCCGCCTGATATCTCTTCCAGTCCAGCTATCATTCTAAGTGTTGTGGACTTACCGCAACCGGAAGGACCAACCAATATTATAAATTCCTTATCCTTAATCTCAAGATTAAAGTCGGAAACGGCTACTACTCCACCTGCATATTGTTTTACTATGTTCTTTAATACTAAACCTGCCATAATTAACCTCCTAGTTTTGCTGCTACAAGAGCATTATATAATATATCAGATTTTTCAAAATATAGCTACTATTATATTAATCAAACTTAAAAAAGTCTATTTAGACATTTTAACTAAATACGCACATATACTTACAAAATATCAACAAAATATATATTTGTTTAACCGCTTTTTTATGTAATAATAACACTCTAATTGTTCTGAGCATTTCCTATGATTAATATGCTTAGCTATGTTAAAATCATTCCTGCTGCAACTATAATCCAAATTATATTCAATTATTTTATATTATACTATTCTCCGCTACCAAATGCAAGGCCTGTTCCCGTTAAATCAAATCCATGCATAAATCCGTTAAGTCTTACATTGCATATATCTCCAGCTATTACCTGAGAGTCATATATTAATAAATTAGCTTCAATATTTTCCATTCCTCCCGGATAATTAGTAACCTCAAACTGCATATGTGTTACCTCTTTACCAGTATATAGAGATATGTCCAGTCCCTGCGCCTTTTGAATTTCATTGTACTCTTTATAAACGTCATCCAGTTCTGCCGGTATTACTATCTTTTCTTCTTTAAGCGGCGCCGGATTTACCTCCCAGCCAAACTGTTTTAAAAATTCAACGCAGCCCGCTGCATCTGCCGCTGTATAGTTTACTTTTTCTTCGCTTTTCTTCACCATTGAGAATATTACCGCTGCTATGCAAAGCAGCGCAAATATTATAAAAAGAATTGTCGCCGCCTTTTTCTTTGTAAGCTTAATTGATACTGCCAGCATATTTATGCCCCCCTTTTTATCGATAATTCATTTATATGAATTATTAGTATGCATTTATTCTAAAAGTGAGGACAAACTTTTGACTGTCAGTTATTTTATAAATATATCCGGATAAAGTACGGTCATTACAGCATTGTTGAACAAAATGGCTGCAACTTCGGCCGCAATAATCTTAAGCTGCCGGGAAATGAGCACGATATAACTAAAATATGCCGCGGCGGATTTTCACTTTTTCACATCTTGTGTGTCAGTAAACCGAAGGTTGCAAAAGCAAAAATTCTTCCGCGCCGCAAACATTTTATCACAAAACAATTTTCAGCATGAAGATTTTAATATGGGCAAAAATTTTAACGCAGCCCGCCGTAAATAGCTGCCCAAAATCCTCACTGTGTTCCACACTCGGCCACTTAATCCAAACGGCGTACTCCGTCATGTACAGACAGAAAAGAAGGCGCAAAATGTTTGCGCCTTCTTCATTTTGCACTTTCTGTTACATTCTCACAATTTTCACTGTATCAAAGCAATTTAAAGCTACAAATCCTATACCCGATTTATTATACAGCAAAACATATTATCCAACCGGAAAAACAGATTTTAACTGCCATTATAAATCAGTTAATTTTATAAGTCCAAATACTCTCTTAGGCTCTGTTCTCATACCATTTGAATAAATACAAACTGTCACGCTGTATATAAACAGCTTTGATAAAAAGCATATGAGAATTTTCTTCATAAAGATAACATTTTATGCTTTCAGTTTTAAATCAAATATTACATTAATTTCCGCTTAAGATTTTTTATAGGCAGATTATTTTACCTCCGGCAGGCTTGCGGCAGCTACCGACTGGCCTACGCGGCGGATTTTCTCATCCGGCAGGTGCAGCTGAATTTTGTTTGCCAGTTCAGGATACTCTTCTTTAAGCACCTTTTCGGCGTTTTCAATTATCAGATCGCCGCCTTCGCCCGACATTACACGGCCAAGCAGAAGCATATGCTTTATCTCATAATACATTGAGTAATATCCTATGGCGTGGCCGAGATATATGCCTATTGAACGATAAACAGCGCGCGCCGCATCAGAGCCATTATTCATCTCGCCCTGTACTACCTTAAGCTTCTCCGCTGGGCTGAGAGATTCATCAAGCTTAATTCCAGCGCGTGGTGCAAGCTTAATTACACCGTCCTGAGAAAAATATTTTACGCCGCAGCCGATATCGCCCGACCATTCATCTTCCATGGCGTCAGTCTGCAAATCAACCGGAGCAAATGCAAGCTCGTTAAGCCAGCCTGTTATATTGCCCTCGCTGTCGACAAAGCCGGCAGCCTCCGATGTGCCCATAGCTATGCCTAAAACATTATTATCCTCTAAAGACATAGCACCAGCCAGCGCTGTAACATCGCCGTCATTTGCTACCTCCAGCGGAATGTCGCCTATTTCCTTAGCAGCTCTTATATATATGTCCTTAACCTTTTTGTCAAACTCATCCAGCGGTACCTTGAGGAAGAGAGAGGCAACCATAGCCCTGTTCTGAACATATATACCAGCGGAACTTACGCCAATGGCGTCAACACGCGGCATTTTGGATGCAGCCGTCTTGAAAGCCTCAAGTATTCCATTAAAATGATAGTCCGGGTCGGAATTGGTTTTGGGGAACCAAACAACCTCCTCAGAGAATACCGGCTTGCCTTCTATAACGGCAGAAACCTTCCTGTCACTTCCGCCGGCGTCAAAGCCTATGCGGCAACCGTTAAGATGCCGGCCGACTGAAACAGACTTTTGTACGCTCTCCGGTGCATCCTCATATTTGCAGCCTACTACCTCAAAATCACGCTCATATACGCGAGCCATAAAATCAGCGTCAAATTCACGTGCGCCGCCTTTGCAATAGGTTTCAGCTATAAACTTATACATGTCATCACTGCCAGCTATATATACCTTAAAGCCGCCGTAGCACCACAGCATCATCTTTACTGTTCTTTCTACATATACGCGGTCGGCCTGCTCCATCTCCTTTGTGCCATGTATAAATGTCTTTCTTACAGCTATTTGTCCGCCGTCGCGCTCCACTGCAATGGCAATCGGACATTTGCCGGACGCTGACTTCTCAAACGCCTCTGCAAATTTTGAAAGCGGTATAAAGCCGCTGTCAAGCTCAGGTACATTCTTTATCGATATATCTATACCGTATACCTCCATTTTTTATCCTCCTATTATCCCTATTATACAATTTGTTTTAGTATATAACATTATTGAGCCAAAGTAAAATATTTTTTTTACTTTTTTGGTTAAAAGCCGCTTATTTTCTTTTTTGCATTTGTCAGCTTTGCCGTAAAAAGCCGTTAAATTAATTTTTTGAAATCTTATACAGTGCTTTGCATATTATCTGCAATAGCGATTTGATATGTATGCGTGTGACACTAAAGCATTTTGTAATGTATAGAATAAAACTTATTTCTTCTTTTCAATTAGTCTGCTAATTTAACGAAAGCAATAAAGTCCCAGCAAAACTCTTGTTTATTTTTGCAGTATAATCTTTAAAAATCGACAGCGTACAATATACACTTGTTAAAGCGACTTACCTGCCTGCAATATATGTACAAATTATCAGTGTCTTAATTGTACTGTATATTTGCAAATTTTGGACATATCAGCCATGCCAATTAATTTTTTAATGTAATCCCCGACATATTACATCGCATACCTGCATATTAATTATCGACACATCAAACATCAGGAGGCGACATTGTGAGGGGAGCAGTTGAAGAACGCGCTGCCATGCTGGGCGAATACATAAAGGAAAATAAGGCTACAGTCAGAGCAACCGCAAAAAAATTCCACGTTAGCAAAAGTACCGTCCATAAAGATGTATCGGAGCGTCTCAGATATCTTGACCCGCAGCTTTACACAGAGGTCAAGGCTGTTTTAGAGATTAATAAAGCTCAACGACACATTCGCGGCGGCCTCGCCACGCGCAAAAAGTATAAAAATCTCTGATTTTAAAGCCGCGGATTATTAATATATTTAAGCAATTAAAAACCGTGGCTTTCGCCACGGTTATGCTTTAGTTATAATATGTTTTCTGTTCTCTCTTTATCATCACAGCTTAAAAATTATCATCTGTTAAGTGTGAAATCTTATCTGCACAATTTTTACAGATATTTCGTCCTTTAAACTTAGTTACATTCTCCGTATTATCGCAAAATATACAAGCCGGTTCATATTTCTTTAATATTATCATACTGCCTTCAGTATAAATTTCAAGATAATCTATGTCATCCTTAAGATCAAGCGTCCTTCTGAGTTCCTTTGGTATCACAAGTCGGCCCAATTCGTCAATTTTCCTTACAACTCCTGTTGACTTCATATTTCGCCCTCCTTTTACGGCAAACTTCTCCATAAAAGCTTTATATGCTTCTTAAGTTACATAATTACGGCTTTCCAATCAATAATATAACTTAATTTTTCGTTTTTGTCAAGGTAACTTCTTACAAATTTTTACATTTTTGCATATTTTTTCATATTATATTTAATTTTTTTGCTTTTTTGCAGGTGGCTATATTATGTTAAATGTCATTTGGGCCGTAATCATGATTATTTCTGTTGTTTGCGGCATTATCACTGGACGTATAAGCGAGGTGTCTTACGCCGCTATTAATGGTGGCAAAGCAGCTGTCGAGCTTTGTATTTCTTTGCTGGGTTCCATTTGTTTTTGGAGCGGAATTATGAAAATTACCGAAAAATGCGGACTTACCGCACTTATTGGAAAATTATGCCGTCCGCTTATTGCTTTGCTTTTCCCAGGACTTAAAGCCAACTCGTCCGCAGCCAGCGCCATTACTATGAATATATCCGCTAATCTGCTTGGACTGGGAGATGCCGCTACCCCTCTTGGTATAGAGGCTATGAAATGTCTTCAGGAAATAAACAATGACAAGTCTACTGTAAGCAACTATATGGTCACTTTTATTGTAATGAATACCGCCTCTATTCAGCTATTGCCTACAACTATCGCCGCTATTAGAGCCGAGCACGGTGCGGCTTCGCCTATGGATATTCTTCCCGCTGTGCTGCTTTCATCTGCCTGCTCACTTATTGTAGGTCTTTTAGCGGCGGCAATTGGTAATATTAGATATATTCGAAAACATTGCCACGGGGCTCTGAAGCAACCAATATGACAAATTTCACTGTATACATAATACCTGTTATTATAGCTCTTTTTATAGCAGCCGGACTTATAAAAAAAGTGCCGGTTTTCGACAGTTTTATTGACGGCGCTAAGTCTGGAATTCCGACAATAATTTCTATTTTGCCTACGCTTATAGGTCTTATTACTGCAGTTGAAATGTTTAAGGCGTCCGGCGCCTTGGATATGCTGACCGCAGCGCTTCTGCCGGTCACCGACTTTTTAGGTTTGCCAGCGGAAGCCGTGCCTATGGCACTGCTGCGCCCAATATCCGGAAGCGGCTCTATTGCACTGCTCAATAATATTCTAGGCAACTGCGGCCCGGACTCTTTCGCCGGCAGAACGGCATCTGTATTATGCGGTGCAAGCGAGACCACCTTTTATACTATTTCAGTTTACTGCGGTGCTGTCGGTATTAAAAAAACACGACATATACTCGCAGCTTCTCTTATTTCCGATGCCGCTTCCGCCTTTTTTAGTGCGCTTGCTGTCAGATTATTCTTTAGTTAAAATGGATGTCACTTATATAATTATATTTTTTACTAAGACATCATTTCCCATTAAGTTAAACATCTCTATTTTATTACTACCGTATACAAGACCAATTAACAATTACGGCAATTCTACTCGCAATACAAGCGGCACATTTTAACGCAATATTAAATTTTTTAAATTGCAAAACTTCATATATCTATACTTACAATCATTATTCAATATAGATCTGATTTCCTTTCGTATAATATTATTACTCATTATGATGTTTTCACGATAATTACGACCCGAAATGTGATTCCTTCTATAGTAAACATCCGCCGGCATAACGGCGGATGTTTAGAAAAGGTGTGAAATGTTCCCCCAGCAGAGCTTAAAGGTGCGAAGAAGACGGAATTTGCTGTGCGACGCACTTTGCCTTCCACCAATCTCTTCAAACAGCTCCTATCACTTCAAATTTTCTAAAAGATAGACGCCGAATGGCTTTGGTGTTTAGTATTCTCTCCTCTCTATTACTGCCTCCTTCTCACTTTCCTTTTTCTATTTTCTTTTTTCCCGCCTTCTGTTTCTCTTTCTATTGAATGCTGAAGCTATAAAACCTCACCGGCTGCATACGGAGGTTTTCTATACAATAAAAAGCCCTGCCGGTATTTACAGCAGGGCTTTGTTTTTCAGAAAGCTTTTGTATCTGTCTTCTAATTATATGACGCGTACCTTAATGACGCCGTCAATAGATTCCATCTCTGCTTTTAATTCGTCGGTAACCTCACCGTCTATATCAAGTACAGAGTACGCATAGTCTTTCTTCGACTTGTTCATCATATTCTCAATATTTATGTTCTTTGATGAAACTGCAGAAGACAGCTGCGCAATTATATTCGGTTTATTATCATGTATAATACATATTCTCTTTTCACCGGCCTTAGGCATAGACACATTAGGCAAATTAACCGAATTGGTTATATTGCCGTTTTCAAGATAATCTATAAGCTCATCTGCCGCCATCTTAGCACAGTTATCCTCAGATTCCGGCGTTGAAGCACCAAGGTGCGGTATTGCTATTACACCATCTACATCGAGCAAATCATCATTCGGGAAGTCCGTCACATATGCCGCTACCTTGCCGTCAGACAGCGCCGCAATTATATCCTTTGTAGATACAAGCTCGCCGCGGGCAAAGTTCATTATACGTACCCCCGATTTCATCGCTGCTATCGCCTCAGCATTTATCATGCTGTCAGTGTCCTTATTATACGGAACATGTATTGTTATATAATCGCTCTTTTCATATATCTCGTTCACATCTATTGAATGATGCACGCGGCTGGACAACCCCCAAGCTGCGTCAACCGACAGAAATGGGTCGTAGCCAT
The DNA here is from genome assembly GCA_904384255.1 of Candidatus Timburyella stercoris. GTDB lineage: Bacteria > Bacillota > Clostridia > Oscillospirales > Acutalibacteraceae > Timburyella > Timburyella stercoris. The sequence goes on from CAJFJP010000010.1 coordinate 12,693, forward strand.
AAACCTCCATGCCTAAATTAACGGCTGTATTTGCTACCAGCATGCCTATGGCGCCAAGTCCTATAACACCAAGCGATTTACCCTTAAGCTCGGGTCCGGAAAAGGCGCTTTTGCCCTTTTCTACGAGCTTGCCTACTTCAGCGCCCCGGCCTTTGAGCGTTTTCGCCCACTCTATTGCAGGAACAATCTTGCGGGATGAAATTAACATTCCTGTTAGCACCAGTTCTTTAACGGCATTAGCGTTAGCTCCCGGAGTATTGAATACAACTATTCCCTCTTTGGAACACCTGTCCACCGGGATGTTATTTACGCCGGCGCCGGCGCGAGCTATTGCTTTGAGCTCTTCTCCAAACTCCATATCATGCAACGCCGCCGAACGCACCATTATAGCATCCGGCGCAGTTATATCGTCGCCGCATGTGTATTTCCCACTGTCAAAGCGCTTCATGCCTACCTGCGATATCTTATTCATTGTCTTTACTTTATACATGACAAAAATCCTCTCTTAAATAATTTGCAGCAACCGCGCCGCTACCGTCGGCAGGCTAAATTGCTGTACAAGCGTCCGTTACTGTATTGGATAGATTTACGCTTAAAAGCACCCTACGTCAGTAAGCTGTACTTTTCATACAGCACAGCGCCAACGCGAAAGATGCATGCGCCGGAAAACTATCGGCCGTTCATCCGCGACGCATTTGCCTTTTATGACCGCTCCAGCTGATAAATGCATTATTCTTCAATATATGCATATTTTTCAAACTTGTCTATATCAAGCTTTGCCAAGTCGTCATCGCTCAACGGGTCCTCTGCAAGAAAATGCTGCATGAGCCTATACGCTTTGCGGCCGTACTCCTGCTCCTTTTCCGTCTCACCCTTGAGCGCACACAACTGCGCGTCCTCATACAGCAAAAATGCCGCTACCGCCGCCATTGACATGTCACTCGGACACAACACCCGCGCTATGTCGTCTGCTGTAAGCCTGTCTATAAGCTTCTTGTTTACACCTAAATATTTCATATAGGCGTCGTCCAGATAGACCTCTTCAACCGAGCTGCCGCCCTTTAATATGCGCTGAAGCATTGTGCCTATCTGCTCTATCATCCGTATTATATAATCACTGCTTATCATACGTGTTTCTTTTCAAACTCCTCCATAAAGGCTACGAGCTTCTCTATTCCCTCTGTCGGCATAGCATTGTAAATAGATGCACGCATACCGCCAACTGAGCGGTGACCTTTTATATTTACAAAGCCGTTTGCCGCCGCTGCCTTTACAAACTCCGCGTCTAAATCGGTATCGCCCGTTACAAACGTTACGTTCATTATTGAGCGCGACGATTTCTCCGCGCAGCCCTTAAACAGCTTGCTCTTATCAAGATAATCATACAGTATTTGAGCCTTGTTCACATTTATCTTTTCCATTGCCTCAAGACCGCCGATTTCGTTCTTTATCCATTCAAGCACAAGCTTGCACATATATATTGAATATGTAGGCGGTGTGTTGTACATTGAGCCTGCGTCAGCATGCACCTTATAATCAAACATTGTAGGTGTAATGTCTCTCGCATGGCCTATGAGGTCATCACGTACTATTACCACCGTCAGACCTGCAGGAGCCATATTCTTCTGCGCGCCGGCATAAAGCAGGCCGAACTTTGTCACATCTATAGGACACGACAAAATACAGCTCGATACATCGGCTACCAGAGGAACGTCGCCTGTCTGCGGCAGTTCGTGGAATACCGTACCGTATATAGTATTATTCATGCATATATGGAAATAGTCAGCGTCGCTGCGGCACTCAGCCGGATCAATTTCCGGTATACGACTAAAATTTTGTTCCTTTGACGACGCTACTGCTTTTACATCGCCGTAGCGGCAGGCCTCTTTATACGCCTTGGTTGAAAACTGTCCGGAAAGAACATAATCCGCCTTGCCAGATTTATTCATAAGATTTAACGGAACCATTGCAAACTGTGATGATGCGCCGCCCTGCAAAAACAGCACCTTGTAATTATCAGGTATATTCATTACCTCACGCAGCAACGCTTCGGTTCCCTCTATAATCTCTGTATATTCCTTGGACCTGTGTGACATCTCCATTACCGACTGGCCACTTGTACCATATTCAAGCAGTTCGCTTGCAGCCCTCTTTAATACGCTCTCCGGAAGCATCGACGGTCCTGCACTAAAATTATATACTCTGGACATAATTTACCTCCAAACATTCTTTTAATCTTTTATTATTATATCTTCTTTTTACCTCTGCGTCAAGCAGATTGTTAAAAATATGTCAATATTTTTTTAAATTTTTAAATGGTATTACGTCAACTTGTTTATTGTTTTAACAAACTTTATCTCGCAATTTTTTCTAAAATGATTGAATATTTCATTTGTTAAGGTTATAATGAAATAAATAATATTTTAGGAGGCCTGGGTTATGATAAACGAAAATGCAGTTTCTGAAAAAACCAAATTAGGTATTTCTATCGCGCTTTTGGCAGCGGGAATGTTCTTTCTCGGAATTGTAAGCTATCTTGCTCTTGTAGCTGTTGCAATCTACATATTTATCCGTGAAGACAGCGTGTGGCTTAAGAAGGCTGCTGTATTTGCAGTAATACTCGTTGTTTTCTTTGCCGCGGTGAATTTTGCACTTGATGCAATTTCCGGCATTATTTCTATGGTTAATGTTAATATTAATTTTATAGAAAACATAGTGCCGCTAATAGGGAAAGTATTTTCTATTATTAATTATCTTGTTAATATCGCGGAATTCGTTCTTCTTATAGTGTTCGGATTTATGGCTCTGGGCGGAAAAGTTCTCAATATCGGCTTTATAAACAAGCTCTGCAGCAAGCATATGAATTAATAAATATGCTTTGATATAATTGATTTTTAGGACGCTGTTATATGGCAGCGTCCTTTTTGTATTTTAGTCACTAAACAATCTCTTTCTCCTTAACGCGCCATACTACAAGCAGATTTTGCTTATTTTCTGCTTCAAATTAGTTTTTAGGCATATAGTCAATTCAAAGCATGCTATAAAAGCATCATAAGTCTAATATGTATTCTCCTTTTAAGCAAAAAATTTTACTTAAATTTTACTTTTACTAAAAAAATATTTTACTTAACATTGACTTTTATTTTAAAAATAATTATAATTGTAAAACGTTATACATATAGATTTTTAATAGGAGGTGACAAAATGGGCGAAGAAATTGTATCCCACATGCTTGAGCAGCTTGAATTCTTAGGCAGGCTTATCTTGGCGGGGTTATGCGGAGGTTTTATAGGCTATGAGCGCAAAAACAGAATGAAAAATGCCGGACCCCGCACGCATTTCATCGTTTGTCTCGCCTCTGCTTTAATGATGATTACTTCTAAATATGGATTTTTTGATTTATTCAAATATGGGGATGTTGGGCTTGACCCATCCCGCGTTGCAGCGCAGATTGTAAGCGGCGTTGGCTTTCTTGGCGCCGGCATGATTTTTATTCATAGGCAGTCGGTTACCGGCCTGACTACCGCTGCTGGCGTTTGGGCTACAGCAGGTGTCGGCATGGCGATTGGCGCCGGTATGTATTTTATGGGTGTATGCTCTACAGTGCTCATTATATTTATCCAGCTTTTGCTGCATAAAAAATTCCGTATCTTTCGCAGTATAACAGCAGATCGTATCTGCATACGCATGCATTATAACAATGATGCCATAACAAATTTAAAACAGTGGTTTAACGACAATCAAATTACAATTTTGAATTTTAAAACAGAGAGCATAGAAAACGGTGAGTTAGATGTTGAAGTCACAGTACAGCTGCCTAAAAATTACAATCGCGAGAATTTGCTGAATTTGCACCGGGATGTAGAAGAAGTTGAATCAATAGAGATTTAGCCGATTATTCGGCTCATACATCCAAAAGGCTGCGGACTTATTATAGTTATTTATGCATTATTTCGCAGGCTCTATTTTTTATTGTGTAAGTGTTTGTCTAATTTTTCTTTAAAGTACAATTCTAATGTACAGGCATAAAATTCAGGCCGATATTTTTATATCGGCCTGAATTTTGTTGTTATCTATTTAGTCTCACAACTATGGTAAAGCCATTGGAAGGCAAAAAATATCGGAAGTATTTAAAATCTATCTTTATATAAAAGCACACAGCAAAGTATATATAATCAGAAAAGCTTTGCCTCCTAATTGGAGGCAGTTGTGTATATCAAAGCTGATGACGACATTTTATGCTTGGCGCCAATTTCCCTACTAATAATACACTTATACATTTGTACGACTAAATTTATTCTATTTGAATTATTAGTAAATTTAAATAATTGCTTTCTCTATGTAGCACTACATCTATAATGATTTTCGTACCACTGTTTTGCCTGCAATATATTCTCATTGACTGTATTTACTAAATCGTCTGCGCTGTTAAATTTGCGCTCTTCCCTCAAAAAGTCAAACAGCCGCAGTTTTATGATTTTTCCGTATAAATCACCGCTATAGCCAATTATGTGGGTTTCAGAAAGCGGATAACCTACGCTGTAGGTTGGACGAAGTCCTATATTCGTTACTCCCGGCAGCCAGTTACCGTCTACATTTATCAACGATATATACACACCATATTTAGGAAGAACAATGTTATTGGGAAACCGCTGATTTATTGTCGGAAAGCCAAGGTTGCGGCCGCGCTTATCGCCGGTTATTACTTCCGCCTTAAATCCGAACGGACGGCCTAACATGCCATTAGCAAGCAACATATCCCCATCTTTTACCGCTTTCCTTATTCTTGTTGAAGATACAGAAATTCCGTTATATGTCATAATATCGCTCACAGACAGGTTTATACCGCGACGCTTGCATATTTTTGCAAGTTCATCGCTTCCAGCGCGGTCGTAGCCTATGGAAAAATTTTTCCCGCAACTTATTGCCGTTACATTCAGACTTTTAGCCAGAATGTCAATGAAATCCGATGCCGTATATTCTCTCACAGAAGCAAAGTCGAGTATATACATACAGTCTGAGCCCATACTCTCTATTATATTTTCCTTTTCTTCTGCATCTATTATCTCCGGAGGCGCGCTGCCATTTATCGTCAGCAGCGGATGACTGCTGAAAGTAAGCACACCTGTCTTCATCTCATCTTTTTTACGGCACAGCGCTGACTTTATTACCTGCTGATGGCCTATATGTACCCCGTCAAAATACCCCAGTGCAAGGCTTAAGCCTCTTTCATCATATGGGCCTAAAATATCCCTGTATATCTCCAAAAAAATCACCTAATAAATTAACTGTTATTTTATTTACAAGCCAACATTTAGTTTAATCATAATTAACATAGTTATATTCTTATAATACATGCCGGTTTTAGGCTGCCGTTTTTAATATCAATGTTTCCCAGCCCTAAAAAGCCATTACCGTCATATATACGGACAAGCTCCGACATACTGCCGTCCTTTATATCAACTCTATCCATATCAAGCCAGCCGCCGTTTATAAGTCTGACCGACTGCGCCGGACTCACATATGCAGAACTGAAATCCTTAAAAGCCGTATCCGCCGCTATTACATGCTTAAACGGCTCTGATGCGTTTATATCCTCTATTTTTACGCTGATATTTTCGTCAAAGCCGCAGGCAGACGTTCTGCGCAAGGCGTCAAGGTGCGCATATGTGCCGAGTATTTCGCCGATATCATCGGCAAGAGTGCGTATGTACGTTCCCGACGAACAAGTTATATCAAGTATAAGGCGCCGTTCCTGTTCGTCAAATGAAAGAAGATTTATGCTATTAATCCTTACTTTACGCTTTTCTCGGTACACTTCTTTGCCCTGCCTGGCTAAGTCGTAAAGGCGGACGCCATCCTTTTTTACAGCAGAGTACATAGGCGGCACCTGCTCTATTTCACCTACAAACTTTGTCAGTACACGCTTTATGTCACCTATATCCACATACCTTTGAGAAGCTGCAACTATACTGCCGGTTTTATCAAGTGTATCGGTTTTCGCTCCAAGCTTCACAGATGCAGTGTAGCGTTTATCTGTGTTCGGCAGATAATTCAGCAGCTTTGCAGTGCGGCCAAGCATCAGCACCATAATGCCCGTTGCCATTGGATCCAGTGTGCCGGTATGGCCTATTTTTTTTATACCCATAATGCGGCGCACCTTTGCCACAACATCAAACGAGGTCCAGCCACCGGGCTTGTCTATTATAAGAAATCCGTTCATACTTTCTCCTAAAATATAGATTACTGTAAGAAGCCGCCAGTCAAGTCTGAGTGCATTGCTTAAATTCATCTTTTAAGCCGATGCTCATAATAATGTGCAATATTTTGCTTATATGCAGTCTATTGCCACAGGCTGGTCTTTTAGGCAAAGTAAGCAACACCATATAAAGGCTAAATTTATTAGGCAGCGTTTCGGCAAGCGGCGAAACCGCACGGTTTTGTGGGGAAAAGCCGGCGCCTATTCACAATACTTCACGATATGTTTAAGTATCAAGTGTATCTGCTCCATGCAGAGCTTTAATCAGTTATACCTTGCTGCAAAAGCAACTCTTCCGCTCTTTGTACAAGCGCAGATTTAGCCTCTGCCACGCTACTTTTTATGCGGCATCCGGCTGCTCGCAGATGCCCGCCCCCGCCAAAGCTCTTACATATCTCCGACGCATCTATAGGCGGGTGCGTTCTTACCGACGCTTTAAAGCCGCCCTCATCCAGCTCTTTAAGGGTTATGCCGACTAATACTCCCTCTATCTGGCGCGGAAAGGCGGCTATGCCCTCTATGTCGTCATCACTCGTGCCAGTCTGCTCATACATGGAGCGCAGGACCGTTATAACCGCTACCCTGCCGCCGCAGTAATACTCCAATGTGTTTGTAACAAGGCGTTCCAGCTCTACTGCGGATTTTTTCTTTGTTTCAAACAGACGGCGATTTATCTTGCCCACATCTATTCCCGCCTGAAGCATTTCTGCCGCTATATAATGCGTACGCGCCGTTGTATTTGAAAATTTAAAGCAGCCGGTATCCGTCGATATGCCGGTATATATGCACTCCGCTATATATTTATCTATTTTTACACCGAGCAGCTCGGCAATGTCGTATAATATCTCAGCCGCTGCCGCACTCTCAGAGTCCACATAGGTTATATCGGCATAGCCGGTGTTTGACATGTGGTGGTCTATGCAAAGATTTATTTTGCCGGCATATGTTTTCAGCCCTCCAAGCAGCTTTACATCGGCGACGTCGACGGCTATTATGCTTTTTACCTCAAAATCCGGATTTTCTATGCCGTTTGTCAGCTCGGCATACATTGCTGGAATTTCATCTGCGCACGCTACGGCAGCTTTTTTGCCAAGACTCTTTATTATTCCGCACAGTCCGCAGGCCGTGCCTATAGTATCACCGTCGGGTGAGGCATGCATAAGTATAAGATAATTGTCGTTCTCTTTTATATAATTTATTGCCGATTGCAGTCCTGACATATTTTTCACCCTCAAATGCAAATTAGCTTTACCGGCTGAGCCGCTGCTGATTTATATGCGCATTACGGGTAGATTTCCGTTAAATCAAAAAGCAGCACAGTATAAAACAATGTAAGCTTCCCATTTCAGAAAAATTAACACATTAATTGGCAGCTTCCTTTATTTTAGCACAAAAGGGCAGACTTGTCTGCCCTTTTATATTTTAAGTTTTAAAATTATCTAATATATTAATCAGGTTTATCTGAGCCTTTCGCTTCCTTTTCATGCAGCCTGTCTATAATTTTCGATATATCTTCTGCGTACTGCACCGTATCATCTGCTATAAATTTAAGCTCAGGCATCTTGCGCAGCCGGATTTTTTCATTCAGCCGACCCCTTATAAATGGTGTAGCATGCTTTAATCCTTCCACTGATTTTTTCGCCGTGTCATAGCCCTCAACAGCACTGATATACACTTTCGCATATGATAAATCGTTTGTTAAATCAACCTTCACAACACTCAGTATGCCCGTCACCCGCGGGTCCTTTATTTCTCTTATTATATATGCAAGCTCACGCTTTATATCCTCGGCTACGCGTCCGACCTTATAGCTTGGCATCTTTTATCCTCCATGCAAAAACAGATTTTTATCCGTCTGCTTTTTTATAATGCATTTTCGTATATCTGCTTAACCGGCCTGCAAAAATGCAGTTATTCCTCGCGATATTCCTCTACTATAAATGCTTCAAATATATCGCCGACCTTGATGTCGTTAAATTTCTCAAGTCCTATGCCGCATTCATAGCCCTGATTTACCTCTTTTACATCATCCTTAAAGCGGCGCAGAGAGTCTATTTTGTCCTCCGCCACTACTATGCCCTCGCGGACAACCCTTATCTCAGATGCACGTGTAACCTTTCCATCCACTACATAACAGCCTGCTACGGTGCCCACACTTGATATTTTATACACCTCGCGCACTTCTATGCGCCCAATATCAACATTTCTGTATTTAGGCGCAAGCATGCCCTTCATGGCGCTCTTTATCTCGTCTATGCAGTCATAAATTACACGGTAGAAACGCATATCCACACCGTCGCGCTTGGCGCTTTCTGAAGCTACCGGGTCTGGACGCACATTAAAGCCCACTATAATTGCGCCTGAGGTATTGGCAAGCATTACATCTGATTCGCTTACCGCGCCGACGCCGCCGTGAATTACCTGAACATGCACTTCCTCGTTTGACAGCTTTTCAAGCGACTGCTTTATCGCTTCGACCGAGCCTTGAACATCCGCCTTTACTATTATGTTCAGTGTCTTGACCTCGCCACTCTGTATATGCGAAAATAAATTCTCCAATGTCACCTGCTCGCGCTTGCCCCATATCTCTTCTTTGGCTTTCTGCTTGCGCTGTTCAACCAACTCTCTCGCAAGCTTTTCGTCCGACACCGCATCAAATGCGTCGCCGGCCGCAGGTACCTCTGCAAGACCTATTATCTCTACCGGCACACTCGGACCGGCTGATTTTATCTTCTCGCCTCTGTCGTTCACCATGGCCCTTACTCGGCCTACGGATGTGCCGGCTACTATTACATCGCCCGCTTTAAGGGTGCCGTTCTGCACTAATACACTTGTTACCGGACCGCGGCCTTTGTCAAGCCTTGCCTCAATAACTGTACCCTTGGCGCGGCGGTTTGGATTTGCCTTTAACTCCATCATATCAGCTATGAGTAGTATGCTGTCAAGCAGCTTGTCTATGCCCTCATTTTTCAGCGCAGACACCGGCACGCATATGGTGTCACCGCCCCACTCTTCAGGAACTATGTTATATTCTGTAAGCTGCTGCATTACACGCTCCGGAGACGCCTCCGGCTTATCCATCTTGTTTATCGCTACTATTATCTGCACGTCAGCCGCTTTGGCATGATTTATCGCCTCTACCGTCTGCGGCATTATTCCGTCATCAGCCGCCACTACCAGTACAGCTATATCCGTTACCTGTGCGCCGCGCTGACGCATGGATGTAAACGCTTCATGGCCGGGTGTGTCTATAAATGTTATATCTCTGTCACCGACCTTTACCATATACGCGCCTATGTGCTGCGTTATGCCGCCGGCTTCTGTCGACGTTACATGCGCATGACGTATAGTATCCAGCAAGGACGTCTTGCCGTGGTCGACGTGACCCATTACAACCACTACCGGCGCACGCGGCTCAAGATTCTCCGCTGTGTCGTCGGTATCGTCTATTATCATTTCCTCAATAGTTACTACTACCTCGCGCTCGACCTTAGCACCGAGCTCTGTTGCCACCAGCTCTGCCGTATCAAAATCTATTGTCTGTGTTACTGTGGCCATTACGCCAAGCTGCATCAGCTGCTTTATAACTTCAGCCGCCGTTTTCTTTAATCTGGATGCGAGCTCGCCTACCGTTATCTCATCGCCTATAGTAACCTTTATAGGCGTTTTCTTTATACGCTCAAGCTGCAGCCGGCGCAGTTTATCTGCTTCCGTCTCCCGCTTGCTGCCATATTGCTTTTTAGAGCCCTGCTTGCGGCCTATTTTCTGCTTGTGGACACCGTTGTCCTTAGTTATTCTTTGAGATGCTATCTCTTCATACTTCTCATTATATTTGTCAAGCTCTACCTGCGCTGCGCGGGTATCAACCGTACGAATTTTGGCAGGGCCGCGGTTTGGATGCTCTTTTGGCACATCATCCGATTTCTCGATAACTATATCATTTCCGATGTCATCATCGGCCGCACCAGTAATATCAGCTTTCGCCGCCGATTTTTCGCTAGGCTTATTTGCTGATTTAGTCTGCTTTGCCGCCTTCATCATATTGGCTATTTCCTGCTGCTTAGCAAGCATATCTGCCTTTTCTTTTTCCTTTGCCTTTTTGCTTTCCTCGCGCACTTTCTCGCCTTCAGCAAAATATTCGTCAAAGCTTTCTACCTGATTATTCTGTGTTAAATAATCAAATATTACATCAAGCTCCTCTTCCTCTAAGGCTGTCATGCTCTTTTTAGCTGTCGGAAAATATTTTTTCAGCAGCTCTACTATTTCTTTGCTTTGAAGGCCAAAGTCCTTTGCCACTTCGTGCACCCTATATTTAATTAGCATATATAACCTCCATTAACCGGCGCACCGCCGCAATTTATTGCTGTTCATTTATTTCGTTCTATATATTTATGCATGCCGCTACATGCCGCTGTATTATATAATCTTCATTTATCTCAGCATTAAAGCCGACTAATATTACATCATCGCTGCGTGAGAATAAATTTGTATTTTTACACATAAGCTTTTCAAAAGCCTTTGCCAGTGTTCTGTCGTCGCGTTTACGCCTTTTCTAACTCTCTGCGCTGAGCTCCTTTATCCTTTTTGCAAAATTTATGTCGGTAACCGACAGCACGCCTGAGCGCTTGCCAAGCGAATTGGCTATCATATCCATATCCCTGTTTATTTTTATCATATCTATGCCGTTCTTTTCACAGAGCATCGACGTATTTTTCAGCGTGCGCTCAGATACATCGTCGGCTACAAGCACCAATGCGCATCTGCCTTTTTTTATATCCGCTTCTGTAAGATTATAGCCAAACGTCATTTTTCCCGCCTTTACTACAAGGCCCAAAAACAGCATCAGCTTATCCATTGCTTATCTCCTCCATAAGCCTTTCATATATCTCGTCAGGAATGTCGCATTCAAACGCCTTATTAAGCTTTCGAGATTTACGTGCCTTTTTAAGACATTCCACATCATTGCAGATATATGCGCCGCGGCCGGATTTTTTGCCTGTTTTGTCTATGCTTATTTCGCCCTCAGGCGATTTTACCACGCGTATAAGCTCCGTCTTAGGACGATGTGCCATGCAGCCGGTACACATTCTCTCCGGTATCCGCCTTACTTTCATATATTATCAGTCCCCTTAAAGCCGCGTTGCTTAGAATTATTCGCCGTAAAAGCCGCTTGCCGGCAATATGTCTATCTTCCAGCCGGTAAGGCGGGCCGCAAGGCGGGCGTTTTGCCCCTTATTGCCTATTGCTAATGATAACTGCTCATCCGGCACAGACACGCGGCAGGAACGGTTTTCGGCGCTCACTATTTCTACGCTCACAACCTCAGCTGGAGAAAGCGCCTCTGCTATAAACTCTTCCGGATTGTCAGAGTACTTAACTATATCTATTTTCTCGCCGCCGAGCTCTTCAACTATCTTGTTTACACGCGCACCGCGCTGGCCTATGCAGGAGCCGACAGCATCCAAATTCTCATCCTTCGAATACACCGCAAGCTTAGTGCGGGAACCCGCCTCGCGCGATATGGCCTTAATCTCTATCTCGCCGCTGTATATCTCCGGCACCTCAAGCTCAAACAGGCGCTTTACAAGGCCAGGATGCGTACGCGATATCATTGCACGCGGCCCTTTGCCTGTATCCTTTACATCTACTATAAATACCTTTATATGATCGCCTTCCTGAAACTCATCGTTTTCCAGCTGCTCAGAGCGCGGAAGCACCGCCTCCGCTTTGCCTATCTCTACCGTCACGGCGCCAGTCTTGGGGTCAACACGCTGTACTACCGCCGTTACCAGCTCCTGCTGGCGGCTCTGAAACTCCTCCATCATCTGGCCGCGCTCGGCCTCTCTTATACCCTGTCTTATTACATGCTTTGCCGTCAGCGCTACTATCCTGCCAAAATGGTTTGTGTCTAAATGTATCTCAACAAAATCGCCCACCTGAGCTTTAGAATCATATTTCTTTGCATCCGATGGAAGAATTTGAGAATATACATCTTCCACTTCGTCTACAACCTCTTTGCGTACATAAACGTCAAATTTGTTTTCTGATATGTTTATATTGCAGAATACTATGTCTTTTCCGCCGTAGTCACGGCGTACCGCTACTATTATAGCATTTTGTATCTTCTCTGCAAGATATTCGGCCGGTATTCCCTTTTCTTTTTCCAACTGACCTAATGCTTCAAAAAACTCGTTATTATTCATCTTTTATTGCCGTGCCGCTTACGGCCTCACCCTCCATAATAATATTTTATTCTTTTACGCGGCTGTTTTTACATTCTTAAATTTATATTTCTTCGTCAAGTCTTATCTTTGATATGTCCTTTTTTGCAAAGCTGAAAATATTGCCGTTTGACGATATCGATATATCTCCGTTCTCACCGCAGCCAAGCAATGTGCCGGTATATGTCTTAATACCGTTTACCGCTTTATAAAGGCTTATTACTATATCCTCACCCGCCATTTTTTCAAAATGCTCTTTCCTTTTTAGCTCGCGGCCTATACCGGGCGATGTTACCTCTAAACAGTACTGCTTATCTATAAAATCGTACTCATCAAGCAGCGGATCTATCTCCCTGCTCATATTCTCGCAGTCGGTTATATTTATCCCGCCTGGTTTGTCTATTATTATTCTTAAATAGTACTCGCTGCCTTCCTTTACAAAACATACATCCCATATCTCAAGGCCAAGCCTTTCAGCTATTGGAAGTGCAAGCTCCATCGCTTTTTCTGCAATATTTGATGACGGCATATTATCTTCCTTTCATGTATAAACATGCCAAAACAAACGAAAGAGCAGGTCGCCCTACTCTTTCCTTTACTCTTACTTCTTTTGTAGTATATCACATATCTTTTATAATTGCAAGCCCATTCTTCACTATTTTACACGTCTTATATACGTTATATATTATACCAAGAGCAAATAATATTTTTACCGCCAATTTGCCCTTGTCTTGTTTCTTTTCTTCGACCTTGGATTTCAAAGCCATCTATTCCTCCATTTGCTTGCCCAAAAACGCAGCCGCCACCTGTGCAAGCTTTATATCAGATTC
>CAJFJP010000011.1 GCA_904384255.1 Candidatus Timburyella stercoris
GTCTCAGCAATTTCCAAGATCACTTCGTCTCCAAGCAGTTCGGCCGTATGTCCTCTGCCTCCAAACGGGTACCATCCCTGCACCACTATTCCAAGATCTTGAATATATGGTATTACATCATTTTCCTGATAATATGGGTGAATTTCATTTTGTACCAACGCGGGTATAATATTGACCTGCGGTAAAAATTCCTCTAATTCTTTCACATACCAGTTAGATAACCCAATGGAGCGAATTTTTCCGTCTGCTACCGCTTGTTCCATTGCATGATAGGCTTCCACATCTCCGGTACCGGGGTGGTGCAGCAACATCATGTCAATGTAGCCAATATTCATTTTTTCAAGAGCTTCATCAATTGCAGCCGCAGCATTACTAAATTGACTGGGATATAGTTTTGTAATTACAAAAATTTCTTCCCGTGGGACATCCGAATCCCTCACTGCGCGGCCTACTGCTTCTTCGTTATGGTACATATATGCTGTATCAATCAACCGGCCGCCTGCTTCCAATAAAGCAGTAACAGAGTCATAGCATTCTTCATCGGAAAGGCTGTAAGTGCCAAGACCCATAATCGGCATTTCATAGCCGCTGTTGAGTAGTACTGTATGAGTTTCAAAGTTAAATACGCCTACCTCTGCAGCGACGTTAGAAACTAACCCCAGTGAATCCAGCCACTCTTGTACTTCCTCTCTTGCAGTGTCAGAAGAAAAACGTTCTCCGACAAGCCAATTTGCGTTTGTAGCAAGCGAATGAAGGCTAGTAGCACTGGAACCGATACCGCTACTGTGTGATGTACAAAACGGGACAAGGGTTTTCCCGTCAAAATTGTAGCTTTCTAAAAATGTGCTGATAATTCTTGGCGCCTGTCCATGCCAGATTGGATAACCAAGCAGCAAAGTATCATACTGTTCCATATTTTGGACACTACCGGAAATGGCGGGACGCGCTGCGGGGTCGTCCTGCTCTCTATCTGCCCGCCCCCCGCTGTAATAGTCCAAATCTTCATCGGTATAAGGGTCTTCCGGTACGATTTCGTAAAGGTCGGCGTTTAGAATATCCGCTGCATACTCAGCAATCTGTTTTGTGGTACCAGTAGCAGAAAAATATACGACTAAAATGTTATTTGCTTCCGTTTCGTCATTCACATTGTCATCTCCTTTTTCTGTTCCAGTTACTGTGCTTTCATTGATTGAAGATGTTTCTTCATTGCTTTGTCCGGCATTGTTATTGCACGCAGTAAGACCAAACAAAAGCATGAGCGCCAAAAATGTTGCCGTAATACGTTTCATTTTGTATCCTCCAATCTCTTTTGATTATTAACAGCTTTCAAAAGATAGGCTATATTTTCTCCAAGATTACGCATATTTGCAAGCCCTTCTTCGTCTTTTAGAACATCACCCGGCATTTGACCATAAACCATATTCCAGTAAGTAGAACCGACAACAATCATCTGTTGATTTAAGAAAAAATGGTTCATAGCATCTATAGCCTGTAATGCGCCTCCCCTGCGAACAGATGCAACTGACGCACCAACCTTGTACTTATTGTTAAGTAATCCTCTGTTCATATCGCTGACCACAGCCGCACGCTCTAAAAATGCCTGCATATTCGCGGATATGTTTGCACAATAAACAGGAGAACCAAGAATTATTCCATCTGCTTCCATCATCTTGTCAAACACTTCCCGAAATATATCATTGCGGTAAACGCAATTTTTTTGTCCGCCGCACGCCCAACACGCTTTGCAGGGTTCTATAATATTTCCTGCAAACTGTATCATTTTGGTTTCTACTCCCGCTTTATTCAGTTCTTCAAATATCGTATTAATAAGAATGGCGGTGTTTCCGTCTTTTCTGGCGCTGCCATTGATAGCCAAAACCTTCATTTGGAAAGCCTCCAATTATGCTTTTATTTTTTTAAGTACCTTTGCCGGAACACCGCCTACTACTGTATATGGCGGTACGTCTTTTGAGACTACCGCACCTGCTGCGACGACAGCCCATTCACCAATGGTAACCCCCGGTAAAACAGTAGAGTTAGAACCTATCCATACATTATTGCAGATTTTGATAGGCGCATAGTAATTTCTTCTGTTTTCGCTTGGAATAATAGCGTGGTTGATTGTTGCCAGCACCACGTTGTGCCCGATTAAGGAGCCGTCTCCAATCTCTATTCCCCCTTGGTCTTGAAAGTGGCAGCCGGAGTTGATAAATACATTTTTCCCGATTGTAATATTTTTTCCAAAGTCAGTATAAAATGGCGGAAACAAACTGAAAGTATCATCAACCCTTTTCCCAATTAATTGGCTCATAATTTGCCGCAGTTCTTCCGGAGTATGATAGCTGTTATTCATTTCCATTGTAATTTTTATTGCCTCTTGAAATAAATCACAGGCAGTCAACTCTTTCTCATTATCAATTTTGGTGTTTTCTGTAAAACACCTTATCATTTCTTCGACGGTCAAAATTACATCTCCTTTTCCCATTCACGCAGGGTATGAACACCGGCTTCATCGCCGAGATTTTCCAAACGGTTGAGTTCTTCGGCGGTCAAAACAATCTGCGCGGCTGCCGCAGCTTCTTCCACCTGCTTTGCATTTGTAACACCGATAATTGGGAGTGCCCCTTTTGCAATTGCCCAAGCGGTTGCGATTTGTGCAGGGCTTGCGCTATATTTTTTGCCGGTTTTTTGCAGCTCGGCTACCAAATTTTCAATTTCTCCTAAATGTGGATTATAGGAGTCTCCGCGGTCAGTACCTGCAGGAAAGGGGTGCTCTTTATTGTATTTGCCAGTAAGTGCTCCCTGCTCCAAAACCATATAAGCATAAAAAGTAATACCGTTTTCTTTGCAGTAATCCAGAATACCAGCACGTTCCGAAGAACGGTGAAGTAGGCTGAAATGATTTTGCACCGCCGAAATTTTTAGTTCCTCTGCCGCAAGGATTTCGTTTGCACGTTTGATTTCAGAAAGATTATGATTAGAGACACCGATAGACTTGATTTGTCCGCTTTTCGCTAACGGAATTAAATCCGGCGTCCATTTTTCCACATCCATAGGATTATGAATCCAATATATATCGATTACATCAGTATGCAGCCTTTCTTTGCTGCCGTTAAGCATATCCTGCATAGCGGTCGGAGTGCCGGCTGCAATCTGCGGAGTAAACTTCGTCGAGATCATAACATCTTCACGTCTGACATTCTTGATAAAGTTGCCAAGAATACGCTCAGAGCTTCCTTCGCCGTAAACTGCGGCGGTGTCCCACAAGTTCAGGCCACATTCCATAGCCTTGTCAAAAACAGGCTGCAAATCTTTTTCAAATAAATGATTCCCAAATACTTGATCGCCACCGACAGCACCAGCACCCCAAGACCAAGCGCCTAAAGCAATTTTCGGCATATCTTTCATCGTAGTAAAATCTCCTTTTCTATTTACAAACACATCTCGTAAATTTTTTCTACGTCCTCTGGATGAAGTTCCATAGGTCCGGTAATCACACCGCCCATACAAGCGTGCTCTGCCATTGCTTTGAAATGAGTTTTGTCAATGTTCAGACCGGTAAGCGTAGAAGAAAGTCCAAGTGTACCAAAGCAAAAATCTGAAAGTGCGGCAATCGCTTTTTTGGCGCCATCTATTGTATTTAAGCCTCTTTCAACACCAAACACATTTGTGCCAAGACGGTAAATTGCAGGAGCAGTTGTATCGTTTAAAATATAAGTCAGCCAGCGTGGAGTTATGATTGCAAGCCCATGTCCGTGCGTAATGTCATAGTAAGCGGAAAGCTCGTGTTCCATTGCGTGGCAGGCACATCCATGCACGGTTCCTCCATCAAGAATGGTATTTAATGCTACCGAGGAGGCCCACATCAAATTTGCTCTGGCTTCGTAATTTTCTGGATCTGATATTGCAACAGGTGTCCATTTTACCACTGTGCGCATGACAGCCTCCTGCATTTCCAGAAGCAAATCGAAGGTTGCTTCGCCTGCCAGATAGTAATTATCCAGAACATGGTTGAATATATCGAAGGCGCCGCAGGCGGTTTGATAAGGGGGCAGGGTATAGCTGTATTCGGGGTTTTCAAAAGCAACCCGTGGAATAAGCGCACTGCCGCCAAGACCAATTTTTTCGTTTGTTTCTATATTAGAAATAACCGCCCAAGCGTCCATTTCCGAACCAGTTGCCGCATTTGTGAGAATTGCGACAACAGGAAGAGCTTTCGTTACCCATACCCTGCCGGAAACCAGTGGCCATATATCACCGTCATTGGTAAGTGCAGCTGCGGCAATTCCTTTGGCGCAATCGATAGTTGAGCCGCCGCCTGCGGCAAGTACGACATCTATGTTTTTTTCTTTGCAAATAGCAGCTCCCTTATTTACTGTGAAATGCCTGGGATTCGGCTCAACACCAGAAAGCTCAAACAATTCGATGCTGTTATTTTTAGCAATCTTTACAATACTATCGTAAAGCCCGTTTTTCTTGATTGAGCCGCCGCCATATACCAGCAAAACCTTTTTCCCAAAATTCAGCAGTTCTTCAGACAAATGTTCAAGCTGTTTTTTTCCGAAATACACCTTGTCGGGATTGTGAAAAATAAAATCGTTCATAATTGTTTCCTCCGTTTATTTTTGTTTTTTTAATGAGTAGATCAAATAGTCTAAACAGTCGATTTGCTTCTGACCTATGTGCACTGAGGCCAGCAGGCTTTTGCGATGTTTTGAGAGAATAGGAAGCATATCAAATGCTTTTCCTTGTTTTACAAACACCATACATTTTTCTATCATATTTTCATTACAGCCTGCGTCGATCAGGTTTTGATAGATAATTCTATAGGTATCGTATGCTTCTGCCATTTTTATACCTCCTTGATTATAATATAAGAGTAAAACATCAAAATATCAAATACATATATTAAATTGGTTGCAATACTTGAAAGGTATGAGAACGTGCGTTATAATATAGAGAGACTGCTTAAAATAAGGGATGAATTTTTTGGATATTCGGGTATTAAAATATTTCCTTGCGGTTGCAAGAGAAGAAAGTATTACAAAAGCAGCAGAAACCCTGCACATGACACAGCCACCGCTTTCAAGGCAACTAAAAGATTTGGAAAATGAAGTAGGTAAACAACTTCTTATTAGGGGAAGCAAAAAAGTTACCTTAACAGAGGACGGTATGCTGCTGCGCAAACGTGCAGAGGAAATAATTGATTTAATGGAGAAAACGAAAACAGAGCTTTCTTTTTCTGACAAACATATACGCGGAGATATTTATATGGGAAGCGGTGAAACAGAAGCCGTTTCTACAATTGCGAAAGTAGCAAAAAATTTGCAAAAAAAACATCAATTTATTCGTTATCATATTTACAGCGGCGATGCTGAACACATCACAGAAAAATTGGATAAAGGGCTTATCGATTTTGGCCTTTTGGTGGAACCCGTTGATATTGCAAAATATGATTATATACGGCTGCCTGTAAAAGATACATGGGGTGTTTTAATGAGAAAGGATAGTCCGTTAGCAGAAAAAGAAAGCATTTGTGCCGAAGACTTATGGGACAAACCGCTTATTATATCCAATCAAACAACCAGCAGTGATGAAATGAGTTCATGGATCCAGCGTGATATTTCTAAACTGAATATTGTCGCTACTTATAACTTGATTTATAATGCCTCACGCTTTGTAAAAATGGGGGTAGGATATGCAATCGCATTAGATAAGTTAATCAATACAAGTGGTGATAGCAAACTTTGCTTTAGACCGCTTTTTCCTGTATTAGAAGCAGGATTGTGTATTGCATGGAAAAAGTATCAAATTTTTTCAAGAGCAGCTGAACAGTTCTTAAAGCAAATACAATATGAATTTTCGATTGATACTTGAAAAAGTCTTAGCAGCACGATATATGATTATTAAAATAATTGAAATTTTAAACAATTTAAAAAAGGCATTGTAATCTTTAAAAATTACAACGCCTTTTTTAATATTTATAATGCTATCCTTTTCTGCAATTAAAAACCTTTTAGAAAGCTTTCTTTCAGCTTTGACAAAATTGCCTTGAATTACATCATATAAAATGAGAAGCAAAGTGCAATAACGGTTATTTTTATTTATTAGCGAATCTTAGGTAATGCATAGCAATTGTATATCGGTCGGTTTACCATGTAAATTAATAAAATGCGATTTATAAGCAGACAACCATCTGACGGCAGCTTGTTGCTATTTTAGATTTTTCTATAACAGGAAAGCATTTTAATATATTTAGTATATTAATCTGCCTGACTAAAAACTAAGTCTCCAATCGTTTGATTAAACTAAAAAATAGCGTTGAATAATTATCAATTGAACTTTAAACATTAGTTTAAGATAGTCTCTTATTTAAGAATTAATATCAGGGCCAATATGAGAGTATATATTCCACATATTAAAATATAAGCAATGCGGTTCTTTTTTATATTAAAAAAAGCGGACATAATCCCAAGCGCAATGCATGAGATAATTAATGCGACAACCGTTATGACATTTTGTGTCTGTTTTTCGGCAATTTCAAATGTACGGTGTAAATAATAAGATATTGGATAAGAAATAAGATGCATACCGGGCAGAATTATTAAAGGAATCATAGAAATTGCGTACTTTTTTCTCCTCGCTCGTAAAAATGCAAATATTAAAAGAAGAATTATTATTATAATAGATATACATTCTATAACCATTTGCTGCCCCCAATTTTACAGTTTTTACTCTGTAATTTACATAATGTTTACATATTTGAACTTTATACCAAGCGTATTTAACATTATCCACAGAGTTTTCCACAGGCACAGCCCCAAATTTCTGCCTTTTAAGGCTGTAAAGTTTAATAATTTTAATTTTGCCATGCAATTTATGGGAATAATCTCAGCGTTACATAAATAAAAAAAGCATGTAATTATAACAAATTGTAATAGAATACGACACAATAAATTAATATCTGCGAATAAGAGCAATCACTTTACCGAGTAGGACAACATTGTTGGATATAATTGGCTCAAAATCAGGATTTTCTGGCTGCAACCTTATATGCCCATCCTCTTTAAAAAATCTTTTAACCGTCGCCTCATTATCTATCATTGCGACGACTATTTCTCCGTTTTCAGCGGCAGAGGTTTGCTCGCATATAACCATGTCGCCGTCAAGTATTCCGCACAGCTTCATGGACTCGCCGACTACTCTCAGCGCAAACAAATTGCGTCCGTTTGCCAAATCCGCAGAAAAGGGTATATATTCGTCTATTTGCTCAACTGCCAATATAGGTATGCCAGCGGTAACCCTTCCTAAGACGGGAATTTGAATTGGCGCCGATATGCCTTCTATCTTTATAGAACGCGATGTGCCGGCGCCGCGTGATATATACCCCTGATCTTCAAGAGTATTAAGTATAGCGTGCACACTTGAAGTGGATTTTATGCCAGTGTTTTTGCAGATTTCCCTCACTGTAGGCGGAATCCCTTGCGGCGCTTGCCTTTTCAGATATTCAAGCACTTTTATCTGTTTTTCAGTCAGAGCCATAATAATCTTCCTTTCGTGCCTTCCTAAATTCCTGCCTAAGATTTATAAAAATTCAATAATATCAGCAATTATTTATTATATATCCATTTTACATGCACATTATAACATACAGTCAAAGATTTAGCAAACATATATTCGGCAGCCTTATTAATTATCCATTCAAGCAAAAATCAGATAAACTTTTGGAAAAGAAAGGCTCTGAATTTAAGAATAAAGTGAAAATTAAAAAACGGTTTTAATACAGCACAAGATAATCCGGAAAATACGGAGCATCGGGCGGCTTCATTATATAATCTGGATTACAGTGTCCGCCTTTCTTAATTTTTTTAATGTCAAGGGCTTTATGCCTTAATCAAAACTAACTATGCATACAGATCTATAATTTAAAGTTAAAATTTTATTGATATAAAAGCAGATAAGAGCGGAAGCGTTAATACACTATATAGGAAATATCGACCGCTTTAATTGCCGTAAAGGCCTTTGATAACACATAAAATAATTGTCTTAAATCTTTATGCAGAAAAATTATTTTTAAATAAATAGCCTGCAAAACAGTAAAATTTTTATAATATGAGCAGTGTTTACATAATGCGCAATAATTTCCAAATTTTTACAATTATAATGTGACATACTTTTCTTAAAGCAGGATATATAATATACTCCACAGTTTTATGTTAATCAACAACTGGTGGTGGATATATTGAAAAGTGCGGTAGGGAAAAAGAAAACGGATGTAATAAAGCAATATGCAGGCGGCCTGAGAATGGCAGGCGGACAAATTTTATCCTTTGCAGCGGGATTGCTGCTGTCGGGGACGTCGATATTTGGGAATTATGCGCCGTTTGGAACGGCCTTTACGGCGGCAATGCCGAAAGGATATGTGCTGTCCGCCGGCTTTGGCGCTGTTATTGGATATTTATTTCGCTTTCATGGCGGCGACCCATTTCGTTACATAGCTGCCGTTTGTGCCGCAATGACGGTAAAATTTTTCTTAAGCGGGCTGATTAAAAGCATAAGAAAGCCACTGTTTTCCTCCATCACGGCATTTCTTTCGGTATTTGTAACAGGTATGGCGGTAGCTTCTATAAACTCATTTGCGCCATCCGACATAATTATGTATACGGCGGAATCGCTTATGGCGGCCGGCTGCGCTTATTTCATACACCGAGCTACGGCAACGCTGTCTGGCCGGCGCGGTATAAGAGGCATGTCTCAGCAGGAACTTGTGTCCATAGTTATAACTCTGGCCCTTATCATGCTGTCGCTGTCTGACATAAAATTTGCAGGAGTATCACCCGCGCGGATAATAGTTGTAATATGCATAATGGCGGCGGCAAAGTATGGCAGAGAAACAGGCGGCGCCATAGCAGGAATAGCAATGGGCTTTGCCATGTCTCTCGCAAACGGCGAGTATTCGTTCCTAGCCGGCGCATATTCTTTCGGCGGACTTATTGCCGGAGTATTTTCGCCGCTTGGTAAAATAGGCTGCGCGGCAGCTTTTGTGCTGGCCAACGGGGTAATATGCCTGCGCACAGGAGCCACGGCAGAAGTGGTTTCCGGACTTTATGAGGTGCTTGCGGCCAGCGTAGTATTTATTGCGCTTCCCTCGAAAGTTACTGTTAAAATGTCAGAGTTTTTCTCGCCGTCGGCCAAAATACACAAGGACGACGGACTTCGCCGTGCGCTGTGCATGCGGCTCAGCTTTGCATCAAATGCGCTGACCGATGTTTCACAGACGGTTGAAGAAGTATCAGCAAGACTGCAGCGGGTAAACGCACCCGATGCCCAGAGCATATATTCGCGTGTGGAGTCAGAAGCCTGCAAAAACTGTGCGCTCAGGCTTTACTGCTGGGAGACGGTGCAGGGCGAAACACTCGACGCGCTTATGGAAATGTGCGGCATAATACGCCGGCACGGACGAATAGTGCCGGAAGAGATACCCGACAAGTTTGGCAAACGATGCGCGCGCATAGAAGAAGTTTGCCAGTCACTGTTTAGCAATTACAGCGATTATTCCATGAAAGAAGCAGCGGTGCACAGAATAGAAGAGGTGCGCTCTGTAGTATCCGATCAGTTTGACGGCATAGCCGAAATGCTTGCAGAAATGTCCTATGAATTTGAAAACGCCGAGCGATTTGATTCAGCCGCCGCCGCGCGTATAGATTCTGCGCTGTGCAGCTTGGGCATAGTGGCGTCGTCAATAAGCTGTACAATTGATAAGGACGAGCATATGACGGTAGAATTCAAGTGTGAAGACGACGGCAGCCGCATAAACAAGTCCGATCTTATACAGGAACTGTCGTCGGCTTGCGACCGCCAGCTTGATTTACCCTGCATTTCCGTCGCTGAGGGCGAAACGATAGTAACGCTGAGTGAGCGTGCAAACTATCATATAGAGTTTGGGGCGGCGCAGTTCACCTGTTCTGATGCACGCATGTGCGGCGACGCATATGATTTCTTTAACGACGGCCACGGCCGCGCCTTTATGCTGATAAGCGACGGAATGGGTAATGGCGGCCGTGCGGCCGTTGATTCAGCTATGGCGTCGGGGCTTATGAGCCGGCTTATAAAAGCGGGATTTGGGCTTGACTGCGCGCTTAAAATAGTAAATTCAGCTATGCTGTTCAAGTCGGTGGACGAATCAACCGCCACTATGGATATATCTCAGATAGATTTGTTCAGTGGAAAGGTAGACATGTACAAGGCGGGAGCCGTATCCACAATAATAAAGCGCAATGGGCGCACCGGCAAGGCGGAATGTAAATCTCTGCCGATAGGCATACTTCGTGACGTCGGCTTTGATCACGCTGTAATAACCCTTTCGCCGGGTGATGTAGTGCTTATGATGTCGGACGGAGTTACAAGCGAGGGCACCGACTGGATATGCGCCGAGCTTGAGGCATGGCGTGAGGACAGCTCGCAGCGGCTTGCCGAGCATATAGCATCTGGAGCACGCCGCCGCCGTTCTGACGGTCATGAGGACGATATAACGGTTATAGCGGCTATAATTGAAAAAGCGTTTTGATATGTGCTGGCAAAGAGTTGTAACTTTTATATATAGTACAGAGCATTCGATAGATTTATTCTGCATAGTGTATAAATAAGAATTGACGTCTTAAAAATATGACGTCTATAATCTTAAATGCTGTTATCTTTAAAATGCGGAGCAGCAATTCTTGATTTACCGGCTAAATTCACGCCTTTATTTTGGCCAGATGTCTGCGTCCGCTTTCGCCGACATCTGCAAGTATTAAATGCGTGTCTGCTCAAGAAAGATATAAGCAGATGATTATAAAGCATCTAGACGGCAGGCTAAGCCGCTAGGAGCTTAAGCCGGTATGCTGAAAATGTGACGCCGCGACATCGTTTCACTTTTTACACTTGATATGCACCACACCGACAATTTCAAAAGCAAAAGTTTATCCCTGTCGCTAACATTTTATGTGCGAAGCAATTTTCAGCGATAAGGTTTTCGTGATGGCAAGATATAAATTTGCATCCATACTTGTTTATGGCAAAAATTTTAATGCGGTCTGCTCGGAAAAATACTGAAAACCGTATTGTGTTCTATGCCAGGCAGCTAAAATTTGACAGCTACTTTATTTCTCCCATAAATCATGTATAAGCGGGGCGAGGTTATTCTCGCCCCGCTTATACATCGTTCGTGCAATCCGCCGCGCATTATTGCAGGCAATAAAATGATACAGCCTGCAAACAGAGAGCAAATCGAACTGCCGTCAAAATACTGACAGATAGTTAAGCTCTGGGTTTATGAGCAACAGTAGTTTGCAATAATATGCAGTATATGAACGCAGCATCTTATACGTTTATTAGCCGCATAAATTTAACGCTGTATATTTCACAAGCCCTTCTACGTTAAATTTGGCTTATTCAAAAGAATTATACTAATCTGCATTTTTACTGCTTTTGGCAAATGCGCCTTTTCTATTTAACGCTTTCACAAGCGGTTTAGTGATTACATCACGCACTAAAAGTGCATAATTTTTTATAATGCATTAGCATATACGCCGATTTTTATTATTAAAATTCTGCTGTAACGGCTTATTACTGCTGCAGATTTTAAATATGTGGCTGTATTTGAGCAAGCATTTGACAGCCTATTGCCTTGACATTACAAAATGAGAATTAATACGCTTTTTTATATTTATACAGACAAAAGCCACTTTTAAAAAAGAGATTAAAATATGCTCTTTAATTAAAGGAAACATTGTGGTAAAATTATACTGTTAAAATATATATAAGCTAATGTGGTGATAATATGGATTATAAATTTAATAGCTCAGTAGCTTCCTTGCAGCCGTCGGCGATAAGGGAGATACTTAAAATGACGTCAAAGCCGGGAATAATCTCTTTTTCTGCCGGCAACCCGTCGGCTGAAGCTTTCCCGAGCAAGGAAATAGCTGATATAGCGTCTGACATTTTAAGAAACGATCCTGTTTCGGCGCTGCAGTATTCTATAACGGAAGGGTACTCACCGCTTATTGAATATCTTAAGGAATATATGAAGGGTAAAAATGCTCTGCACAGCGATGACGCCGTTATAGTTACATCCGGTGCCCAGCAGGTAATGGCGCTGGCGTCAAAGGCACTTTGCGACAGCGGCGATACTGTCATTTGTGAAAATCCGAGCTTTATAGGCTCATTAAACAGCTTCCGCGCGCACGGCGGCAAGCTTAAGGGCGTAGATATGCAGCCGGACGGCATGGATATGGATGCGCTTGAAGCACTGCTTAGGTCAGATAAAAGGGTTAAGTTTATATATACAATACCAAATTTCCAAAACCCGACCGGTATTACTATGTCATACGAAAAACGTATACGGCTTTATGAACTTGCCTGCCAATACGATGTAATAATACTTGAGGACAATCCATACGGCGATATACGCTTTGATGGCGAGGAGATCCCAACGATAAAATCTCTTGATAAAGAGGGCAGGGTAATATATGCTGGCTCCTTTTCCAAGGTTATTTCGCCGGGTATGCGTGTTGGTTTCGGCGCGGCCAATAAAGATCTCATGGCTAAAATGGTAGTCTGCAAGCAGATAGAGGATGTGCATACCAATATTTTGTCGCAGATGATTATACACAGATATGTGACGGAGTATGATTTCAATGCGCATTTAGAGCGCATAAGAAAGATATATCGTCACAAGGCGGAGCTTATGATGAGTCTTGCTGACAGATATCTTTGCCCTGAAATAAAATATAATAAAGTGCAGGGCGGTCTGTTTATCTGGGCGACGCTGCCGGATAATGTGGACATGACGAATTTCTGTTTAAGACTTGTCAAAAATTCTGTTGCAGTGGTGCCGGGCAACGCTTTTTCAGTAGAGGAAAACGCACCCTCGCAGTCATTTAGAATGAACTATTCTACCGAGACGGACGAGAACATAGCCAAGGGCATGCAGATAATAGGCGAAACCTTTAAATCATGCATGGATATATAGGATATAGATATTGAACATAGATTTAAGCAAATTTTAACATTGAGGACGGAGAACCGCGAATGGACAAAGC
Source organism: Candidatus Timburyella stercoris (assembly GCA_904384255.1). GTDB lineage: Bacteria > Bacillota > Clostridia > Oscillospirales > Acutalibacteraceae > Timburyella > Timburyella stercoris. The sequence goes on from CAJFJP010000011.1 coordinate 13,083, forward strand.
AAAGAAAAGAGTATTCAGTGCCATACAGCCGAGCGGCACTTTGACTATAGGCAATTATTTTGGCGCGCTGAAAAACCATGTTGCAATGCAGGAGGATTATGACTGCATATTTTCAGTGGCCGACCTGCACGCCATCACAGTAAAGCAGGAACCGGAAAAGCTGTATATGCATACATTAGAGCTTTACGCAATATTTTTAGCTGTAGGTCTTGATCCGGAAAAATCGATAATATTTATACAGTCACATGTGCCGGCGCACACGGAATTTACATGGCTGTTAAACTGCTTTACACAGTTTGGCGAGCTTTCGCGAATGCACCAGTTTAAGGAGAAATCCAAGACGCACAGCGACAACATAAACGCGGGGCTGTTTGATTATCCGGTGCTTATGGCAGCGGACATACTGCTGTATAATACAGAGCTTGTTCCTACTGGTCAGGACCAGAAGCAGCATATAGAGCTTGCCAGAAATGTAGCGCAGAGGGTAAACGGAATATATGGGGATATACTTGTTGTACCGGAACCGTATATACCGCGCACAGGCGCAAAAATCACATCGCTTCAAGACCCGTCTAAGAAAATGTCAAAGTCGGACAGCAATATAAATGCTTTCATCTCTATTTTAGACGAGCCTGATACCATAATAAAGAAGTTCAAGCGTGCTGTTACTGACTCTGAAGCATTGGTAAAATTTGATGAGGAGAGCAAGCCGGGCGTGTCAAACCTTATGAATATATATTCCTGTGCTACGGGGCGCAGCATTGCTGAAATAGAAAAGGAATTTGAAGGTAAAGGCTATGGCGATTTTAAAATGGCTGTAGCGCAGTCGGTTGTCGATGTGCTGAGTCCAATACAAGCAGAGTATAAGCGCATTATATCTGATAAAGCTTATATGTCTAAAAAATTTACTGTAGCGGCCGAAAGGGCAGCTGATATTGCAAATGATACTCTGCGCCGGTTAAAGGAGAAAATAGGATTTTATATTTAACAAAAGTATAAATTAAGTTAACGAGATTAAACTTTAAAGATATCAATAGCCGTGTAAGTGATGATATGAAGTCTTAGTTTCATTTTTTACGGTGTGGTATAGCTGAATGCTTTAGTACAAATGTATAAAAATATATGTTTTAAGGGAGACAGCATGAAAAAGAGTTGTCTCCCTTAGGCTTTTGTAAAGAGGGTAAACGAATAGGAGGGAGGCTGAGTTAATAATATTGGAGGAAAAGCTGAACTGCCATATCTTTTTGCACTTGATATTGTTTTATCATAATATGTGTTTTAATTGCTGAAAACTTCTTTAGGCATAGTTAAGCGTAACAGATTATTCTAAACAGCTGTAATAATGACAAATTTTTTTCTCAGGCTGTAAATCATTATTTATCCTCGTATTGAGCGGATGGAAAAAGGCTATGGAACAGGACGTCATAAAATCTCCAGGCGTTCCAAAAGAAAGTTTTACGGCTTTAGTATCGGCTAAAATATTTAAAATGTCAGCCGCAGGAATTGAAAGTGATGAAGATTATAACACTCTCCCAATCCCTTCAATATCAAATAAATATTTTCCATTTATTGAAAGAATTAAGCAACTGGACTATGAGGAACGGTATATTTATCTGCTTACAACGTTTGGGGGATTAAATACTGCCAACATATCAGAGCTTATGGGAATATCATTTGATGAAGCTAAAAAAAGAATGGTATCAATATCCTCAAAGGCACAGAATATTCCAAATATAAAAGCGGGTACACGCGACTTTGTGTACATATCAACATAGTTTAAAAGCCCTGATGGGAAACTGTTTGAAATTATAAATATTCCGCAAGCTTTACTTACTGAAGTTGCAATCGATCTGTTTGGCACCTGGGATGCCGTAAATGGGACCATTATTATCGGCGACAGCATTTATAAGGTAGTAGGAGTGCTGGAGGAACAGGGCTCCAGTATTGCGGGTTCGGATAACAGCAAAATACTAATTCCATATTCAACCGCTTCACGCATGACAGAGCAGACAGGTGTAAGCAGCATTTATATCAAGACAGCAGACGAAAGCACAGTCAATGCAGCAATCAGCAGTGTAGAGATCTTCATTTTGCAGGCTACGCGCGACGAAGAGGTATATAATGTAAGCAATCAGTCTGACGTGCTCGACACGATGGATGATGTTACCAGCACTATGTCCCTCCTACTTGCAGGTATCGCCGCAATTTCTCTTCTTGTCGGTGGCATTGGCATAATGAACATTATGCTGGTATCTGTAACAGAACGTACACGTGAAATCGGTATACGCAAGGCGGTTGGCGCTAAGAGAAAACACATTATGCTACAGTTTCTCTGCAAGGCATTTATCCTTGCTGTACTCGGAGAAATCATCGGATTGCTCTTATCTTTTGGGATAGTAGAAATCTATAGTCTTATTTCAGCCGCATCAGTGAAAATGAGTTGGTGGGTCGGTATTTCCGCTATTGCCTTCTGCGCTGCAATCGGCGTACTGTTTGGCGGATATCCGGCCGCCAAAGCGTCTAGGCTGCAGCCAATTGAAGCACTTCATACATTGTAAGCAAAGTTAAAAGCACCGTATATTTACGGTGCTTTTTCGCCTAAAGATGGAAAATTAATAGTGCTACTTTTAATAAGAGAAAAATTGACAAATATTAATTGAATAAAATAATTAAAGAGATAACTGTATAGAAAATGAAGCTCAAAATAGAAAAGCCAGCAACAAGATTGTCATTTCCACGCTGCTTATTAAATTCTAATATTTTTCAGCTGCATAAATACGATTATAGCAGGAGGCTTAATTTGCTAATATTAGTGATGCTGTAGAAATAGTTCAGTTTACATTTGGCTGAGCTTCGTCCAGCACTTCTTCAAATGAAGATATATCGTTTATCTCCAGCTGTGCTGTGACAAGTCCATAGTATATGCCCTTTTTCTCTAAAAGCTCGTTGTGCGTGCCGCATTCCGCTATCGTATGGTCGTTAATAACAATAAGACGATCGGCATTGCGCAGCGTAGAAAGCCTGTGTGCTATAGCAAATGTGGTACGACCCTTTGTAAGACGTCCCAGCGCCTCCTGAACCTGATACTCACTCTCGGTATCAAGGCTGCTTGTGGCCTCGTCAAGAATAAGAATAGCCGGATTAATGAGTATTGCGCGGGCAATGGCAATTCTCTGCCGTTCACCGCCCGAGAGCGAGTAACCCTTTTCGCCGACATATGTATTGTACCCATCCGGCAACTTGCAGATAAAGTCGTGCGCATTAGCCATTTTAGCCGCCATAATAATCTCATTAAAAGAGGCATCTGGCCGTGCATATCTTATATTGTTTATAACTGTGTCGGAAAATAGAAAAGTCTCCTGTAAAACTACGCCTATCTGACTGTGAAGTGTATGCATGTCAATATCACGTATATCCACACCATCAATGGTGATTGAGCCTTCATCAACATCATACATGCGCATTATTAAGTTTATAAGGGTGGATTTACCGGCGCCGGATTTACCTACAATGCCTATCATTTCACCCTTTTTAACGTCGAGATTAATATCGGTAATTACCTGCTCATATGAGTCATAGCCGAATGATACATTTTTAAAGGAGACATCGCCGCTTATTTCAAGCTTTTGCGGAAGCTGAGCATTGATTACCTCTGGCTCCTCTTCCAGCACGTCATATATTCTTTCTATAGTTATGGTAAGGCGGTTAAGTCGCTGCGGAAGATTTGAGAACCATACCAGCGGAGCAGTAAGCATTGAGCAGTATGTTGTTATCTGAACAAGTTCACCCGGAGTTATTATATTGTTTAATACGTCCATGCCGCCAAAATATGTTATAAGATAGCCGCCCAAAGAAAACAAAAAGGCGGTGGGAGGAACAACTATTGCCCAAAACACTTCAAAGCGAATGGTAGCCTTAGCGTGCTGCTCGTTAATATAGCGGAACTGCTTTTCCTCATACTTCTCCTTGCCGTAGGATTTAACTACTCTTATGCCGGAAATAACATCCTGCAAGCGAGTATAAAGCAAGTCGCTTTTAATCTGCGATTTTCGCCACAGCCTGCGACTCCTTTTTTTCCTAAGACGTAAAATCACGACTATAACCGGCAGAAATATAAGCGCCAAGAGCGCCAGCTTCCAGTTGAGAACCAGCAGAAATATAAATGCGAATAAAAAATTCATGGTGCTGGAAAGGAGCCCGCATAGAGTGTCGTCAATAAATCGCTGAATTTCGCGAGTGTCCCATAAAACCCTGTTGAGCAGCTGGCCCGGCCGGGATTTATTTATATAAGAAATGGAAAGCTGCTGTATTTTGTTAAATACCTGTATTCTCAGCCCATTGCTTATTTTGGATGAAAATAAAGTGGAAGAAATAACAGTCATCTGTGAAACAGCCATTACGGTAACGCCTATAACAATAAATATCATAAAGAATTTCACTGCATCGGAGATGGTGCCGCTTTTCGGTATGAGCACGTCATCCATAAACAGCCTGAGTACATACGCACTGGCCATTGATAAAAGGGAGGACAACACTGTAAGGAAGAGTATAAGGAATACCCAACCCTTATACGGCGAAAGCAGCCGCCCCATCTTATAAAGCATCTGCGATTTACCGCCGCAGTATGGACACTGCTTGGTTTTTGGCATAACCATACCGCATTTTTCACAAATCGTCTCACGCTCGCGACTGCGTACAACATAATCCTTGCCGTCGTGCAGCAGCCTTATACCCTTGGCGACATATCCATAGCGTATATGATGCTTCATGGAAAAGCGTGCAAGCAGAGTGATTTCCCCGTCAATAGTTGAAATGAGCATGCCACAGTCTACCGGCGCCTCGCTCTTTGCATCCTCGCATTTTGACAGAGGAATATCGTTGGTAACAGCACCCTCAGTTACAATAATAACTCTGTCGTTTGTAACAACAGTATAGCTGTTTTTTATTAGTCTCCCGTCTGTTGATAGATCAAACGGCACACAATATATTATATTCTCTTTATCTTTAAGCTTAAGTTTATCAATTATATCTTTTTCCAGCTTGAAATTAAGCTTCATACATATTCCTCCTTAATATGCACAAGAGGCGCAGCAAAGAGAAATCCACATTTAATTTAAATAAAGACTTCAATCATTTTACGTTCAGAGGAGGAGAGCTTAGACAAATCCGGTATTTCAAACCGATTGCCGTCCACATCCTTCATAATAATTCTTTTATCGCCCAAATTTATAATATCGCCGGAGAATATATGAGCCGTAAACCGGCACTCTCCGCGGTCGGTTAAAACATCAAAATAGGCAAAGCCATATTTATCCTTTACATTGACTATTTTGGTTATAACCGGCATAAAACAGCGCAGCTTAATTTGCTCTTCAATAAGAGCGCGCGACGCTTCATCGAGCTTGGACATATCTTCTATTATGCCTATTTCGCGGCCCTTTTCATCATTTTCGCGCAGCGATATAAATTTGCCGGGCTGAGTAAAAGGAAAAGTCTGACATACGCATACACGCCCATAATATGCACCGTTAAATTCCACCGATAAAAATCCGCCCTTGGTCTTTTTAAACACAGCGTTACTGTTATCAATAAAGCGCATTTCCAAAGCGTCGTCAGTCATTTTTTGCTGTTGAATTATAATGTCGTTTTGCAGATTTTTATTGTTCATTCTTCAAGCCCCCTCATTGCAAGCGACTTCGTCTGAAGCTGATATAATTTATAATATACGCCCTTTTTCTCAAGTAGCTGAGGACCGGTGCCACGCTCAACTATTCTTCCGTCCTCAATGACAATAAGGTCGTCAGCGTTTTTGAGGGTAGACAGCCGATGTGCTATTGATATGGTGGTGCGACCCTCAACAAGCTTATCTATAGAGCTTTGTATTGCTCGCTCTGTCTGAGTATCTACCGAAGCAGTGGCTTCGTCAAGTATAAGTATGCGTGAGTTGGCCAAAATAGCTCGAGCGATAGAAATTCTCTGCCTCTCACCGCCTGAAAGCTGCCGTTGCGAAGAGCCTATTATAGTATCATAGCCGTCAGGCATTTTCATAATAAAGTCATGAGCATATGCAGCCTTGGCTGCCCGAATGACCTCATCAAAACCTGCATCCGGCCGCGCATACCTTATATTGTCCAGCACAGAGCCGATAAATATGTAGGTTTCCTGTGATACTATCGATATATTGCCTCTCAAACAGTCTATTGAGTAATCTTTAATATTTACGCCGTCAATAAGTATTTCACCAGACTTTACATCATAAAGCCGCATAAGCAGGTTAACAAGCGTAGACTTACCCATACCGGAATGTCCGACAATGCCAAGCATATGTCCTGTTTTAACACTGAAGCTGACGTTTTTGATAACGTCGCGCTCCTTTAAATATCCGAAAACAACGTTTTTAAACTCAATATCGCCTTTTATTTCACGATTTACGGCATTTTCACTGTCGACAATTTCAGGCTGAGTATCTATTATTTCAAATATCCTCTGGGTTGCCGTCATGGCATATGAGCTCCAGTTAAAGAAATTTGAGAAATACTGCATCGGCTGATTGAGCAGAGAGACATATCCGGTAAAGGTTACAAGCATACCGTAGTCAAGAGAATCTCCGCTCAATATAAGTATGCCGCCAAGGCAGATAATGCCATAATATATAATGTCGTAAATAAGTGTGGTAGCAATAGAGATTTTGGCGTTCTGCTTGCGAATGTCTATTTCAGATGACCGCAGGCGTATACTATTTTTTTCAAAATTGGCGGTTTCAGTTTTCTCACTGCCGAACGCCTTTACAACTCTCGCGCCCGTTATATTATCGTTTATAATAGAACTTAACTTTCTCTCGCGCTTTGAGCGTATGCTGTAAATAACGCGCCATGTGCGTGTCGCACGCTGGAATATAAAAATGAGTATCGGCATGGAGATAATGGCGAACAGTGCCAGCTTCCAGTTGAGTATAAGCATAAAAGCAGAAGCAAAAATAATTAAAAATATATTTGAAAAGAACTGCGGCACGCCTTCGACCAAAAAATCAGTTATCTCCTGCGCGTCGTTTAAAACCCTGTTTAACAGAGATCCCGTCTGATGATTTGTGTAAAAGCTAAGTCCAAGCTTGCTCATCGACTTAAAAACCTTGTTTTTAATATCGCGTATTACCGACGGCGACATTATCCTTACAGCGAGACTTTTAAAAAGCGACAGCAGCTGAAAAATAAGCTGTGAGACAATAATAGCCGCCGTACACAAAAGCAGCAAAAATGGGAAATTCGGCTCAGGCCCGAAAAGTTTTGTAACAGCCGGACTCTTTGATAATATATTATCAAACAGCACAGTGCCGTTTAAATAAGGCGTTATAAGGGTAACAACGCTGGAAAGTATAACACATATGGAAGCAATAATCAGCTTTGACTTATATGGCGCACAGAAAGACATAAAGCGCGTTATAACAGAGCGCCTGTCCAGGCAGTTTGGGCAGACCTTTCGTGCAGGATCAGGATATATTGCACCGCATTTCGGACAGCAGCGTTCGTCCTCCTCATTTTTTAAGTCAAGCTCGCTTAGTTCCTCACCGTTTATAAGCTTTGTGCATATCTTTCTGCACTGCTGAAAGGACACTGTATACTTAGAAGAAAACACACATAGTTCCTTTTCCTCACCGCTTTTGTCCTTTAAGCATAAAACGCCGCCCACCGTCTGATGAATTATAAACACCTCATCCAGATTGTTAAAACTGAAAGTTTCAGTGGTAAAATTCATCGCATCCGGCTCTGATCTTGTGCCGGGATATCCGGAAAAGGTCCTTATCATAACCGAGCCGTCGCCTTTCATGAGATAAAGCTTTTCCTTTGTAAGCACAACCCAGGTGCTGCCGAAGCTGGCGTCGGGAGTTAAATCGGCATAGCAGCAGAATATTATTTCTGACAATTTAAGCCCGAGCTTTTCAAGCTCAGGCTTTATGGATTTTGGAATAGTAATCTCACTCATATAAAATTACCTCCTCCCTTAGCTGGGAAGGAACATCGCAATTACAAAAATTTGTTTTTGTATTATATCACTCATCAATATATATTACAAGACTTAATATTAAGATTTTTTATATAATTCTATTTGTTTCATGCCTTTAGACTATCTCGGTTTTAAAATTGTTATTATTGTCCGCTTATATAAAAGCTTTTTACTAAATTCCTTTTTAGCCATACACTTTTTACTATAATTTTTATGAATTTGTCATTTTATGTATTAAGTTGTTACACATCTTAATTAACTTAAAAAATATACGGCAGGTTGCCCTGCCGTATACCAATAAACGGATTATAACATAAAGCCCGGATACTATAATTACACCTTACGCGCAATTTCATCCTTTGCTTTTGCGATAAATTCGTCAAGAGTCATAGCGCCTAAGTCTCCGCCGCTGTGCGAGCGCACCGATACCACTCCGTTTTCAATGTCCTTGTCGCCGGCAATGAGCATATAAGGCACCTTTTCAAGCTGAGCTTCCCTTATTTTATATCCGATTTTCTCGCTGCGGGTGTCAATCTCTGTACGGTATATGCCGGCCGCCTTAAGTTTCGCATCAAGCCCCTTTACATAGTCAAGATGCCTGTCGGCAATGGGCAGCAGCTTTACCTGAACGGGGGCAAGCCATATCGGGAAAGCGCCGGCATAATGCTCGGTCAGTATACCGATAAAACGCTCAATACTGCCGAGTACGGCGCGATGAAGCATAATCGGGCGGTGCTTTTCAGAATCAGCGCCGACATAGTATAAATCAAACCGCTGCGGCATCTGGAAATCGAGCTGGATTGTACCGCACTGCCAAGTCCTGCCTATCGAGTCGGTAAGGTGGAAATCTATTTTCGGACCGTAAAAAGCGCCGTCGCCTTCGTTTATAACATAGTCCCTGCCTGTCTTTTCCAACGCATTTTTAAGGGCGTTAGTCGCCAGCTCCCACTCTTCATCAGTGCCCATGGAATCCTCCGGTCGTGTGGAAAGCTCGACCTTGTAGCTGAAGCCGAACACGCTGTATATTTCATCCACCAGCTTCATAACGCCGATTATCTCGTCCTCAACCTGCTCCGGCGTCATAAATATGTGGGCGTCATCCTGCGTAAAGCATCTTACACGCATAAGTCCGTGCAGCGCGCCGGAAAGCTCGTTGCGGTGAACTATGCCCATTTCGGCACAGCGTATCGGCAAATCGCGGTAAGAATGGCTCTTGCGCTTATATACCAGCATGCCGCCGGGGCAGTTCATCGGCTTGAGCACGAAATTGCGCCCGTCTATCTGAGAAAAGTACATGTTGTCCTTGTAGTGGTCCCAGTGTCCCGAGGTGTGCCATAAACTTTCGTCAAGCATAATAGGAGTACGTATCTCTTCATAGCCGTATTTGCGGTGTATATCGCGCCAAAAACTTTCCAGCTCCTGCCTGAGCGCCATGCCTTTCGGCAGAAAGAAAGGAAATCCCGGTCCCTCTTCGTATATATCAAACAGGTCAAGCTCCTTGCCGAGCTTGCGGTGATCACGCTTTTTGGCTTCCTCCATCATGTCGAGATAAGCCTGAAGCTGTGACGCCTTTGGGAAAGCAACGCCGTAAACGCGCTGCAGCATTTTATTCGAGGCGTCGGCGCGCCAGTATGCGCCGGTGCACTGAGTGAGCTTTATAGCTTTTATCTTGCCGGTGCTTAAAATATGCGGGCCGGCGCAAAGATCGATAAACTCGCCCTGCTTGTAAAAAGATAAATCCTCGCCCTTTGAAGCGTGTTCATCAATAAGCTCGACCTTATAGCTCTGACCGCGTTCTTCCATGAGATTTTTGGCCTCGTCGGCAGAAAGATAAAACCGTTCTACCGGCAAATCTTCCTTAACGATTTTTTTCATCTCTGCCTCAATTTTTTCCAAATCCTCGGCAGTAAATGGAGTATCAACATCAAAATCGTAGAAAAATCCGTTGTCAATAGCCGGACCCGTAGCAAGCTTAGCGTTCGGGTAAAGGCGCAGCACCGCCTGTGCAAGTATATGCGCCGCAGTGTGCCTAAAAGGCTTTTTGCCCTCTTCATCGTCAAAGGTTAAAAAATTTAAATTGCAGTCTGACGTTATGGTAGTTCGCAAATCGCAGATTTTGCCGTCTATCTCGACAGCGGTAGCGGCGGAATATAACCCGGCGCCAATGCTCTTTGCAATTTCAGCGGCGGATATACCGCTCTCAAACTCTCTTACATCTGAACCTTTCAGCGTAACTTTTACCATTTTTATCAGACCTTTCTGAGGAATAAAGTTGATTAACGAAGTATATTATATCAAATAATTGCAATAAGTAAAAGACTAAATCTTTATTTTTTCTTCTCTGACATAATAAAATAAATACTGCTGGGCTATACCGGCTTCTTTAAGCAGAATTTGCGGCAGCTCACCGCCGTATAAAACCTCCAGCGCGCGCCGTATCCAAACGTCTATAGGAAAAGCGTCCTTAAAGCCAAGCCCGTAAAGCAGGGCACAGGCGGCGACCTTCGGCCCAACGCCGGTTATCTTCATAAGCTCGTCCCGCGCCATATCAATCGGCATACTGCTTAAAGCGTCTAAATCAATTTCACCGGATGCAACTTTCCTGGCGGCGTCTAATATGTATTTTTCCCTAAACCCGCAGCGTATCTGCGAAAGCCCGCCGGAAGGAAGGGCGGCAAGTTTCTCCGGGGCAGGGAAGGCGTATCCGCCGCCGCGGGCCGGCTCGCCAAACTGTTCGCACAGCCGTGATATTATGCCCTTTATCCTTTTGATGTTGTTGTTCTGCGATATTATAAAGGAGCAAAGTGTCTCCCACGGCTCCTGCTTTAGTACACGTATGCCGCCGGCATACTGAACGGCCTTTTCCATCACCGGATCTGCGGAAAAGCGACGCTTAAGCTCGGCATAGTCGCGGTCTAAGTCGAAATACTGCTCCCATATCTCCTTATATTCTGCTAAACTGCAGTCGTGCAGTATAAACTTTCCCGCGCTTAGTGAAACGGTCAGCATCCTTCCGTGCGCCACCCCGCTCCACGAGCCGTCGTCGTTAGGCGCCCACCTAAATGCCTGTCCGCAGTCGAGCGTCTGAGCCAAGTCCAACGAATCTATAGGCCATACAACTACATTGCCGTTTTCCTCAAGCGCTTCATATAATGATTTTGATTCGGTTTTTAACATAAAATCACCCGTCTTTTTTATTATACGTCTTAATTATGTGCCGAAAAAGTTTTACTTTCATATAGATATTTTGCAGCCGATGCGGCCATATTTAGAACAGAATGATATTGCTTAAATTAATACTATTATAACATATTTATGCTATAATGTATATAAGTCAAAGTTTAAGGAGAAAAGATATGAAGCAGGATATAACTACAATTCCAATAAGCGAGGTGCTTGAACAGACAGAAGGATGTTTCGTCTGCCGTATGCGCAAAATGCTGGAAAAGCGGGCACTGGAATATGCGTCAGGTTCGGCAATGATGGAACCGGACGTACGCATAAAAATGAACGATTTGGGCTTTTGCGCGTATCATTTTAAAAAGATGGACGAAACCAGCGGCCGCCTTCCCTTTGGACTTGTGCTTAAAAGCCATATAGAGCATATAGAGAGCAAGGCATTAAGCGGAAATATGAGTTCAAAAAAGGCTCAAAAAGCAGCTTATAAATGCGCTGATATAAATTCGACTTGCTTTGTATGTGATAAAATTGAGTGGGCGATGTCGCGCATGATAAAAACCTTTTTTAAAAAGTATGCTGATGAAAGAGATTTAAGGAATATGTTTGCCTCCCAGCAATTTTTGTGCCTCCCGCACTACTCGTTGCTTATAGAAGAGGGTAGGAGGGAGCTTAATAAGAAAATATACGATGAATTTTGCAGTACAGCGGGAGATATGCTGAAAAAATATCTTAAAACCCTTGAAGAAGATGTTACTGTTTTCTGTAATATGTTCGACTACCGAAACAGCGGCGGAGACACGGATAACAGCCGAGGCGAAGGCGCGATATCCCGAGCAATTGAATTTTTAGGCGGCAGCTTTTTTGAATAGTCGAATTTTGCGATTTAAAATAGAAAAAAGGCAAACCGTAAGTTTGCACTTTTAACGAGCGAAATTGTTAAAGAAGATGTGTAAAGATATGCCATACTTGTTCGTGAAGAGTTCAGTTGCCTTGAATTTATCATGAACAGGGACACGATCAACTGGATTCTGAAAAAACTGAATACAGGAG
>CAJFJP010000012.1 GCA_904384255.1 Candidatus Timburyella stercoris
GATTGATTTGTGTACAGTATAGCAGACGAGGGCGTGATTTGCAATAGCAAGATAGAAATACAGAACGGCGTTATGTTGCCTTTTTTGAATTCATCACTTAACATTATGGCAAAGATATTAATACTTTAAGTAAATTAACATAAAATACAAATTTGAAACTTAATCAGGAATAAAAACAGCCTTGTCCAGCTAAAAAATTGAAATTTTATCAACATTATTAACAGAGTTTTCCACATAGCTTATGTCAACTTGTCCCAATACGCTGAGTTGATGTAAAAAAATTCCAGTGAACAATCCTCAACAAAAATTTATATGGACAAATGGCGGGTGCAATGGCCTGCAAACAGTTTAAATGTAAATTAATGCTAAAAAAGATGTTCGCCTATAATTTAGCGCATGTTTTTGTAGGCGAACATATTGAAGTATTAATCGAATTAATAGATAGAATTTTGCATTTTTCAGACTACAGATTATTCAAGAAAATTAAAGCTTTTTGCAAGTATTTTAGCTTATGCTCCAGCTTTTTATTCTTGACATAATGTGAGACTTTGATTTGCTCAAAATTTGATAGTAATTCTGTGTTTACCGATTAAAGAATATCTTAGCAGACTTTATAATTATATCATCAAAGATGTCTGGATGTTCAAAAGACTGCCTTTCATTGTAATTCGGTGAATAAATATGATAAGCAATTTAATGCTGCTATTTAGAGAATGCGGAATATGTACAATTAGCAAGCCATGCTGCCGCTAATTTTAAAAGGCAAAAATACATCGCTGGGCGCAAAAGCTGTAAAGCGGTGTAATATCATAATATACGCCAAAGGAGAAAAAGCTGAAGTATCGATAACTCTGTGATGTTAATGGACAATGAAAGCAATGTGGAGTTTAATCTTCTGTTACAAAAAATTATAGTACTGAGTAAAAGAGATGTGTATCAATTCCGCCGGAATATTAACCAGCTTATTTTCTTGCATAATTAAAAAGTATAAAAAAATTCCAATTAAAAGCTTCTATTGCCTTGAAATTAAAGCAGAGATGATAAGGCAGCTCCGAGTATTATTCCGGCAGTGCATATAATTGCAGAGACGATAAAACGCAAGAGCTTTTTTCTGCGCATAATAGCCATTCTGCTGAGGTTTCGTGCCTGGATCCGTCTTGCTGTTTCCGGCTCGCCCATGCGGCTTATGGCTTTTTTTGCCTCGCCTTTAAGCTTTTCATACGGTACCGATGTAAATTCAGGCCTTATAACAAGCAGTACCCGTTCAAAATATCGGCTGCCGGTATCATTTACTTCTATAAACTGCTTATTTACACCCTTTATCATATAAACCTCCAAAATATAAGCGTTACTATGATTATCGGCAGATATTTTAAAATATAATCAAAACAAAGCGCTTTATATTCAAATATTGTTTTATTAAAGCAGGCAATATCGTATTTTTAAAATAAGAAATAAAAACGATGAAGCATTTGCCGATAAAAATCCGCCGCAATATGCGGCATTATTTTTTGCCAAGCTTGACATTAAAAATTTATCTGTTTTATAATTCTCTGTTTATTAAAAGGTGCAGCTTATATAATACAGCTTAAAGCAGATCAATATATTGGATTAAAAAGACAGTTTAAGAAAAATACAGCACAAAGCATTTATACTTTGAATTCAGCAAATTTATATGGAATTTTAGACTAGTGTAATCGGTAAAAATTACCATAGATTAATAAATTCCCAAAACAATCGGAAAAGGCAACGATAATATCTTTTCTATTTTTTATTATTGCCTTTTTTTTTCGATATTAATATGTTATAATATCAGTATATAGTTGTTAAAAAGCGGAAATATATCGAAAAATCCATATATGCAGTTATAGTCAATTACGGAGGTTATTTGCTTGAAGCGTGATTTTACGAATATAATTGTCGGCAAAAACGCCGTATTGGAAGCGTTAAAATCAGGCCGTGCTGCCGACAGTCTATATGTTTCATCGATACAGGGCTCGAACACAGCATCGTCTATACTTAAAGAATGCAAAAAGCGCGGAATACCGGTAAAAAGGGCAGATGTGCGCAAACTGGACGAAATGTCGGGCGGCGCTGTGCATCAAGGCGTTGTTTTGACAATACCGGCGGCAGAATACAGCACGCTTGACGATATTTTTGAATTAAGCAAACAGCGCGGTGAAAATCCGCTTATAGTCATATGTGACGGGATAGAAGATCCTCACAATTTAGGCGCTATAATCCGTTCGGCTGAATTAGCCGGTGCACATGGAATTATAATACCTAAACGCCGCAGTGTAGGACTTAATCATACTGTCGCAAAGGCAGCGTGCGGTGCACTTGAATATATTCCGGTATGCAGAGTGACTAATATAACATCAGTAATAGACGAGCTGAAGTCGAGAGGTGTATGGATTTACGCTGCGGACATGGGTGGCAAGGCTGTATATGAAGAAGATATGAAAGGTCCAGCAGCACTTGTAATAGGGGCTGAAGGCGAAGGAATAAGCCGACTTGTAAAAGAGCATTGCGATGTTACGGTATCTATACCGATGTCTGGGAAAATAGGCTCGCTTAATGCATCTGTAGCGGCAGGTATAATTTTGTTTGAGATAAAGCGACAGCGTGATATGGCTTAATACACGAGTTTTTATTATAAGGAGAGAATGGTTTTGGGCGCCAATGATAAAAACAACGGCGGATATTCTATAGAAGACATATTAGAAGAAGTCCGTCGCATGAGAAAAGATCAGACAAAAAGGGCATCCGGCGCGGATAAGCTTCAGCAGGGCTCCGCTGGTGACGCTCATGCTTTGCATAATGAAAGCAAATATGAAAAAAGTGACTTAAACGGCGCACCTAAGCCGGATTTATCAGGATCTTCTGCGCCGAAGCCAGAGATATCTAACCCCAAAATAAAGAGAGAGCAAAGCAATATAAATAATAACGTCGGCAAGCAGCAGCCGTCTGTCAGGCGGGACAGGGCAGATGACAACAGCTTTACTGCAAATTTTTCAGTGCCGGGCAAAGATGCCTCTGAACCTCAAAAGTCTAAACTTTCTCCGCCGAACAGCGATACATCTAAAAGCAGTGAAGCTTCGAGACACGACGGCATAAAAAAAGATACTGAACCGCCAAAGACTGGCATAAGAAGGCTTGACAGATTTTTAATCTCCGGCGGCGGACATTCGTGGGACGGCAGCGCGTCAAATAATATAGCACCGCATGCACTTACGCCGGACGAGCTTATGAAGTCTTCACCGCGTGAGCAAAGTGATCATAACAGAATAGATAATAACAGAAGAAATGACAGAATTATACGCAAAGCTGCGCTTGAAGGACTTATTAATTCTGACAGTGATGAAACAAGCGGAAAAAACAAAAAGCACCGTCGTACAGAGAATTTAAATGATAATCTAAGAAATGTTCCGCAGCAGAGCGATATAGCCAAAAATTGGCCGAATGGGTCGGAAAATATAAATAGGTCCAGCGGCTTTGCCGGCAGCGTGCCGAGACAGCAGGAAGCCGGCCAGCGTAAAAACAGCGGCGCATACGACATAAATATCGGGTCTTCTCCTGCCGAAAACGATGATAAAATTAATAATGAGCGTACTTCGCGCGGGGCAAGCGGCAGCACGCAGGCATTTAGTATTGACAGTTCCCAGTCAAGCTCATCGCGCTATGGTGTCAATGCAAAAAAGGACGCTTTGACTTCGACTAGGGTAATTGGCGATATGGGTTCACGCCCAGGCAGCGTGCAGCCGATTATGCGCTTGTCAAAGCGTAAAATTCCAGCAGGCGGGCTTGATTACGGTCTGCCGCTTTCAGACGACAATAATGATTATAATACGATAGGTGATGCTCAGCACATACGTCTTGGATTGGACAGAAGGAAGTCGCGCCTTGGGCTGAGAGCGGCTATAACTTTTATACTTTTCTGTGTATCAGCTCTGCTTTCGGCGTTTGACTTTTTCGGCTACCCATTTGATGGTATAACTCCAAGCATTTACCTACTAATAAATATAGCGATTTTGGCGGCAGCGGTTATAGTAAATATTACCGACATTATAAAAGTGTTTAAGATTTTTGTACTCAAAGCGACGTCGGCGTCTGCGTCTGCGCTTGCGGTAATAGCGGCGCTTGCCAATGCAATAGTATTATATTTTGTTGGCGGCGCGCCAGCCGGCGGATATCAGCTTTTTACTGCTGCGGCGATGTTTGCGCTGTTTTTCACAGTAATGGCGGAATATATAAACGTATCGCGTGTACGAAGTAATTTTGAGATAATAGCGAACGTTGATGAGAAAAATGCAGCTTTTACAATGGATGACGAATATGCACAGGAGCTTGCCGGAGATGAAGAGCTAGGCGGTGCGCTTGTCTGTGGTGTAAAGAAAGCAATAAATATTAGAGGATTTTTGAAGAACTCATTTAAAGATGACCCGACAGATTCAGTATGCAATGTATTAGTACCGGTAATACTGCTTATATCAATTGTAGCAGCGCTTATGATGTCGGTGCTGGACAGGTCGGCGGCTGCTGCTGTAACAGTATTTACATCTGTAATAACGGTAAGTGTTCCGCTAAGTTCGTCACTGCTTACTGCCATGCAGCTCAGCTCGGCTTCGAAAAAGCTGAGGGAGGAATACGGCACGCTGGCCGGCTACAGTGCGGTAGAGCAATACAAGGACGTAAATGCTGTTATAATGGATTCGACGGACTTGTTTCCATCGGGCAGTCTGCATTTACACAGCATAAAGAATTTTGGCACTGTGGAAGTGGATAAAGCCATACTCATGGCTGCGGCGGCTTCGGTAGCCTGCGGCGGCACATTGGCGGACCTTTTTGATTCAGTTATAGAAGGGCGGCATAGCATACTCCCGAAAGTAGATGCGATAAGATATGAAAGCGGGCGCGGCATTGTATCGACAATAAGCGGTGCAGAAATAAAATTGGGCAGTCGTGAAATGATGGAGTACTATTCAATACCCGTTCCTTCGGCTGCGGCTGAGAGAAAGATAAAGCAGCGTGGCGCCCATGCTTTGTATTTATCGGTTGGCAAGAACTTAGCGGCGATGTTTATTATCAGTTATGATATAGACGATGACATAATTTACCGCTTAAATGAGCTTATACATGCGGGTGCAAATCTTATTATACACACGCGTGATCCGCTCATTACAGCGGAGACATTAAGCAGCAACTTTAGATTGCCGGAAAATTGTGTACGCATACTTGACGATGAGACTGGAAAAATATACAGAGCGATATCAAAGCCGTCATCTGATTTTTCTTCGACGATAATAGGCAGGGGAAATATAGCATTGATATGCCATGCATTGGTGTCCTGCTTTAAACTTCACGGAAATATAACCTTTGGCAAGATAGCGCAGTTTATAGCTGTTATAATGGCTGTTGTCGTTGCCTTATTTGTGTCCTTTAATTACGGAGTATCGTCTTTTGGCGGAATACATCTGCTAATATATCAGCTGGCATGCGCACTTATAATAATAGGGGGCACATCAATGCGCAGAACCTAGCGGGCATATTATTAGATATCTGTTTAAATATTTTAAAATTAGCTATGCCGTTTGGCTTTAAGCCGGCGGCATATGCTGGTTTATAAGAATATGAGCTTAAATTTAATAAAAATACTTAAATTTATTTGATTATTAACAATTCAAAGGTGCAAAACTGTTAATATATATGATTAGGTAGTATTATTATAGTGATTATATATTTTATAAAATAATTTACTAAAAGCTTTGCTTGCAGGGAGATTCATAAATGAAAACAAAGATGATAATATGCGTAACAGTGATGTGCTGTATAATTATGCTTATAATGACATCATGTCATCAGGAAGACAACCCAGCCTCTCCGGCGATTTCATCAATGCCATCGATTGCGGTGACATCATCTGAAACGCCATCAAGTGAAGTAACTTCGACGGAAAGTGAGGCGGTAACATCATCTGAAGCTCCTACACCTACTCCTACTCCTACTCCTACTAAAGAAGAGCTGGAGGCGACTCTGGCATCGCTGATAAACAATATCAGAGCAGCATATGGACTTGAACCGTACGATTTCAATGATGCACAGCTCAATGAGACAGCGCAGATACGTGTACAGGAACTTGCACAGAGTTATTCTCATACACGTCCTGACGGCACTTCATGTGCCACTGCTTTCCCAGAATATGGAGCGGCTGGCGAAAATATGTCTAAAGATTATAATACACCTGAGAATGTATATACCTATTGGATGGCCTCACCGACAAACAGGAGCAATATATTAGATGAGCAGGGATATCATTACAGCAAGGCGAGCATAAAGCTTAATATAGCTGAGGATGGTACGTATTATTGGGTGATGTGCGTAATGGCGACGCTGGAGGATGTACCGCCGTATGTTCCTCCGGTCAGTGCTGTTGCATCTGCTCCTGCTGCGTAGATTTGGTGTGTGCTGTACATATTGCAATTATTTTGTTTAACTGAATAATAGCTTTGACTATAAAAACATCCCACTAATTGAGATTAACTCTTTTAGTGGGATGTTTAATAATGTAAGGGAACGGCTGAGAACCGTAGCTTTAAGTGCTTAGAAAAGTAAATTTTTTAAACTTTGCTGTAAAATAGATAAATAAGTCTCAGCAATAATTATGATAGGTATGATCAAAATTTTAGCGGATTTCTAAATTAATGACGATATAGGTACGCCTTATGAAATAATTGTAAATGCCTGTTTTATGAAGGAATTTTATTATATCTCTGAGAGAGCATGGCAGTAAAATGCGCACATGGCGCAATAAGGCGTCACTGTAAGATTTTATAGTTTTTTATTTTAAAGTAGGCTATGATAAAAGTTACATACTATAAAGATGAGATATGGCTAAATTTGATTTACTAAAATTTTTATCTTCATGGTCATAAACGCGGAAGTTGTTAATGAAGCAGACATTCCCTAAATAGATTTTGCCAATAACGAAAGAATAGATACTGATATATTGACAAAAAAGTACGATAAATATAATATAAATGACTTAAAACTATACTGACAGTTTTTTTCGCAGCTCGAACAGTATAGCCCTTTCACGGCGTGAAACCTGTACTTGAGTCATACCTAACTCCATTGCTGTCTGCGACTGGGTTTTGGATTTAAAATATCTAAGAGTAATAATATTTTTGTCCTTTTCGTCAAGTTCATCCATAACCTCTCTCAGAGCCAAAGTATCTGATATTTTTTCTTCAGCTGCAGGGCAGGCAGGAAGCTGAATTTCCGATGTTCCGCTTTCATCCTCATATGTAAGCGAAATTACCGGCATGGAAACAGAAATGGCCTCCGCTGCTTCTTCCGGCGATATGCCCATTTTTTCGGCAAGCTCATTTATCGTTGGCTCGCGCCCAAATTCTTTTGAGAGATATTCCCGTTCTCTGACAGCTCTGAGCGATAATTCTTTTAAAGTACGTCCTACCTTGACAGTACCTCCGTCGCGAAAAAGCCGTTTTATTTCACCAAGTATAACCGGCACGGCATAAGTAGAAAATTTTAGACCGCGGCTTTCATCAAAATTGTCCGCCGCTTTAATCAGTCCGATGCATCCGGCTTGGTATAAATCATCATATTCTATGCCCTTGCCGGTAAATTTGTGGCAGCAGGAATGCACAAGACGCAGATTGCCTTCTATAAAAGCGTCTCTGTCGGTCATTTGCCCCCGTCCGTCTGCTCAGATTTGCCAGAAGCGGGAATACTTTCCTGGGTGCTTATTTTTTTGCTCATGGTCACGCTTGTTCCGCGGCCGACTGCCGATGTCACCCTTACTTTGTCCATAAAGCTCTGCATAACGGCAAATCCAAGTCCGGCACGTTCACCTCCCGCCGTTGTAAAGAGAGGCTCCATAGCCTTATGTATGTCTTCTATTCCACAGCCGGTATCGCGGATTTTTATGCTTACCGTCCCGCCTTCAAATATTTTTACTGTTATGTATATTTTACCTATGCCGTCTTTATAAGCGTGTACAATGCAGTTGGTTACGGCTTCTGATACGGCGGTCTTTATATCGCTTATCTCCTCTATAGTTGGGTCAAGCTGCGATACAAAGGCGGCCACGGAGACACGGGCAAAACTTTCATTAGAGGATCGAGACAAAATTTCCATTTTAAGCACGTTTTGCGCTTTCACTGTTGTTACCTCCTTTATCAATGCGTGCAAGCCTGTCGAGACCCGACAGCTTCATTACTTTGTAAATCTGAGGCGATGTGTTTGTAATATGTATTTCGCCTTTAAATTCCTTCATTTTACGATAGCGGCCCATAACAAGACCTATGCCCGAGCTGTCCATAAATGTTAAATCTCTGAAATCGAGTATCAGCAGCGATGGAGCGTTGCGGTCAATAGCGTTGTCTATCTGCTCTCTTATATCCTTAGCGGAGTGATGGTCCAGTTCGCCTTCAAGATATGCTGTAAGCACCTCGCCGCTTATATTTATTCTGACAGACATTTTTATACCTCCCAGCTTGTCCTTTTTTAATTATTATTGCCAGATACTTGTTTAAATATACAAAGCTCCGGTAAATATAAGCATAAATGATTTGTGCTGAATTTTCTGTAAAAGTGTGTAAGGCCAATTTTATATTGTTTTGCTGGATTTTGCGGCAATTAATCAGTAAGTGAGTGATATTGCTGCAAATTGCATACAGCTTTAAAATAAAATTGAAACGTTACTCTGCTTTAATGAAAATTTTGTATAAGTAATCCTGTTTTATTTATTGTAATGAGCATATTTGCAGGTTGAGTGCAAAAACCGGCTGTACAAATTGTACAGCCGGTTTTTGTATCATTATAATAAATCATTTGTTTGCCGCTAAGAAATGAAGAGCTATAGATTATGTTTTATATAAGCATTAAATTTTTTAAAGCAGAAGCAATAAACAAAACAGCGAATAATTAATAATATAGGCAGCCGCTGAAAATACAACATTTTTATATTTAGTGCATATGATGAACAAATGCGGCACAGACAGGGAAATAATCTTATAAAATTCCATTGAATAGAGGCTTTTTAATATGACATGCAAATAAAAAATATGCATGAAACATATGCTCTGCCACCATTTATAGTCCGCCCGCGGAGTTTATCATAAAATCTGTAAAAATGTTAGTTACAGCTATTTTGACCACTTAAGCAGCAGCGGCCGCAGCTCTGCCGCCAGATATAATGAGCCGCATACCAGCAGCGGTATATCGCGGTCTCTAACAATATCGGACAGCGCCTCATGATTTGGAGCTACCTTAACATTTTTGCAGTATTTGCGGCATACGTTGGCCAAGGTCTCCGGTGTAAGCGCCGGGGTGCGTGAATTTATTGCTGATGTGACAGTAATATTGCGGCACATCGGCGCAAGTAGCCCTATAGATGTGCTATAGTCCTTTTCAGCCGTCATTCCTATTATCATATCAAAGACCGGCGCAAACTTTTTCATGCTGTCGGCAATGACTTTAAAGGCTGCGGGATTATGACCGCCGTCGAGTATTAGCGGCGGATTTTTAGATATAATTTCAAATCTGGCAGGAAATTTAACGGTGGCAATACCTTGGGCTATGTTTTCGGAGGTAATATTAAAATCATGCTGATGCATAACCGCCTCTACAGCCGTCGCCGCGTTTAGCGGCTGATATGTGCCGGAAAGCGGTATGTGTATATTTATATTTTTATATATTATGTCGCTGCCGAAAATATCTTGATGAATTAGATGTATATCATCTCTGTTTACCTCACAAAGCCCACAGCCTTTTTCAGCGCATACACGGCGTATAACCGGCAGAGTATCACTATATTCCTGCGGCGCGGCGACGACGGGACAGCCCGGCTTTATTATTCCGCTTTTTTCATAAGCTATTTTTTCAATTGTATCGCCCAACACAGCCGTGTGGTCATATGAAACAGGAGTAATTATCGAGCACAGCGGGTTGTCTATTATGTTTGTGGAATCAAGCCGTCCACCGAGCCCAGTTTCAAGTACAACAGCCTCGCAACCCGACATTTCATACGCGGCAAAGGCAATGGCGGTAACTATTTCAAACTCCGTAGGACCGTCTCCGGCATCAATAAGCGGCTTAATGCCTGCTTTTATTTTGTCAAAAGCGGCCGACAGCATTTCTTCAGATATCATTTCGCCGTTTATTTGTATGCGCTCGCGAAAGTTAAGAATATACGGCGATATATACAGCCCTGCTTTTACACCGGCATTCAGCAATATGGTGTAAACCATAGCAGAAACTGAGCCTTTGCCGTTTGTGCCGGCTATGTGAAAATATTTGCAGCTTTTATGCGGATTCCCGCAGCTTTCCATAAGCGCTTTCATACGCTGCAGGCCTGGCTTCATGCCAAATCTATTTAAAGAAGATATATAGTTAAGAATTTCACTGTATTTCATATAATAAACAACTCCATATATTTTTATATACATTTAAAAGTATAAGGATAATTAAGATATAAAAAAATTTGCTATAATAATCAAGCACAGAAAGAATTTAGCATAACGTCATACTTTAAGATTAGTTAGAAAAAGCAAATTCATATTAATATTATTATAGTTTTAAGACCGCACGTTTTTAAGTGTTGAAATTTTTTAAGCAAGCTTGTACACTCTGTTATTATACAATTAAAACAATACTATGATATATATCTGTTTAACATAGAACAGGTGGGTATCTCCCACCTGTTCAAATAATTCTGTAATTTAATGAAGATTTTCCGCACAAACGCCTAAATGAAATTTTTGAAAAAGCATTTTGCATGCAAGAAATAATTAAATCAATTTTATAAAGACAGAGCTTACCAATATCAGTAAAGCGGCATTAAAGCTGCAAATATATTAGCAATATCATTCTTAGCAAAGCGCGGCTTCAAAAGATGATTTAATCATACATATCACTAATCAATAGCATTGATTTAATGGAGATTTTACTGTAGATTTTTAAGCTGGCTGTCAATCATAGCTATTTTATCCCTGAGTTCGGCGGCTATTCTCTTCTGTTTCTCAACAACCTCTGCCGGAGCCTTGCTTACAAAGCCCTCGTTTGCAAGCTTTGCCTCACACTGGCTAAGAGATTTCTGAGCCGTCTCACGCTCTTTGTTAAGCCGTGCCCGCTCAGCCTCAAAATCCACCAGCTCTCCCATTGGAATATAAATAGTCGCCGCCGGAGTTACAATGGATACAGCACCTTCAATATTGAAAGCGGTTCCCGTCTCAACTTCACTGCATGATGCAAGCCGCTGCATATATAAAGCGCCCTTTTCAAATAATGAAGTATCAGCCGCTTCAACATAAGCTTTTGCCTTTTTTGACGGCGGAACATTCATTTCAGCACGGCGGTTTCGTATAGCCCTTATTGTGTCCTTGATAGTCTCAAACCCGCGTTCATACTCCTCAAATGTAAGATCATCATCTGGCCTCGGCCACTCTGATATCATTATTGACTCGCCGTCGTGCGGCAGCGCCTGCCATATCTCCTCTGTAACAAACGGGATAAAGGGGTGCAGAAGCTTGAGCATTTTATCCATTACATATATCAGCACCGATTTAACAGTGCCGGCGCGCTCACTGTTAAGTCCCGCTTTAGCAGCCTCAATATACCAGTCACAGAAATTGTCCCATGCAAAATCGTACAGCTTCTGAAGCGCGATGCCGAACTCGAACTTTTCAATGTTGTCGGTAACCTCTTTAATAACGC
This sequence comes from Candidatus Timburyella stercoris, assembly GCA_904384255.1. GTDB lineage: Bacteria > Bacillota > Clostridia > Oscillospirales > Acutalibacteraceae > Timburyella > Timburyella stercoris. Next base: position 11,737 of record CAJFJP010000012.1, read on the forward strand.
CGCTGAGCTTGGTGAGTATCCACTTGTCCGCCATGTCAAGAGTAGCTGCGTCGGGCTTGCAAGGCTTCTCATCGCCGCTCAAATTCATTATAATAAAGCGTGCGGCGTTCCACAGTTTGTTTGTAAAGTTGCGGGACGCTTCCACCTTTTCAGGAGTATAGCGCATATCATTTCCCGGACTGTTTCCGGTGACCAATGCGATACGCAGCGCATCGGCGCCGAATTTTTCAATTTCCTCGAGCGGGTCAACGCCGTTGCCGAGAGACTTTGACATTTTGCGTCCCTTTTCATCCCGCACAAGGCCATGTATATATACATTTTTAAATGGCGCCTCACCCATCTGCTTAAGCCCTGAGAATATCATCCTCGCCACCCAGAAGAAAATAATGTCATAAGCGGTGACAAGCGTGTCGGTCGGATAGAAATATTCCAGCTCCGGAGTCTTATCCGGCCAGCCGAGAGTAGAAAAGGGCCAAAGCGCCGAAGAAAACCATGTGTCCAGTGTATCCTCGTCCTGAACAATATGATGTGAACCGCACTGTGAGCACTTTTCCGGCTTTTCAGAGCTGACAGTGATATGGCCGTTTTCGCAGTAGTATGCCGGGATGCGGTGTCCCCACCAAAGCTGGCGCGATATACACCAGTCGCGTATATTTTCCATCCAGTTGAGATATATCTTCTCAAAACGCTTGGTGACAAATTTTATATCGCCGTTTTTAACGGCGTCTATAGCCGGAGCAGCCAGCGGCGCCATTTTTACAAACCACTGCATTGAAACCCTCGGTTCCACCACCGACGAACAGCGGTAGCATGTGCCGACGCTGTGGGTTATATCCTCCACTTTGGTAAGCAGGCCCTGCGCCTCGAGCTCTTTAACTATAGCCTTTCTCGCTTCATATCTGTCAAGGCCGGCGTATTTGCCGCCGTTTTCGTTTATGCGGCCGTCTTCTTCCATTACATTTATAACAGGCAGATTATGCCTGAGTCCCACCTCGAAGTCGTTTGGGTCATGCGCCGGGGTAATTTTTACAACGCCAGTGCCAAATTCCATATCCACATAATCGTCAGAAATAATCGGGATAACGCGTCCGACCAGCGGCAGCATAACATTTTTGCCGACAAACGCGCGGTACCTGTCATCGTTCGGATTTACCGCCACAGCCGTATCGCCGAGCATTGTCTCAGGACGCGTAGTGGCCAGCTCCAGATATCCGCTGCCGTCTTCAAGCGGATATTTAAGATGCCAGAAATGTCCCGGCTTGTCCTCATGCTCGACCTCTGCGTCGGAGATAGACGTCATGCATTTGGGACACCAGTTGATAATGCGCTCGCCGCGGTAAATAAGTCCTTCGTTGTACATATCGATAAAGACCTTTTGAACGGCCTTAGAGCAGCCATCATCAAGAGTAAAGCGTTCGCGGCTCCAGTCGCAGGAGGAACCGAGCTTGCGCAGCTGCTTCGTTATACGTCCGCCGTATTCCTTGCGCCAGTTCCAAGCGCGCTCTAAAAAGGCGTCGCGCCCTATCTGCTCTTTTGTAAGACCGCTTTTTGCCATGTCCTCAACAATTTTTGCCTCAGTTGCGATAGATGCATGGTCGGTACCGGGCATCCACAGCGCCTCATAGCCCTGCATGCGTCTAAAACGGATGATAATGTCCTGCAGAGTGTTGTCAAGAGCATGACCCATATGAAGCTGCCCTGTTATGTTGGGCGGCGGCATCATAATGGTATACGGCTTTTTATCCTTTGATACCTCTGCCTTAAAATAGCCGTGACTGTCCCAAAATTCATAGAGCTTTGCTTCCGTCTCTTTTGGATTATATGTTTTCTCAAGCTGTTTTGACATAAAATTTCCTCTGCCTTCATTTAGTCTATATACTTATACATTATTAATATATTATGGCATTTGGGTCTATTTTTGTCAACCGCGATTTAAATGAATTTGCCTATTTTAAAGCGCAGAAAACAAGCTTTAAAGTCTATAATATTTATGTCTATAGCGCTGAATTAATAGAGTCCTGTGCCTAGCGGCCGCAATGGATTTAATATGCACTTGTAACAGTACAGCTAAACCTTCATTTTATCAGTACAATCTTGCATTTTAAGTTATTAGCTTTTATATAGGAAAAGTCTATGCTAAATATTTTGCTGATTTTGTAATGCATAGAAAAAGCCATATACTAAATCAAACACAGATTCCAGGATAAAATAGCAATTTGCTAACAAACTGTTAATTCTTAGCTTTGTGAACATAATAGATTGTACTTGTAAAAAACAAATGATATAATATTGAAGAGATTTATATAAATGTCAGTTATAGGAGGTAAAAAAGTGGCTGCGTCAAAAAATAATCTGACAAAGGGCTTTATAATTTCTGGAATAATTCTTGGATTTGTACTGCCGCTGCTGCTCTCAATATGCAGGCAGTATATACCATCCAGCTTTTATCTTTCAGATAATTTCATAATAAGAATGTTGCCGTCGGTTGTGTATTATATTTACATGATATCTATATTCCTTTATATGGGGCTGTTTATATGCTCTGTCATATATACCGGATTTTCTACAACTGCCATAATTGCACTGCCATATATATTTTTCTGTTTGGTGCAGTTGTTATATACAATAGCGATAAATTATAATAACATACTGTTAGAGGCTTGGCCTATAGTACTTGCAATATTGGGAATAGTTATTATATCAGTATTATGGTATGCTTTTACGAAGCTAATATCACTTATAAAGATGCCAAATGCTGCAAAGATAATAATATCCGCAGTTATAGTGTTTCTAATTTCCGATTGGATGTATATATGGGATATAATAAATCTTCTTATAGAAAATGCGTCTGTATATATGGCTGATGTTATAGATATACTTTTCAGCAGGCTTGTGCCGTTTGTGATATGCATTGTCTGTGCCGTATTCATTTATGTAATTTTAAACGATATCATAAATAAAAAAGAGAAAAATAATGAAGGTAAAAAGGCAAATGCATAATATAACTTATTTTTCACGATAAGACTTGAGCGGCATACAAAATGTAATTTTTAAAATTTATCTCAAAAATTGCATTTCGCACAGAAGTTCTGTATTGAAAATTGTCTGTCTTTACACTTTGCTATTTAAACTAAGTATAAATTTTTTGACAACGTGCCGCGCATATGGCAGCTACTCATAAAACAGTATCAACCCACAAACTGAAATAGGGCAGCTGCCATACGGACTGTAGAAGAAAGGCGAGTGAGAAGCGAGTGTTTCTTGCCTGCCTTTTTTCATTCTGTTACACAGTAGAACACTATTTTCGAGGGCGCGAGTATAAACTCTTGCCAACCTCTGTTTTGCACTCCCAAAGCCGCATAAAATTAATGGGATTTCACCCTTAAGAACATAGACCATGATAAATTGAAGGCGAAAGCGGTTTACTACTTTTGCTGTCTTGACTACTCACAAGCAAAGATAGAAAAAGCCGTCAAGGATGCAAAACGCAAAGCTTATCCTTGATGGCTATCTCAAGATTTGCCGCTCACTATCTCTATAATAGAATTGCAGGACAACCCGCAGTTTTGTTTGCAGCCGTTCGCACATATCCTCGTTAATCTCGTAATAGGTGCTGCCGTATTCGTCGTGAACTTTTCGGATAGACAGGCAGGCTATGTAACTTACATAATGCCGCACAAGAATTCTCATAGCGTACAGATTGTCCTTTGTGGCGGCTAACATAACCGGGTATGGCAGTAAGCCGCGTTCAAAAGGATTGCTATTACCAATCATTCCATTATTCGGCTTAACTCACGGCAGATTTAATTCTGCGATTTGTTCCTGCGTAAGATATATCCACTCTGCGCCGCCGTCGGAATAATCATAATATCCATAAAAAGAAAATTCGCCACGTTTGTATGAAGTGCATTCCTCACAAAAGTACACATCATAAACAGCATAAACAGGATATGTACTATACCCTCCATGGCCGGTTTTCTCTTCATGCTCCCAATATCGAGTAAACCACGCATCACCATTGCCAAAGTATTCATAACATGTAGCGCACATATAAATGCCAACATTGGTTTTTTCTTTGTTCGTTGTATATCCATTTTCATCAGGTCCAACGCCTTGCCAGTCAAAGGTCAGTCCCTTCGGCTCTTTTACCCAGTTGTGAGTATGTACAGCAGGTTTTTCAGGCTCGGCAGGCTTGTTGTCTCCGCTGCTGGGCTTGCTTGCAGAAGTGTTATTGCTGTTGCCACTGTTCGGCTTAGAGCCGGAACTGTTACCGGAAGGCTTGCCTGCGCTGCCACCGTTAGAATCAGCGTTCCCGGTAGACGGCTTGCCGCCACCATTATTTCCGTTTCCGGATCCTCCATTAGACTGCTTGCTGACGCTACCGGGGTTACTGCCTGTAGACGGCTTGCTTGCTGATGAGCCTCCGGAAACGTTGGAAACGCTCTCTTTGTCTGCATTGCTGGAAGAAGAGGAACTTTCCTCTACAGAAGCAGAACTGCTCGTATTCTCTCCTTCTGATACGGAGGAAGAAGTACTGCTTTCCACACTGCTGCTATCCTGATTTGAGACTTTTCCCGCTGAACTATTGCCGCAGCCTGTCAATAGCATTGTCATCGACAATACAATAACAGTAACGATTTCTGTAATTTTTTTGATTTTCATTATGGTTCCTTCCTATATCAATTTTTACTATTTGTTAAACGCAAAAAGGCGCATCCTGCCCGTATTAAATCGGGCAAGATACGGCTTTTAAACTTATGCAATTTTCTACTTTACAACAAAAGGAGGCAGAGCCATTCTTAATTGATATATAAAATTATGCCCTGTTTCGCCATAGAAATCAAGCCCTTGTTTGTAAATTATCCTGTAATTTTTTCAAGCCTCCGGTTTTAACCGGGACAGAAAAAATCACATACCTATACACAATAAAATATATTGAAATCTACCGTATTTGTCAACTGCAGCCCCGTTTGTTCAAGGAAAGCAACTTTTGAAAATGAATGCGCCGCAGGCTGGCAAAACAAATATGTTTTCCGGTATTGCGCGTTGCGCCGATTGCGACAAGGAACCCTATTATTGCACAAGCAAAAACTTTGAAGCAAGACAAGACCATTTTGTCTGCTCTACTTCAAGGCTCAAAGGGAAAGAGGTTTGCCCGACACATTTTATCCGCGCCGTTGCCTTGGAACAGGGCGTACTCTCCTACATGAGAATGACGATTGCCTGTATCGCTAACCATGAAGAACAATTCAGGAAAGCTATGGGAGCGAGAAAGCCGAAGCGAAAAGAGAACTTGCGGTAAAGCGGCGGCAACTGACGCAAGCGGGGCGGTGGATAGAAGAACTTGACCGGCTATTCAAGCGTATTTACGAAGACAATGCCAACTGGAAATTATCTGACAGCAAATTTCAAATGCTCGCGGGCGCATACGAACAGGAGCAGGAAAAACTGCGGAAAAAGCTGTTGCGATTGAATGAAGAGATTAACCAGTAGGAAGAACAGGCAGAGAACATCGGGTTTATCGGCAAGGTACGTAAATATCTCGACTTGGACGAGCTAACGCCCGCTATACTCAACGACATGGTAAAGGCGGTATTGTTTATGCTCCGGATAAGTCAAAGGGCTGTCGGGAACAACAGATTGATATTTCCTATGACCTTGTAGGAGTATTTCCCGCATCTTTGCTGAATGACCTGCAAAGCGGAGAAACGGCATAGCCGAAGCTATACCGTTTCTCAAAAACAATCTTATGCTGTTTTATGAGTAGCTGCCATAGGATAGAGCTTTTAATATTTATTCAGCGGTTTGGTTTGCTGTATCAATTTTTTGCTTGGCTAAGCTATCGCTGAAAACTAAAATTAAAGGCGGTGGAATATGGGAGAGGTAAGCCTGCAAAAGCATTATGATTTGCTGACTGACGAAGGTGATGATCCGGCACATGTCCCGCCGGCTTTAAAAGAATATATGGACAAGTTGGACGGCTAGGAGTTTATCAATGCTCTGGACCTCAGCAAAAGTAAATCCGTACTGGAAATAGGTATGGGAACAGGGAGAATGACAGTGCAAGTCATTTCGCATTGTGCCTGTACAGGGATAAATATGTCTCCGAAAACCGTATCGTACCTTAATCAAAATTTATCAATGTATTCTAATAAAAATCTTATTTGTGGGAATTTCTTAAATTATAAATTTAATGAAAAATTTCATGTAATTTACTCAATACTCACCTTTTTTCATATAAAAGACAAGCTTAAGGCTATTGTGAAATTCAGTAGCCTGCTTAAATCCAGCGGAAGATTTGTTTTATCCGTTTCTAAAGATGTATCCGACAAACTAATATATAATGAAAGATACCTTGTGCTTTTCCATGACAGCGTGCATAATATAAGGGGAAATATTATAAAATCCGGGCTTGCAGTTAATAAGGAAATAGAGACGGAGTTTGCTCATATATTTATTGCAAGTAAAAAGAATTGAACGGCCAATATTGGCCGTTTTTTGCTTTTTTACTGAAAGGGAATCGGATAAACTGTGAAAGAGATAGATCAAACTTTAACGAAAGGCATCCTGAAAGAAAATTGTTTTTTAAGATGAAAAGTATACACATCATAAAGCGGTTTATTTTATATGCTGCTGGCTCCCAATTAAACCTGTTTGCGCGGACAATAGTCTCTAATGCGACACTATTCTCAATCACACAGATGTGTATCATTTCGCCAAAGGAAAATTGATACTGCACTTATGGTATGATTTTGAGAGCGACGATAACTGTGATACCATAGGCAAGACTTTAAGATATTACCGATTACATCGAGGCTATTCCACCCGTGAACTTGCCGAAAAGGTCGGCGTTGTTCCTTCTACAATTACTCTTTACGAAAACGACAAACATCCCATAAAGTATAAAATCGCCGTTCTGCTTGCCGAAGTGCTTGGTATTGACCGCAAGCTGTTGTTTGACGAGTATACTTCCTTTGTGGATTATCCGTGTAACGTGCTTCTGCGAGAGGTGCGGGAACGGTTATCACTTAATCAATCGCAAATGGCGCAGGAAATCGGTGTTGCTCAAAGTGCTTATTCCGCTTGGGAAAGAGCAGTACGAACACCACGCAGACAGAAATATGAAAAGATAGCTCCGCTTATTAAAAAAGCCAATATCCATAGATAAAGAGCAATCCGAGAAGAACCGTAAAAGTTTTTCTCGGATTGCTTTCTTTCAATCGGTACGTTCGACCATAGCTCCTTCTGTGAGTACAATTAAGGCAGAAGCTCAAAGGAGGTCGCAATATGCGGGGCAAAAAGTATTACATAGCACTTGATGATTCTGAACGCAGCTTGCTAATCAACTGTCTGAATGACTTAAGGAACAGCCTTATTTCGGAAGGCAGATACACAGACGCGGTTGACGGGGCGCTGCTTAAAATCATCAACGCACCACTCAGGAAGTTCAAAGTAATTTGCAAGGAGGAATAAGGCCATGAAGAAATCATTATTCGAGCAAATAGGCGGTACATACGAACAGCAGGGAGATTATATGATACCCTATCTGGCCCTACCACCCCAAGAAGAACAGCCTATCGGGATATGGGGACAGCAGCACGCACGGTATCTCAGACAGTACCGTAAGATACTTTATACCAACCTGCTGACAAACGGAAAGTTGCACAGCTATCTTGCCGAACTTAACAAGCAGGCAGAGGATATGTTTTTTCAGCTGGTAAAACATATGACAGATGTTGAGGGCGTAAACGAACAACTCAAAGCGGAAAACCAAATAGAATGGGTACGTCGAATGAACAATATACGAAACATGGCAGCAGAAATTGTATACACTGAAGTTATATACAACATATAATTTCCAAACCACAAAAAGCGATAGCGGAGCATAAACCTCGCCATCGCTTTTACAATCATGGTCTTATTTGTTTGTCTTGCATTTCTTCTTTGCCGTCGCTGTAATAATCAGGCCGCAGCCGCTGACGGACAACAAGGCCAGGAATAAGAGCACGGCATTGTTTTCACCCGTGGGAGGCACCTTGGCGTCATCTTCGTCAGAAGAATCGTCTGTCCCGCCCGGCTCGTTTTCATCCGGTTTTTCATCAGGACCCGTCGCGAGAATCACTTCCGTCTGCGTATAGCCGCAAACATTGCATTCTCTCTCCCGGCTGCCGTCCGTTGTCTCGGTCGCTTCCTGCGCGATCGTCCAGTCGCCAAAGCTGTGCGCTGCGACATCGGTGCGTTCGCCGCAAGCGCATGCATGCCAATGGTTTTCCTTGTCAGACTCCCAATCCGTGCCGTAGCTGTGGCCGCTGGCCTTGACTAGGATCTCCTCTTCCGTCAGCTCGCGTGTGCCCGCCGCATCGTTATACTTTTTCCCACACTTGGAGCAGGTGTAATACTCGATGTTTCCATCTTCCTCACAGGTGGCGGCCTTGGCTTCTGTTTTTACCATTTCATGAGTATGGTCGAGTTTAGGAACCACTGTGCCCTCAGCGGTTTTCTTTCCACAATCCAGGCAGTAGGTGTCACCGGTGTAGCCTTCGGCCTCTTCCGTTGCAGCCACAGCGTTACGGATCTCGGTATTCACATGATTGTCAGGGTCAAGTTCTCCATATTCCGTGCCGCAGACAGAGCAGACTGCCTTATCAGAACAAGTGGCTTCGCCACCCTCGTGGGCTGCTTTGTCAAAAGTAGTTCCACATACGCCGCAGGTATGCCAATGATCCGTACCGTCGGACTCCCATGCATCGTTATCATCAACATGTTTCCCAGTTGCGGGGATCACTGTACCATCAGCGATCTTTTCTCCACAGCCTAAGCAGTAGGTATCGCCCGTATAGCCGTTCTCGCTGCAGGTAGCCTCTACCGCGTTTCTTACCTCAGTGCCGCCTGCGTGGTTGTCGGGATCGATCGGCGTGGTAATCGATGCGAGTTCTGTGCTGCAATCCGCATCGCCATAATATTTACCTGCGCACTTGTCGCTGGAGCAGGTCCAGTATTCTACCGTTCCTGTCTCGTGGCAGTTAGCAGCAACAGCCTCGTGATGTGTAATACCCGTATGCACATGCGGAAGCTGCGGAATCTCGGTGTTCTCATTGCGGGCATAACCGCAAACAATACATTCCTCGTGCTGAACGCCGGGGGCATCTTCTGTAGCGGGCGTATCCACTACCCATTCAAAGCTATGGGATGCCGTTGTCCCATCGATCACCTGACCGCAGCCGTCGTTGATGCAGAGCTTCCAGTGATTGTCCCCGTCGGAGTGCCAGCCTTCTTCGGCGACATGGGTGAGCGCGGGAATAACGAGCTGTTCTGCGCTAACCTCGGTTTTGGTTTCGTCAAACAGCTTATGGCAGACCGAGCATTCGTAGTAGGCCTTTTTGCCCGCTGTGCCGCACTCGGCCGGCACTTCGGGGATCAGGTCGCCGTATTGATGCTCGGCGCAGGAGACCGTGACGGAAACCGTAGAGGAAACCCCCTCTGCCGCATTCTCATTGTCGGAATTTGTCAGATTCGGCGTGACCTGAATATCCATCTTACCGACCTTGCCGGCATCCTCCTTCGCCTGAAGGGTCAGCCGGAAAATATCTCCGTTGATATCCTGTGCGTTCATTCCTATCAAAATGGTAGCGGTCAAGTTGGTCGAATCAAAGTTGTAAACGGGATAGGGCAGAAGCCATTCCCCGGAAATCACATTAAACATCTCCGTATCGAGCGAAAACAGGAGGCTTCCTCCCTTTATCGGCTCATAACCGCTGATCGATACAGTAACAGTAAAGGTATCGCCCATTTCAACGTCTGTATCGGATACGGTACACTCAAATTTCGGATCTGCCGCAGATACCGTGACAAGCGATGTGACGGCCAAAGCCACACATAGCAAAAGCGCTAATATTTTTTTCATTGTTTACCCTCTTTTCCTTGTCTTTTATTCCAACGGATAAATATCCGGGAAATACACATGATTGAGCAGATATGCCACGTCATCAATATTAACCGTGTCGTCCCCGTTAAAATCGCACTCCTGACTGACAGGATATAACTCCGGGAAGTAGACATGATTAAGCAGATATGCTACGTCATCAATAGTGACCTTGCTGTCTCCGTCTGTATCGCCGGGGAGATAGGCAAGGATTTCTATCTCAAACGTATCGTTGAATCCTTCGTAAATAACTATCAGCGTCTGTTTGCCGACTTGGGTATTGTCAAACCCGCTGACCATCTCGACAGACAGGTCGATGACCTCGCTGGTGTCGTTGTTGTAGTACAAGGTCACCTGACCGCCGGTGGGATCAAAGGCTTCGTAGTTTTTGGTGTAGGCAAGCTTCGTGGGCAGAGTGGTAAGCTTGATGGCGGACAGCTTTTTCGCTGTGATCTCCACTTCAAAGGTATCTGTAAAGCCTTCGTAGGTTACGGTCAATGCCTGTTTCCCAACTTGAGTGTTGTCAAAGCCGGACACCATCTCGGCAGACAGGTCAATGATCTCGCCGGTGCCGTTGTTGTAGTACAAGGTCACCTGGCCGCCGGTAGGATCAAAAGCATCCTTATCTTCCAGATAACTTATTTTATCTGGTCTGGCCGTAACCGCGATATGGGTCAATGATTTAGCCGTAACCCGGATGACAAAAGTAATTTTTTGACCTTCATATTCCACCGTAAGGGTTTGGATGCCGATGACGTTTGGGTCATACCCGCTGATCATGTCTACCGCCAATGGAATCCTTTCGGTATAGTTATCTTCTGAAACATAAGTGATCTGAAGCTTGCCACCCGTTAAATCCAGCGTTTCCCCTTCTATATAAGATACTTTTTCCGGTTCGATAATGCCGATAGACTGGATTTGTTTTTCATTGATGGTTACCGAAAACGTCGCGGAAAAACCATTATATTCTGCTGTTGCCGTTACGATCCCCGTTTGCTCAAGGGGATAAGACAGCTGTGCTTCGCTTAAATCTACGATTTCACTGGTGTTATTGTTATAAGATACGGTCAATTCGCCGCCCGCCGGGTTCAGCGGCTGCCCCTGAACGTAGGCGGTTTTATCCGGCAGAGTGGTGACGGCGATGGACGAGATGGATTTCGGTATTACCTCAATATCAATTGTTTCGGCGGTAACCTTACCTCCATAGGTAAAATGGATCGTTTGAGTGCCAATTTGACTAATATCCAGCTCGGACAACATCTGCGATGTAACATCCGTGGTAATTTCCAGCCCGTCCGCATAAGTAATCTTGACCGTAGCGTCAATGGAATCGGGCCACAAGCCCTCGATCACCTGAATGTCCGCGGACTGCGACAGCAGCTCTATGCTTTGAATAGGTTCCTGACGATTATTCTTTAACTGTGGATAGTGGTAATCCCGATAACTGTCAATCTCCCAAACATAATCAAAGTCAAACCCAACAAATGTGGAGTGCTGCTTCATTTGCTCGGCGGTGCATTTTGTGGTTGTGTCGGTGCCAATGCCAACGCCTTGAGAAATATTATCAAGGTAGTAGCAGTTGCTGATGGTGCTATCGACTTTGGTTCTGTACCCTACAATGCCGCCTACATTAAAATCGCCGTTGGAAGAGGTCGATACATCACCAATATTATAGCAGTTACCGGCAAATCCATCGTTATATCCCACAATTCCGCCAGCATTGGCAGAGGATGTAACAGCCGACACATTCCCAGTATTATAGCAGTTGCTAATAGTGCCATTGCTATTTCCGACAATCCCGCCCATATCGACATTGCTATCGTACCTTACCAACACATCGCCCGTATTATAGCAGTTGCTGATCGTATTGCCGTTATATCCCGCAATCCCGCCGACATCGGAATAATCAGAAGAAGCCGACATATTGCCCGTGTTATAGCAGGTGTTGATAGTACCACCATTGTTTCCTGTAATTCCACCGACAGCGGAAGCAGAATTGTCGTAAAGAGTAGAAATAGCTAAAGCCGATACATCACCCGTATTATAGCAGTTACTGATGGCACCACCGTTCCACCCTGTAATTCCGCCTGCATAAGACGAAGCACCAGTACCTATATTAGAAATAGAAGTTGCTCTTATATTGCCAGCATTACAACAATTGATAATATTTCCTCTGTTATATCCCACTATTCCACCTGTTCGGATAGAATTATAAGTAGAAGCTGACACATTTCCCATGTTATAGCAGTTGTCGATAGTACCACCATTGTATCCTACAATCCCGCCCGCATAGTCGGAAGAATAGCTTGACACGCTACTATTATCCTCCATGCCCAAATCGCAAATCAGTCCTTGATTGTACCCAAACAGCCCAGAGACTGAGCCGATGTCTGAATTGCAATGTAGGCCGACAATAACATACCCATTTCCATCGAACACACCGGCAAAGGCAGAATCTGCATCCGTTCCAATAGGTTCCCATCCTCGGCCGTCGTTATAAAACTCCCCGTCCTCGGCAAAGTCGGCTTCGGTGAATACAATATCTGCCATCATTTTAAAATGCGCGCCAAGATAGTTACGCACATTATTCAGGTGGGTCTTGTTGGAAATCAAATACGGATTATAAGGAGTACCCGTGCCGCCTAAAAAGTCTGTGGTATTTTCCTCTGCATTCTCTTCAAAATGCGGCGCCGCTTGTAGTGTGGGGAAGGGATAAATATTTCCTTCTGCAAATTCCCACCCTGTATCAAAGTCAAAGCCAACAAAGGTGGATTGTTGCTTCATTTCCTCGACACTACATTTTGTGGTTGTATCGGTACCACTGCCAACACCCTTTACCAAGAAATTTAGATAATAGCAATCAGCAATGGTTGTATTGTTCCACCCTGCAATTCCGCCAATGTAGACATCGTACGAAGATGAGGAAACTGACACGCTACCGATATTATAGCAGGTACTGATAACACCATCGTTTCTTCCCGCAATTCCGCCAACTAGAGAATACATAAAAGAAGCTGACACGCTACCAATGTTATAGCAGTTGCTAATAGCACTATTGTTCCATCCCGTAATTCCGCCTACTCGGGAGTATTTGGAATAAGCTGATACGTTACCAGTATTATAGCAGGTACTGATAGTACCATCGTTTCTTCCCGCAATTCCGCCAGCATAGGCATCTGCATAGGATGAGGATGCTCTAGCCGATACATCACCCATATTATAGCAGTTACTGATGGCTCCAACATTATATCCCGCAATACCGCCAGCATAAACATCGTTTGAGAAAGCAGCTGACATGCGCCCATTCTCTATGCCCAAATTGCAAATCATTCCTCTATTGTTCCCAAACAGACCGGCATATCTGGTAAAATCATCATCTTGGTTACAATATAGACCAATTATGGCATACCCATCTCCGTCAAACACACCGGTAAAAGCAGAATCCTCATCTATCCCAATTGGGTCCCAACCTAGTCCGTAGTTATAAAACTCCCCATCTTCGGCAAAGTCGGCTTCGGTGAATACAATATC
>CAJFJP010000013.1 GCA_904384255.1 Candidatus Timburyella stercoris
GAAGTAAAAAAATATTATAGATTTCATTTAAACAAAGAGGTAAGTAAAAATGCATAAAATAAAGGCGGTAATTTTTGATTTAGACGGCACGCTGCTAAACTCCCTTGAGGATCTTGCCTGCGCTATGAACTATGCTCTCAGGGCATATAATTATCCTGAGCACACTGTAGAAGAAATAAAGGCAATGGTGGGCAGCGGTCTTAGCTTTTTGGTAAAATCTGCCGCACCCGGATGTACAGAAGGCGACTTCATTAAAATGAAATCTGTATTTATTGAATATTACAACCAAAACAGCCAAAGGCACACAAAACCTTACAATGGCATAATCCCACTTTTATCTGAGCTTAAAAGCATGGGTATAAAGCTTGGAGTTGTCACAAACAAGCCGGATGTTTTGCTGAAAAATATACTTACGCCTATTTTCGGCGATATATTCGACGCGGTAACCGGACAGATTGACGGACTTCCTACGAAGCCCGATCCTACTCTTACATTGTCGTTAATTAAAAAGATCGGATTAAATCCGTGTGAATGCGCCTTTGTCGGCGACTCAGACACAGATATGAAGACAGCCGTTAATGCGGGAGTTTTGCCAATCGGCGCGGCTTGGGGATACAGAAGCAAGGATATTATATCCGCTGCCGGGGCAAAATATATTGCCGATACTCCTAAAGATATCTTAAATATACTCATTTTAGCCGATAATAGCTCCGACCACAACGGTAAAGATTAATTACAGAAAAATTTTGATGCCCGACCTTATTGACATATTGTCGGCAATTTAGTAAAATATGTAAGTCAATTAGATAAATATATGCGCCAATAGCTCAGCAGGATAGAGCAACTGCCTTCTAAGCAGTAGGTCGTGGGTTCGAATCCCTCTTGGCGTGCCACCAGGCTGAGCCTGGACGCAATTCGCGTTCCGGGCTTAGTTTTTTATTTTACCTTTTCACTCGCGTTTTCAGTGGATATCTATTTTGTCAACGCTTCCCACCAGACTGAGCCTGGACGCGGTTCGCGTTTAGACTCAATTTTTACTTTACTCCATTAACCTCGGAGTTAAAACTTTTTTAATAACAGCAGGAATTTACACAGGTTTACATCTATACAGTGAAACATGAAAATATCTTTCTTGATGTTTCTAGATACATTACTACTATCACTGGCTCTATATGTTTTGAAGTGCTTTTTTAAGTAATTGCTCTGCACCTAATTTATAGCCGCACTTAACTCATATGCCACCTTTCTAAATTCCTTTTGCAAACTCGTGCCACAAATACTTGAATCTATCTCTTTTGCAGTGCAAGATCTCTATACTGCGTTTGTCCGCATTTTGCGGTCATACTTATTTTTATACGTGATTTTGATAAATAAATGTTTATATAGACTTTGTATATATATTATGATATATTATTAATTAGATGCGGTAAAATGTTTTTAAGGGGTGCAACAATATGAAAAAGACAGCTATTTTCTCATTTATGCTTGCGATTGTGCTTGTATTTTCTACAGGATGCGGTGTTTTTGACTTTTTAAAAAGTGATAAAACTTTCAGTAAAAGCGGAATGTCTATAACTCTTACTGAAAGTTTTTATGAGAAGGAGAATGCGGCATACACCGCTTATTATGAATCTCCATTGATTTTGGTGTTTGCTATTAAAGAAGATTTGTCCTATTTTGAAGGTATGAATTTAACCTTGAGTGACTATGCGCAGCTTGTTATATACAATAACAGCTTGTCATGTGATGTTATAGAGGATAATGATCTTACATATTTCATATTTGAAAAAGAAGTAAATGGCAAAAATTATTTATATTTTGCCCCGGTGTATAAATCAAGCGATGCATACTGGCTTATACAGTTTGCATGTGAATCTGCTAATTATGAAGAACTTAAAGACACAATTATTAAATACGCTCAGTCTGTAACTTTCGATTCCGATGCCGATGCAGTAAGCAATATTACTGTTTAATAAAAATTATTTAAGCCCGCTAAGCTTATGCCTAGCGGGCTCTTTTTGTTAATTTATAAAATAGATTTTTGGTATATCGCAAGATCAAATATAATTATCAAATATTGCTTCTTATTATCAACGCATGAGCTTTGCCATAACAGCCTTTTGTGCATGCAGACGGTTTTCCGCCTCTTCAAATATTGATGATGCATGTTTTTCAAATACAGACGCCGTTATTTCCTCGCCGCGATGTGCCGGCAAACAATGCAGCACTATTGCATCTGACGCTGCGTTTTCCATAAGCTCATCGTTTATCTGATATCCTTTAAACGCCTGCTGACGTTCTGCCTGCTCCTGCTCCTGTCCCATTGACGCCCACACATCGGTGATTACAACATCGGCATCCTTGACCGCCGTCATTGGGTCGCGAAGCATATTGAACTCTTCAGTGCCGCTGGCAAACTCTATCACAGATGCATCAGGCTCATACCCCTGCGGACAGGCAACGCTTACGCTCATTCCTACTTTAAGACCGCCTACTATTAGTGAGTTCATCATATTGTTGCCGTCGCCTACAAAGCACATCTTAAGTCCCTGCAACGTACCTTTTATCTCCCTTATTGTCATTAAGTCAGCCAGCACTTGACATGGATGAGAAAAATCAGTCAGTCCGTTTATTACAGGTATGCTGCCAACCTCTGCCAGCGTTTCTACCTCCGATTGGTCAAATGTCCTTATCATAATGCCGTCAAGATAACGCGAGAGTACACGAGCAGTATCCTCTATCGGCTCGCCGCGGCCAATCTGCAAATCGCGGTTTGATAAAAACAACGCCTGACCGCCAAGCTGATACATACCTACCTCAAAAGAAACACGTGTACGTGTAGAGGCTTTCTGAAATATCATGCCCAGACTCTTTCCCGCAAGTATGTCGTGCTTTATGCCGTTTTTTAGCTCATATTTCAGCTGGTCGGCAAAATTTAGTATGTCTATTATGTCTTCCCTGCTTAAATCCAGCATTTTTAGCAAATGCTTCATTTATAACTCCCCCTTATATTTATTTTAGATTTATGAGTTGCTGCGTTGCATGCATATTTTAATATCCTTTATGTTAATTTTTGTTTTTCCAGAGTCATGAGATATCTTTAAATTCGATTTGCATAATTTTTATAAGGCTTTCTTATAAAACCACCAAGCAGCGATGTTTAAATTTAGTAGCAGCGCTTCTATAAAAATTGCAAAATTATAATGATATCACTATGCCTTTTTAGCGTATCTTTTTTCTAAAACAGATTTCAGTACGCCAAGTCCCTTGTCTATTTCCGCATATGTTATGTTAAGCGGCGGCATTATTCTCAGCAAAGTCTTGGCCGTAAGTATGAGCAACCCGTTTGCCGCGCACTCCTCAGCGCATTTGCGCGCCTCGTCGTCGGCTAATTTCACGCCGAGCAGCAGGCCTACGCCTCTTACAAACTTGACACCCGGCATTGAGCTTACTTTTTCATTTATATACTCGCCCTTTTCAGTAACCTCTTTCAAAAACGCTTCATCGGCTATATTTTTTAATACATAATCGGCTCCTGCACATACTACCGGATTACCGCCGAAAGTTGAGCCGTGCTGACCTTTTTGAAGAACATCCTTAAGCTTTTCACTGCAAAGGCAGGCGCCTATCGGCAGGCCGCCGCCGATACCCTTGGCCGCCGTCATTATGTCCGGCTTTACTCCGATATGCTCCCAAGAGAAAAGCTTTCCGGTTCGGCCGGCGCCTGTCTGCACCTCATCAAATATGAGCAGTATATCGCGCTCTTTGCAAAGCTCTGCTACAGCGGCAATATAATCCGCCGGTACCGGAAGCACACCGCCTTCACCCTGCACCGTCTCCAGCATTATTGCGCACACCGAATCATCAGCCGCCTTTTTAAGCTGTTCTATATCTCCGCTGTCGACATACATAAATCCGTCAGTAAGAGGCTTAAAAAGCTGATGAAACACTATTTGTCCCGTTGTAGACAGCGTTGTTATAGTTCGGCCGTGAAATGAATTATTAAGTGTTATTATGTTGCTGCGCGACTCACCGTATTTGTCCTCGCTGTATTTTCTCGCTATTTTTATGGCGCATTCATTGGCCTCCGCGCCGGAGTTGCCCAAAAACACCCTTGCAAATCCGGACTTTTCACAGAGATTTTTGCAAAACTCTGCCTGCGCCGGCTGGTAAAACAGATTTGACGTGTGCTGTACCTTTTTAAGCTGCTCAGTTACGGCGTTTACCCAACCGTCGTTGCTGTAGCCCAGCGAGTTTACACCTATGCCGGAGGTAAAGTCTATATATTCCTTTCCCTCTTCATCAAAAGCGGTTGCACCCTTGCCGTATGCTATTGAGACGTTAAACCTGTTGTATACGTTCATTATATATTTTTCGCTGCTGCTTTTCGTTTCATCAAAAGACATTAGTCCTTACCTCCAACAAGCATTGTGCCGACGCCCTCGCGTGACAGCATCTCTATTATTATTGAGTGCTTTACCCTGCCATCAATTATTGTGGTAGACTTTACCCCTCGGCGCACCGCTTCAACGCAGCAATCAATTTTCGGTATCATTCCGCCTGAGATTATGCCATTGCGTTTGAGCATCATTACCTCATTTATGTCAACCTCTTCTATAAGAGTCGACTCATCGTTTTTATCTCTAAGCAAACCCTTTATGTCTGTCATTAATATCAGCTTTTCTGCCGATAATTCCGCTGCTATTCTGGCTGCGGCAGTATCGGCATTTATATTGTAAACCTCGCCGTTTTCACCCGCCGCAATGGGAGAAACAACCGGTATATATCCGTTTGCCAGAGCATCTGTTATCGGCCTTATGTCAACCTTATCCAGTTCACCCACAAGTCCGTAATCACCGTCGGACAGCTTTTTCGCTTTGAGCATGCCGCCGTCAATGCCGCACAGGCCAAGCGCACGGCCGCCCTGACTTTCTATAAGCTGTGTCAGCGATTTATTTACTTTTCCAGCCAATACCATTTGTACAATTTCCATTGTCTCCTCGTCCGTATATCTCAGGCCGTTGACAAATTTAGGCTCTTTGCCTATCTTTTTAAGCATGTCGTTTATTTCCGGACCGCCGCCGTGTATCAGCACAACATGTATGCCTACCAGCGACAGCAAAATTATATCCGTCATAACGGCGTTTTTCAGCTCTTCGTCTATCATCGAGCTGCCGCCGTATTTAACCACTACCGTCTTTCCGCTGAAGTGCTTTATATACGGCAGCGCCTGTACAAGTATATCCGCTCTCTGTTTCTCCGATATGTTCAATTTCTTCACCTCAAGCTTATGACCTATAGTCACCGTTTATTTTTACATAATCATAGGTAAGGTCACAGCCATAAGCTACAGCATCTGCCTCGCCCTGATAAAGTTTTATGTCAATTATAATCTCATCGCGCAGGAGTATTTGCTTTGCAATGTCCTCGTCAAAGTCGACACCTGCACCATTTTGGCACACATTAATGCTTCCGGCATCAGATATAAAATTAATTTTTACTTTATTTATGTCAACCTTTGCCCCGCAGTAGCCGAGTGCGCACATTACTCTGCCCCAGTTGGCGTCAGCGCCGAACATTGCCGTTTTTACCAGTGAAGACGACACCACGCTTCGGCTTATTTTTCGTGCGCTCTCTTCGTCCGGTGCGCCGGATACGCGGCACTCAATAAGCTTTGTGGCGCCCTCGCCATCCTTCGCCATCATTTTTGCAAGCTCCAAAAGAACCGCCTTAAGCGCCGCTAAAAACTCGCCGTATCCCGCGCTTTTTGCCGTTATTTTATCGTTGCCTGCAAGACCGCTCGCCATTATCTCCGCCATGTCGTTAGTCGACGTATCGCCGTCGATATACACCATATTGAAAGTGTTCTTTACGGCTTCGTGAAGCGCCGCATCAAGTGATGAGGCATCTATATTTACATCGGTACTCAAAAAGCAGAGCATGGTCGCCATGTTTGGATTAATCATGCCGGAGCCCTTGCACATTCCGCCTACAGTACATATATTTTCGCCTATCTTAAACCTGACAGCGCACTGTTTCGAAACCGTATCAGTGGTCATTATCGCTTCTGCGGCAGATGTTCCTCCGTCATATGAAAGGCCCGCCTTAAGCTCATCCATAGCGGCCTTTATAGGCTCAAGCGGCACAGGTACGCCTATTACGCCTGTAGATGCAACTATTACATCCTCCGCGCTGCAGCCGGCTGCTGCTGCTGCAAGAGAACACATGGCTTCCGCCTTCTCTATACCGTCGGCGCTGCAGGTGTTGGCTATGCCTGAATTGCATATCACCGCACGTGCAATACCATTAGCAAGATGTTTTTTCGTAACCGTTATCGGCGCGCCGCAGACCAAATTCTGAGTATAAACGGCAGCGCTTACACAGTCGTTGTCGGCCACTATCATCATAAGGTCCTTTTTATTTTGATTTTTTCTAATGCCGCAGTGCAGTCCATACGCTTTAAAGCCCTTGGCCGCACAAACACCACCATTTATATATTCCAAAACAATTCCCCTTTTCATATACGCCGGGCATTACTGCCCATTTCTAATTTTAATTGCAGAACAGAATATCAATCCGCCGGTACAACGCCAGGCCTTTAACAAATTCATATAACTTTTGTGTTATACATTTTCCCAAGCAATAGAAATATCCGCCGATTTGCAATAATATACACGTCGCTGAAAATTGACTGATCTGCAGAAGAGAGTACGACGGATAAAAGTCAATGTTTAAATTTTATAATAAGCAAACAATACGGCAAAAATTCGCAGCAGCTCACAGCAAGCAAAGGTGCATATATTTCCTGCTGAATATGCCTATCGTCGCAGTAAAACCGTAGACGTATAAACACCTATAACGGCCCTACCGCGTAATACAACGCTCTAATTTCGTCCGCTTTCGCTAAATTTAAAATGCCGGCGGGATATAGTCAAGCCCCGTCTTTTCGTCAAGGCCCATGACGATGTTCATGTTCTGCACCGCTTGACCTACCGATCCCTTTATCATATTGTCAATCGCCGAAGTAACTATGAGCATGCCGGTACGCCTGTCGATATGCAGCGATATTTCGCACATATTAGACATACGCACGTTTTTTACATTGGCCGTCTCTCCGTTTAAAAGCAGACGTATAAAATATTCGTCCTTATAAAAGTCCTCATACGCTTCTCTTATACGCTCCTCTGTGGCGCCGAGCTTGAGCCGAGCATAGCACGTGCAGCTTACGCCGCGGTTTATCGGCAGAAGATGCGGGACAAAGGTAAGCCTTATACGCTTGTTTGCCGCCTTCATAAGCGTCTGTTCAATCTCCGGTGTATGTCGGTGTTGGGCCACTTTATATGCCGACATTCCCTCGTTGCACTCAGCAAACGGCTTGTGATCGCGACCGGCGCCCGTTACGCCCGACTTTGCGTCTATAACTATGGCGTCGGTTTCCACCAGTCCGCGCTTTATTGCCGGAAACAGCGCCAGCTCTGATGCGGTCGGGTAACAGCCGGGGCAGGATATCAGCTTTTTGCCGACTATCTGCTCTCTGAACAGCTCCGGCAGTGCATAAACCGCTTCACTGTGGAGCACATGGTCCTCAAAGCTGCCGCCGTACCACTCCTTGTACTGCGCTTCGTCCTCCAGCCTAAAGTCGGCGCCGAGGTCGATAAACACCTTCCCGGCGGCGATACATTTTGATGCCGCCTCCTGCGACAAGCCGTGCGGCAGGCAGGCAAATATTACATCGCTGCAGTCTATTACCGCATCCTGCGATACGCACTCCATATCAAATATGCCTTTAAGATTAGGATATATCTCCGACAGTCTGCGGCCGACAAAATTATTGGAGCCGACCGCCGCAATCTCTGCCTCGCCGTGACGCAGCAGCAAGCGTACAAGCTCTGCTCCCGTATATCCCGTCGCGCCTAAAATTCCAACTTTTATAGTCATAAATATCCCTGCTTTTATTATATTTTAACTGCCATTTATTAAAAATTGATCCGCTGAAATTCATTTATCAGGCGGATATCTTTCGTATTGAAACATCATGCCGCCTGCCGGTTAAACAAGCCCTTTGCAATATGCATAATATAATACTCTATGCATACAATACAGTCCGCCGCTACATATCAGTCAATGTTTTTCTGACATTCGCTATCTGTTTTGCAACCTGCTCCGGTGCCGGACCGCCGGATACATTGCGGCGCATAACGCAGCTTTCAAGGCTGATAGCGTCATACACATCATTGCCAAACTTATCACAAAAAGATTTATAATCGCCTATAGACATACTCTCAAGCGTCAGGCCGTTTTCTATGCAGTGGGCGACTATTTCGCTCACTATTTTATATGCGTCCCTAAAGGGAAGCCCCTTTTCTACTAAATAATCAGCGCAGTCGGTCGCATTTATAAATCCGCCGGATGCCGCTTTGCGCATATTTCCCGGCAGCACCTTCATGGTTGATATCATTGGCGCAAACACTTCAAGACACATTTTTACAGTATCGACAGCGTCGAACACTGCTTCCTTATCCTCCTGCATATCCTTGTTATAGGCCAGCGGAAGGCCCTTAAGCGCCGTAAGCATCGCCGTCAAATCGCCGAACACCCTGCCGGCTTTGCCGCGCACAAGCTCCGCCATATCCGGATTTTTCTTCTGCGGCATTATGCTGGAGCCGGTTGAATAAGCGTCGTCTAGCTCAATAAACTTAAACTCCCACGAGCACCAAAGTATTATCTCCTCGCTGAAGCGGGACAGATGTACCATTACAAGCGAAAGGCAGGATATAAGCTCAACTGTAAAATCCCTGTCCGACACGCTGTCAAGACTGTTAGCGGTTATGCCGTCCATTCCGAGCAGCGATGCTGTATATTCCCTGTCGAGGTCGTAAGTGGTTGTGGCAAGCGCGCCGCTGCCAAGCGGAGACACATTCATACGCTTTATGCAGTCATGCAGCCTGTCAATGTCACGCAGCAGCATCTGCGCATACGCCATTAGATGATGGCCGAATGTAACCGGCTGAGCACGCTGCATATGCGTATATCCGGGCATAACATATTCCTTACATTCGTCCGCCTTATCGCACAGCACCGATATAAGACCCTTTATGTCAGAAATTATTTGTGATGCCTCATCTCGAAGGTACAGCCTTATGTCAAGCGCGACCTGATCGTTGCGGCTGCGCGCCGTGTGCAGGCGCTTTCCGGCGTCGCCTATGCGGGAAGTAAGCTCTCCTTCCACAAAGCTGTGTATATCCTCTGCTTCCGGCGATATCTCAAGCTTTCCCGCTTCGATGTCTGCAAGTATGCCTTCAAGCCCATTTATTATCGCTTCGCAATCGCCGGCAGTTATTATACCCTGCTTGCCGAGCATCCGTGCATGCGCTATAGAACCGGTAATATCCTGTTTATACATACGGCTGTCAAAAGATATCGACGAATTAAAATCATCGGCCTGTTTGTCCAAAGCTTTATGAAAATTTGAGGCCCACAGCTTCATATTTTTCTCTCCTGTAAATTCAATATTTTTTCTAATGTGCGCAAAATTCAGATTATATCCATACATTCTTCACTGACGGAAAATTAAGCCGCTTTTCATTGCCGCTTAAAGCGGAATCCGCGTTAAATATACCGGCAGACAAAGCGCACATATATAATTCACTAAAAACAGCACTTTGGCCTAATATATTCCTGCAATAATAAGCACTTATTCATTGCCGATGCCCGCGCCGCAATCACAGCAGCACGGGCTATCTGTCAAAATATTTTGGCTTTTTCGCCTCGTACAAAAACAGTGTCGGCCGCAGATCATGCCTACCAGTACGCCACAAAGTTCATGCGGATTATTATTTGCCGCTTTCAGCACGCTTTTTGTCAAGCATAGCTTTCACCTTTATCGGCAGGCCGAAAAGATTAATAAATCCGGCCGCATCAGCCTGATTATAAACCTCATCCTCACCGAAAGTCGCTATTTCCTCATCGTACAGAGAATACGGTGATATTACACCCGCACAGATTATGTTGCCCTTATAAAGCTTCAGCTTTACATCGCCCGTTACCGTCTGCTGTGTGCTGTCGGCAAAAGCTGATAATGCTTCTCTTAATGGAGTATACCATTTTCCGTCGTATACCAAATCTGCAAAAGTTATAGCGAGCTTATCCTTTTCATGCATCGTGTCTTTGTCAAGGCACAGAGTTTCGAGTATCCTGTGCGCTTCATAAAGTATCGTGCCGCCGGGAGTCTCATAAACGCCGCGTGACTTCATACCGACAAGCCTGTTCTCCACTATGTCGGCAAGACCTATTCCATTCGCGCCACCGAGCTTATTAAGCTCCTCTATTATCTCAACCGGACCCGTCTTAATGCCGTCAAGCGCCACCGGTATGCCTTTTTCAAATGAAATTGTGACATATGTCGCCTTGTCCGGCGCTTTTTCCGGCGATACTCCCATTTCAAGTATCTTGTCATACATCGGCTCATTTGCCGGATCCTCGAGGTCAAGCCCCTCGTGCGAAAGATGCCAGAGGTTTTTGTCCTTTGAATAATTCGTCTCACGGGTTATCGAAAGCGGTATGTTTCTCGCCTCTGCGTAATCTATTTCTTCATCTCTTGATTTTATGTCCCAAATTCTCCATGGAGCAATTATCTCCATCTCCGGAGCAAAGGCTTTTATTGTAAGCTCAAACCTCACCTGGTCGTTGCCCTTTCCTGTGCAACCGTGAACTATGGCATCAGCACCCTCAGCCTTAGCTATCTCCACTATTCTCTTAGCTATTACCGGGCGCGCAAAAGATGTGCCCAAAAGATATTTGCCCTCATACACCGCGTCAAATTTAAGCGTCGGCCATATGCACTCTTCAACAAATTCCTTTTTCAAATCTTCAATATAAAGCTTGGACGCGCCTGTCTTAAGCGCCTTTTCTTCAAGCCCACTTAGTTCAGCCCCCTGCCCTACGTCGGCAGCAACGGCTATTACCTCACAGTTGTCGTAATTTTCCTTAAGCCATGGAATTATTATTGATGTGTCCAGCCCGCCGGAATATGCCAGCACTGCCTTCTTTATCTTTTTCATTTATCATCATACCTTTCTGTATTATTTTCTCTCAACATCACTTAGTATACACACAAAACGAATAAAGTCAAGCAATAAATGAATATTTATGCATATATTTTTAATTTTTATACATTTAAACAAACTACAAAAGATTTATTGCTGATTTTTGTTAAAATGTTAATATAATCTTTGCCGGCGCAATTGGCATTATATGCTTTATAGAGCACCGCACAACCGAAATTTTCTATATAATTGCTGGCTGCGAAAAAGCTCTTTCAAATTTTCTATTTTGGCTTGTCAAGCAGGCACAGAGTGCATACATCATCACCTAACGCATGAATAAAATGCAAATAATTCGAATATTTATGCAAAACTATCATGTGCAAAGTCAGTAATTAATTATAATTAATCGACACATTAAATTCTACAATGATTTTGGTATATAATAAATTCCCGCACATAAAATTACGGGTGAGGCAGACCCTGACGGTAAGCGTCCATTATATCTTTAAACACCTCGCCGTTTGACGGCGGCGTCCATGTTATAGCGTTGGCGCCAGCTTCTATTGTCTTTTTTATAGATTCCTCCGTTGGCCCGCCAGTAGCCATAATGGCTGCGTCCGGATGCTTTTCTCTCAGCTTGCGTACAATATCTGCTGTTTTAGAAGCGCCGGACACATTAAATATAGCTGCCCCCGCTTTAAGGCGTGCAGCTGTGTCCTCATTTTCAGACACTACCGTAATAACTATTGGAATATCTATCTGCTCCGCCACCTTATGTAGCGTAATATTAGAAGTTGGTGCATTAAGCACAACGCCTATGGCGCCCTGATGCTCGGCGTGCATAGCTAAATTAAGCACTCTCTTTCCCTGCGTAAGCCCTCCGCCGACGCCGGCAAATACCGGTATGTCCGACGCTGTCATCACCGCCTGCGTAATTATCGGCTGAGGGGTAAATGGGTAAACAGCTATTACTGCATCTGCATTTGTATTCCTTATAATACTTACATCGGTGGAAAACAGCACCGACCTTATCTTTTTTCCAAATATCTTAATGCCGGTACACTCGCGTATAACCTCCGGCACCCTTAGCATAAAGCTGCGCAGATTACCTTGAAATTCGGGTATTTTCATGTTATCCACACTATCCCTCCTTAGTCTGCTTGAATTTTTTTCCATTTTATATTATTATAAATGTAATCTACATATAATACAATAAAAATTAGATTACATAAAAGTTAAAAAATTTTAACTTTTTACATTTTACAGCCGCTTATATACGTATATAATTACTATTTTAATAATTGGGGTTATCAATTATTACTGCTGCTGTTTCTGCACAGCGACATTTTACATATAGTGGCTTAATATAATGCTATGTAAATTATTATTTGGGAGGCGCTAATAATGTCTTTTAAAGAGGTAAACATAAAGGATTTAAACGAAAATTTTGTAAAGGCCATAGCCGACGAATGGATGCTGGTAACGGCAGGAGACGAAAAAAAACACAACATGATGACGGCAAGCTGGGGCTTTGTCGGTGAAATGTGGGGCAAGGACGCTGCTGTCACCGTCATACGTCCGCAGCGGTATACTAAAGAATTTATTGACAGCCATGATATGTTTTCGCTAAGCTTTTATGGAAATGACAAAAAGCTGCACGGTATTACCGGCAGCAAGTCGGGCAAAGAAATTGACAAAACTGAGGCGACTGGTCTCACTCCTGTCTATGATTATGGTACCGTATATTTTGAGCAGGCACGGCTCGTTCTCATCTGCCGCAAGCTCTATGTTTCGCGACTCGATCCTGATAAGTTTATCGACAAGGAAAATCTTAAATGGTACGAAAATAAAGATTATCATTATGTTTATGTTGGCGAAATAACACACACGCTGATTAAGGAGTAAGCAGAATTATATTATTGTCGCAATGTGTGGTATTTGCGCGGCATAATCAATCAACAGATATAGTAAATCACAGTAGATGTATCATAATATTATTTTCTAACTGAATATCTGCAATTTATAAGGCAAGGTACTGTTCGCACTTTGCCTTATTTATTCTTTGCAGTTTTTATTTTTATTTAATCTTGAATAATAATGTTTATTTCGCAGGTTTATAAATTGATAAATGCCGCGGGACTTTCTAAGCGGTCTCATATTTTTCATTTTCTATAATATAAATCTTAACAATTGCTTAGAATTATACCTGCATAAAGCTGTAATATTACTGCCGATTAATAGATATAAAAATATGCATAAAATTCTCAGTTTTTACCGCTGATGCTGTTTTTACCGCGTGTAGCATAAGATGCGGAGCTTTGACTGCTGTAAGTCATGTACAGCAAAGCTTTTATTATTATATAAATAAATTAAATAAAAAAAGAGCGGTAATCATATTAATTCTTATGAAAAATTAGTCTAAGGTTTTGGATAGAAATATGATAAAATTATGTAAAAAGAAATTGGAGTTTTTTATGGAAAAGCAAAAGCTTACAGAGCTTATAAAGCAGAAGAAAAATGAAAAAAATATAAAAATACTTGCGCATACATATCAGTCGCCGGATATTATAGATTTGGCGGATGTAACCGGTGATTCATATATGCTGGCAAAAGCGGCGCAGAAGCTTGATTGTGAAACGGTATTGATGTGCGGTGTGCGTTTTATGGCGGAAACCGTTAAAATTTTATCGCCGGAAAAGAAAGTGCTGCTCTCTGCCGAGGGCGCTACATGTCCTATGGCGCTGCAGATAGATCCTAAAGAGGTTGTCGATTTTAAGAAAAAGCATCCCGATTATACTGTTTGTGCATACATCAACACCACAGCCGAGCTAAAGGCGGTATCGGATGTATGTGTGACGTCGTCCAGCGCTGTACGTATAATTGAAAGAATGGACGCTGAAAATATACTGTTTATTCCCGATAAAAATTTGGGAAGATATGTTCAAATGAATGTTCCTGGCAAAAACTTTGCCTTTTTTGACGGCTGCTGTCCTGTTCATAATTCAATTACTGTTGACGACGTGATAGCTGAAAAAGAGAAGCATCCCGACGCGCTGTTTGCCGTTCATCCTGAGTGCCGGCCGGAGGTCGCTGAGCTGGCTGATTTTGTCGGCTCTACAAGCGCTATAATCGATTATGCGCTGGGTACCGACAGCGACGTTATAATCGGTACTGAGCGCGGTGTGACAGATTATCTTAAAATAAAGCATCCATCTCGCAATTTTTATCAGCTGCGCGGTGATTTGCTTGTATGCCGCGACATGAAAATGACTACGCTTGAGGAAGTTTACTCCGCTATTATCGGCAGCGGTGCCATTATAGAAATGGATGAAAGTTTACGGCTTGCCGCTAAGCGTCCGCTCGACAACATGCTTAAATACGGCGGATAAGCTTTCTGGGCGTTTGGGCTCTTAATCTTAATATATTTCTGAGATTGCGGCGCAATAGCGATTTAATAATAATCTTTAGGCACTGCTTATTTTATGAACAAAATTTTGGCTTCTGCTTTTTATTTAGAATTTAATACGCTGTTATCTTCAGTATAAATATACTTTTTAATTTTCACATGTTTGCTGAAAGGTGCGGCGGCTTTATACCTCCGAGGGGGAAATAAATATGAAGGATAAATATGATGTAATTATAGTCGGCGGCGGCGTGGCCGGACTTTATGCCGCCCTTAATCTCGACGATAGAATTAACGCACTGCTTATTGTAAAGCGCGAGCTTACCCTCTGCAACAGCTCGCTTGCGCAAGGCGGCGTGGCTTCGGTGCTGGATATGGTAAACGACAGCTATGAGCGGCACATAAACGACACAATGATAGCCGGCGGAAATGAGAATAATATCGACGCTGTCCGCACTCTCGTTACAGAGGGACCGTCGGATGTTATGCGGCTTTATAATCTCGGCGTAGACTTTGACAAAGACGGCGACAGCCTGCAAATGACGCTGGAAGGCGGTCACTCACGGCATCGAATTGTGCATCATAAAGACTCTACCGGAAAAGCGATTGAGGACAAGCTTATTGAAACGGTTAAACAGAAAAAGAACATAACTATTTTGGAAAATACTTTGCTATGCTCGCTGCAGCGGGCAAACAGCGGATTTTTTGCAAGCATAATGCTGCCAGATGGATATAAAACTATTTCTGCTTCATATGTAATACTCGCCACCGGCGGTATAGGACGCGTTTATAAATATACTACAAACTCGGCCATTGCCACTGGCGATGGCATTTGCATGGCTTATGAGCTTGGCGCGCATATAAAACATCTTGATTACATTCAGTTTCATCCGACGGCGCTGGCGGCAAATGAGAGAGAACGCCTGCTAATATCCGAGGCAGTGCGCGGAGAAGGCGCGAAGCTGTTAAACTGCGACGGCAAGCAGTTTATGGACAGGTATGACAGCCGGCTGGAACTTGCCCCGCGCGACGTTGTATCCCGCTCGATTATATTGGAATCTCGGCGCACCGGCAGTGAAAATTTTTATCTTGATATAACACATAAGAGCGCGGATTTTCTAATTAATCGGTTTCCGATGATATATTCCCGCTGTCTTGAGGAGGGCATAGACATAACCAAGGACTATATACCTGTCTTTCCCTGCCAGCACTATCTCATGGGCGGCATAGACGTAGATCTGCACTCACGCACCAGCATAGACCGGCTGTATGCAGCGGGTGAATGCTCACACACAGGCGTTCACGGCAAAAACAGGCTGGCGTCGAACTCACTTCTTGAAGCGCTGGTTTTCGGCCGGCGTGCGGCGCAGGACATAAATTCCCGCAGTGGTATGGGGGATGTGTCCGGCAGGCCGCTGCCATTTAAAACCGATGGTGCGCCGCTGCCTACCGGCATGCGTACGACAATAAGACAGATTATGCAGATGAGCTATTTTGTTATACCTGATATAGATAAGGCCGAACAGGGCCTTAAGCAGATTGAAGAAATGTATTCACGTCTGCACTCTGGTAAATTTGCAGTGACTACGGATTTCATTGAAGCTAAAAGTCTTTGCAGCGTTGCCCGTATTATTCTGCGAGATGTTGTAGCTAAGTAAAGAGATATAACTTTATATTATTAACAATATTTTTAAGGCACAATATTAATAAAAAGCAATGCAAACTTTACATACTTGAGCTAATTTATATGTAGTTTGCGTGCCGATATCTCTTCGCACTTTCACTTTTAGTTTTAAATCGGTTGAAGTATGACAAGTAATATAAACATAAAAAAGAAAGGTTGAATTTTAATGAAGCTTTTGCCATTTTATATTGACGATATAATTGAAAGGGCGCTGATGGAGGATATAAACTATACCGACGCCGCTACCGACTATCTGCTTGACGACGGTATGCAGTCAAAGGCAATGCTTATATCAAAGGACGATGGGGTTTTGTGCGGGCTTGACTTTGGGCTGCGCGTATTTGAAAAATTAGACAATCATATAAATATTATAAAGCATAAAAATGACGGGGGTATCATAAGCAAAGGCGATTTAATCGCTGAAATAAGCGGCAGCACGACTACGCTGCTTAAGGGCGAGCGCACAGCGCTGAATATAATGCAGCATATGTCCGGCATAGCGACAAAGACGTCGCGGCTTGTAAAGCTTGTAGAGGGCACAAAAGCCTCAATATGCGATACACGTAAAACACTTCCCGGCCTTCGTGCTCTTCAGAAGTATGCGGTCGTTATGGGCGGCGGCAGAAATCACCGCTTTAATCTCAGCGATGCCGCAATGCTTAAGGACAACCACATTGACGCCTACGGCGGTATTATTCCGGCGGTTGAAGCGCTTCGCGAAAAAGTTGGACATATGATAAAAATAGAGGTGGAAACCCGCAATCTTGACGAGGTACGTCAGGCTTTAAAGTGCGGTGCCGAGGTCATTATGCTCGACAATATGGACTGCGCGGCTATGAGCGAGGCGGTAAAGCTTGGCGCCGGAAAAGCATTGTTTGAGGCCTCTGGTAATGTTACAGAAAACAATATCCGACAAGTGGCTGAAACCGGGGTAGATATTATTTCTGTAGGAGCGCTTACCCATTCTGTTAAGGCATTTGATATATCCATGCGAATATCTAAGGATTGAATATCCGCTTTAGTCTTTTAGCTTAACGATATAAAATTATAATTTTCTGGGACACTATAAATTTTATATTCATTCGGCTGTAATTAGTTTTGCTGTTTTTTGATGCTTTATAGTATAACAATT
This sequence comes from Candidatus Timburyella stercoris, assembly GCA_904384255.1. Taxonomy (GTDB): domain Bacteria; phylum Bacillota; class Clostridia; order Oscillospirales; family Acutalibacteraceae; genus Timburyella; species Timburyella stercoris. The sequence goes on from CAJFJP010000013.1 coordinate 17,265, forward strand.
AATGTAAAATTTATTTGCTCTAAAACGGCAGTAAAAACCCTAACGTTTGTTGTTTCATAGATAAATAATTGAAGCATTTGCGTCAAATTTTAAAACCGTACTAATAAAAAGCATCATTGCTGTTAAAAATATCAGCAATGGTGCTTTTTTAATTTGCTTATAAAATTATTAATTAAATTTCATACTTCATTTATAAAGAGCAAGCATAAAAGGTCAGATATTTATTGCCGATGGTACGCTGCCGCGGCAAAAATATTTTTTAAAGGACGGATTGCATGGATATAAATTCAAAACTGACATTTAAAAAGCCTTTATCGCTGCGGCGCAAACTTGCAAAGGGTCTATCAAATCTCAGACCGCTTTATAAAGCCGCCATTGTAAATGAAGGCACAGACATGTCGGAATGGCTGAGAGACAATTATTATCTTTTGGAGCGCGAGGGGCGAAGCGCGCTTAAGTCGCTCAAATATTCTCCCGCGCTGCCGCATAACGGGAAAAACATTCCCGAAATATTTCTTTTGTGCAAAAAGACCGTTGGAGAAGATATTGAAGCTGCAATACGGCATGAAATTGAAAACTCAGATCGTCCAATAACAACGCAGGAATTACAGTCGCTACCATTTATGCTTAAGGCATCGCTTGTAGACACTGCCTGCATATGTGCAAAAAATAGAGACGAGTACTCCGCTGAAATGATGGGTCTTGCAATAACTGGATTGAGGAGTCTGCCGTCAATAGACTTTGAGCAGATTATAGAAGATTACAGCCAAATAGAAAAGATTTTCTCACGTGACCCATCTGGTGCATACACCGGCATGGATGAAAAGACAAGGGCTATATATCGCAGCAAGTGTACAGAACTTGCGCTACGCAAAAAATGTGACGAGGCTCAGGTAGCTGAGAACATAGTAAAACTTGCACAGTCAGCATCTAAATCTAGAGAGCGCCACATAGGCTTTTATCTGTTGGAAGATACCTCTAAGTCGCGGCGCATACGCGGCAATATATTTCTAACGCTTAGATTTATCATTCCGCTTATAGTCTCATTTATTATTTCCTGCTTTTCGCATGCTTACTGGCTTATTCCTATAATATACTTTCCTATATTTGAAACATGCCGGCCCTTAGTAGATTTCTTCGCCACTAAAGGGGTAAAGCCGACTTATCTGCCACGCATGGAGCTTAAAGGATCTATTCCCGCCTCAGCGCCTACGCTTGTTACAATATCTACGCTTATTCCCTCGCCCGACAAAGCCGGCAGGCTGTATAAAAGGCTTGAACAGCTCTACCGCACCAACTGTCAGGGCGAGATAAAATTCTGCGTGTTGTGCGACTTAAAAGAATACAGCCTTCCCAGCAAGCCTGAGGATGCTGTTTCAATAAGTGCTGTGAGCAGAGTTATAAAATCGCTTAATAACAAATATGACAATAAATTTATACTCGTAATACGCCCCCGCGTCGAGGTTAAGACTCAAAGGGCGTTTGCCGGCTATGAACGCAAGCGCGGCGCTATAACCGAGCTTATAAGATATATCCGCACCGGCGTTTCATCCTTTAGAACAATTGAAGGCGACGCTGAATTCCTGCGCCGGGTAAAATATATGCTGGCGCTTGATGCCGACACTGAGCTGCTTATGGACAGCGCATCGGAAATGGTCGCTGCGGCAATGCATCCGCTTAATACACCAGTTGTATCGGAGAGCGGCTGTGTAACAAACGGTTATGGAATAATAGCGCCGAGCGTTGTAACAAGTCTGCAAAGCTCTGCAAGAACTCCTTTTTCCGTCACAATGGCCGGCTCAGGCGGAGTTACCACTTACGACACGGTCTCCGGCGACATTTATCAGGATTTGTACGGTCAGAGTATATTCTCCGGCAAAGGACTTATCGACACCGAAGCCTACTACCGCTGTCTCGATAAGGCTTTCCCCGACGAGAGAATACTCAGCCACGATATACTTGAAGGCAGCTATCTCCGCACGGCCTATATGTCGGATATAGAAATGACGGACGAGTGTCCGTCCGGTGTACTGCCGTATTTGCAAAGACTGCATCGCTGGGTAAGGGGCGACTGGCAGAATATTCTCTGGCTGTTTAAAAGAGTGCCAAGCAGCGCCGGACATATTGTTAATCCCATAAACGGGCTTTCAAAGCACATGCTTTTTGATAACTTGCGCCGCTCGGCAACACCTCCCTTTGCGCTGATGTGTCTTTTGCTCACATTTTTTATACCATCGCACGCTGCGCTGCTTGCTGTCACCGCGCTGCTATCGGCTGCGTCACCGGGAATTTTTGCCGCTTTAAGGTCCCTTATCGGCGGCGGCGTACAGATGCTGTCACGCAAATATTATTCCCGAGTAATGCCTTCGGCACTTGAAGCGCTTGCCGGCGCTCTGATTGAAAGCATTATACTCGTACAAACTGCACTTATTTCTCTAAGTGCAATATGCTGCGCACTTTACCGGCAGTTTGTTTCGCATCGAAATCTGCTTCAGTGGACTACTGCTGCCGATGCCGAAGGCTCAGACGGATTTTTAAGCTCACTTGTTTTTTCGCTTCCGGCAGTTATATTCGGCGTGCTTTTATTTTTTGTAAACGACTCATTCACGCGACTTATGGCCTGCTTTGCCATAATCAGCCCACTTATTATATATTTTACATCCATTAAACGTAAGCATGAAACAGTGCAGATAGAAAGCAGTGAGCGCGATACAGTAAAAGCATGGACGGCCTCTATGTGGAGATTTTACGATGAATTGGCGTCAGATCAGGACAATTTTCTCCCACCGGATAATATACAGGAATCTCCCGTCCATGCCATAGCGCATAGGACGTCGCCAACCAATATTGGACTTATGATGCTGTGCACCCTCGCCGCCCGGGATTTTGGCTTTATAGATACCGAGCACATGTGTGTAAAAATAGAAAAAGCGTTGTGCAGTATTGAAAAGCTCGAAAAATGGAATGGAAATCTTCTCAACTGGTACGACACAAAAACTCTTAAACCGCTCAGGCCGAGATTTGTTTCTACAGTAGATTCCGGCAACTTTGCCTGCTGCATGTCCACGCTTAGCGAAGGGCTTAAGGAATATATGTCGGAATCAGCTAAAATTTCACAGATAATTGATAGGCTTGAGAATCTTGTAGATGAAACCGATCTTTCTCCGTTTTATAATAAACGGCGCAAGCTGTTTCATATAGGATACGACTTAGAAGCAGAGAAGCTTTCCGGCTCATATTACGATTTGCTCATGAGCGAAGCGAGAATGACAAGCTATTTTGCCATTGCATCACGTCAGGTGAGCAAAAAGCATTGGGGATATCTCGGCCGCACGCTTGCCAAGCAGGGAGGATATACCGGCCCAGTTTCATGGACTGGCACTATGTTTGAATATTTTATGCCGCAGTTATTGCTTCCCGCGTATGAAAATTCGCTGGGTTTTGAGGCGCTGCGCTTCTGCATACACTGCCAGCGCAGCCGCGCACGGGCTAAGGATGCTCCGTGGGGGTGCTCTGAAAGCGCCTTTTATGCATTTGACCCACATTACAATTATCAGTACAAAGCTCACGGCATACAGAAGCTCGGCCTTAAGCGCGGACTTAATCAGGAATATGTAGTTTCTCCATATTCCGCCTTCCTCACGCTGCCGACAATACCTCAGGCCTCTATTAAAAATCTGCTGAGACTTGAAGAAATGGGCATGACCGGAAGATACGGCTTTTATGAGGCGGCAGATTTCACAAAGTCCCGCGCCGGCAGCGGCGGATATTCAATAGTGCGCTGTTATATGGCGCATCACATAGGAATGAGCATTTTGGCTTGCTGCAACGCTCTCTACAATAACATTATGCAGAAGCGGTTTATGAACAGTCGAAACATGCTGGCCGCTAAAGAACTGCTCGAAGAAAAAATTCCTGCCGGCGCGGCTGTATTTGACGATATAGCAGAACCGGAGGTTCCTCAAAAGCCCGGACGCACCGGCGGTGAAGCCGAGATAATTGATGATATAAATATTGCAGAGCCTAAAATGCACCTTCTTTCCAATGGGCAGTATACACTTGTTGTCACTGACAGCGGCTGTGGCGTATCCTTTTCTCAGGGCGCCGACATATACCGCCGCAGCAGTGATATTCTGCGCCGGCCGCTTGGCTTATTTGCCGTAGTTGAGACTAAAAACGGTGCTTTCTCCATTACCCGTGCTCCAGATTATTACTCCGACGCTGAATATTCGGCGCAGTTCGCCGCAACTCATGCCGCGTTTTACGCGTCAAAATATGGCTTGGACGCCGGCATGATGATATGTCTTCATCCAAATATTCCATGCGAGGAGCGCAAATTTATTGTAAAAAACAGCAGCTCGTTTTCGCAAAACGTCTCCCTGCTGCTATATTTCGAGCCGTGTCTTTCTACGCCTGAGGACGACTCAGCGCACCCCGCTTTTTCGCGGCTGTTTATTAGATGCAAATATATAAAAGAGCTCAACATTATAACAATGGAGCGCCGTTCCCGCAAGGGTGAGCCGGTTCTATACTCCGCTGCCGGATTTATTGAGAATATTCCTTTTGAATACAGCTTTAACCGCGAGAAAGTTATTAATCGTCCGTTTGGAGCTGCTTCTCTAATCTCTAACATGCCCGTTCTAAACGGCGATGGCGGCGTACCCGATCCCTGCGTCGCGGCAAGAGTAGAAATGAATATTTCTCCCAAATCGCAAAAGCAGTTCACTTTTGTCATAACCTGCGCCGCAACGCCTGATGAAGCCATATCGCGTCTTGTAACCTGTCGGCGGCAGGGCGCGCTTTCCTCGCAAAAGGCGGCCGCCTCGCCGCTGTTTGACGGAGGCCTGTCCTCGCGCATATGCGCATCTATTCTTCCAAAGCTGTTTTATCCGGTAAAGGCAAAGGGCCAGGCAGATAAATATCCTGTGGTGGGAGGAATATCTGCCTTGTGGTCAGCTGGAATATCGGGCGATTTTCCTATTATCTTAATAGAAGTAAAAAGCGCAGATGACATAAGCAAATGGGAACCATATATAAATCTGCATTCAAAAATGCGGCTGTGCGGAATTAAATTTGACTTATGCATACTCTTTAGCGAGGGCGGAGACTATATGCGCTCTGTCTCATCCGCGCTGTATGACATAGTGCGGCTCTGTGGCAGTGAGGAGTTGCTTGGGCAAAAGGGCGGCATATATTGCCTAGATGTCTTAAAGCTAAACTCCGAAGCAATATCCGCCATAAAAGCGGCGGCAAGCTATATTGCACCGCAGAATATAACAGCCTCAGGGGTAAGCACTGCTAAATATAATCCAATAGAAATTCTGCCCGCATCAAGGCCGGTAAAACCGCTGCCAAGCGGCATAGAAATAGTCGGCGGCGTTTTCTATGATAGTGATAAAGGTGGCTCCTTTACCGTTACATCCATGCCGGAGCTTCCATGGTGCCAGGTGCTTGCTAACGAAAATTTTGGCACACTGCTCTCTGATATCTCGCTCGGCTATACATGGGCGAAAAATTCGCGTGAAAACAAGCTTACGCCATGGTTTAACGACACCCGCACCGATAACCGCGGCGAAATGCTTATCGCCAGAATAGATGGAAAATATTATGATTTGATATGGGGTTCCCGCGTTACCTATGCGCGTGAATACGCCCTTTATGACGGCAGTATAGGCGGCATAGACTATTCTGTAAAGGTAACTGTGCCAAAGCATAGCATGACAAAGGTGATAGAGGTTAACTACAGTCGTCCTCAAGGTATCGAAACGGCATATTACACTGAGCCGATACTCGGCGTAAGCGGCACTGTGGTAAAAAGCCTAAGCTTTTCTTTTGAAGAAGAAGTGCTTAATATACGAAACGGCTTTAATACTGCCGCGCCGGGATATATGTGTCTTTCAGCCTTTGGCGGACCTGTGAATTATGTATGCGAAAAAAAGGACTTTCTCTCCGGCAGATGGGATGTCGGCCAGAGTGCTTCACCATCTAATCCATGCGGCGCCGTAATAGTAAATCAAAGCAGTACAAATATCGTATTTACCATGTCCTTTTCTGAAACGCCGGGCTATAAATATGATATTTATTTGGCGCCGGAAGAAAAAGCCAAAGACATCACCGACATTAAAATAAGCACAAGCAACAAACTGCTTGACTGCCTTATAAACACATGGCTTCCGTCACAGATAGAGCAGTCGAGAATAATGGGACGCACCGCATTTTATCAGTGCGGCGGAGCTTTCGGCTTCCGCGACCAGCTTCAGGACGTGTGCGCACAGATGATTTGGGACCCGGCCTCGGCAAAGGAGCATATACTCCGCTGCTGCGCCCACCAGTTTGAGGAGGGGGACGTCATGCACTGGTGGCATGCCCTACCCCGTTCGGGAGGGGGAGAACGGGGCGTGCGCACCCGGTATTCCGACGACCTGCTGTGGCTCCGTGGAGAAGCTCACTGGTTCCGGGCCCGGCGGGTGGACAACCCCAACAACCACGGCTCCGGATGCACCCTGTCCTCCGCCATCGCCTCCTTCCTGGCCCTGGGCTGCGGTCTGTCCCAGGCGGTGGAGAAGGCCAAAGCCTACATTACCGCCTGCATGGAGGCCGGCCTGGACTTGGGTTCTGGCAGCGGCCCGCTGAAGCACAACTACGCCATCAAAGAAGGAGGAA
>CAJFJP010000014.1 GCA_904384255.1 Candidatus Timburyella stercoris
ATCAACATATCTTGTAGACAAGCTCACCGGCGTTCAAACATTTTCGCTGGCAAAAGATGGTGAAAAATATTTGAGCAAAAACTTTAGAGTAAGAGAGTTTAGGTGTAAGGACGGTTCCGACCAAATTCTTATTGATATGGCATTGGTGGTATATATGCAGGCAATCAGGGATTGGGCAGGCTCCTCAATTACTATAAACAGCGGCTATCGTACCGTTTCTCACAATCAAAACATCGGCGGAGCTTCAAGTTCTCAGCACCTTTATGGTAAAGCTGCCGACATTATTTGCAGTGGTAAATCTGCACTCGAACTTGCCCAGAGAGCCGAAACTCTTGGAATGCATGGTATTGAATGGAATTCCGATTCCAATTATACCCATATCGATACAAGAGATGGTATATGGCATGTTAGACGTCATAACGGTTCATATATTACAGTATCATCATTTTATAACTATTAATTCGTTTTTTATTGATATATTATAGCAATAGTACCGCTTATGCATTATGTATAAGCGGTACTATCTCAAATTTTTTAGAATATTATAACGAACTTTTCGTTTTTAAAATTTAATCCTGAGATATTAGCTTAACTGAAGCTATAATATCATCAAAAATTTTTTCATAGGTTTCGCTTTCTGCCTCAGGATAGACTATATCAAAATTATATAGTCTAACTCCCTCAATAACATTGTCGTAAATAATTCTTATAAATTCTGTACCGTTCGATTTGTATGATGCTGTCACCTTTGTCCCATCACAGCCATCTATTTTTCCTTTTGTAAATTCCTTTATAGATACGTCTGTGTAATCTTCAGAAAGAGAGGTTGTATATTCTTCTTCAGTGTTGTCGCGAACATATAATTCCGACGCTGTAATATAAATTGAAAGCTGGCAGTCCTCACCAAGTTCAGGCTCGCTGAAATATACAGTACTGCCGTCTTCTACTTTCTGCTCGGTAAACTTCCAATTCGCCGGATATTCAAATGATATTCTGCCATCATTAAAAGCCTTCTTATCATTTTTTGTTGTTATTCTCTCATCCTCGCTATTATTAATAGAATATGGATCACTAATATTTTCTGATACAGTTGCAGAAGTCCCATTACTTTCGGCCTTGCTGTCTGATGATGCCTGAGACTCGCCATCTGCCCCTGCACTGTCGCAGCTGCTCAATGGAATTAACACAAATATCATTGCCATTATTATACATATTATCTTTTTCATGGTATTTTCCTCCTACCTATAATTCTCCTTTATACTACAATATTTTTAGCTTAATGTAAATAGTTATAACAATTTTGTCTCTATTTTGTAATTATTTTTGTCATTTTATTCTATAAAACATTTTGTAATAACTATCATCAGTATAACTCATTAGATTTTTAACAGAGCTAAGCTTCACGACAAGTTTTTTGCTGTTATTTATAAAAATTTCTTTTTACTCAAATTTTTGTCTGGTTAAAGACATTGTTGATTTTGAGCTTAAACTGCAAAGAAAGCCTCGCAGTAATGCCCTGTGCGGATAAGTCAATAAAATGTAAATAAGATAGTGTAAACCGATTTTTGTCGGGTTACACCATTTTCTTTTTAGGCGGTGAGCTGTTTTGGAAGCTGTGATGCGCTCCGCATCTGTTCCATCATCTTTCGGATCTCCTGCTCGTCAGGAAGACTCAACAGTCACACCGCTGTGAAATAAATATCGACCATCACCGATTTTTGGGTGTGCTTCTTTTTCGGATTGTGTACCTCAATGCGCCGAATTAGCTTGTTGACAATCGCCGGCGTCAGCTCTCTTATATCGGTAAACTCCCGCAGTCCCTGCAAAAGCAGGTGTATATCCACTGATTTCTGCTCCATTTCGGATAGCCGCTGTTCTTCCTCCTTGACCTTTTCCAGCAGTTCTTTCTGCTCGGATTCATACTCCGCCGCCATCCTTGCATATGCTCGTCTGACGGCCTCACGATCACATTGTCCTCGTAAATCCGGTTGAACAGCTTGTCCAGATCAGCTATCCGCTTTTTGCTGCCTTCTATGGAAAGCTTTAATTCCTGCTGCCGTTTCTTCCGGAACTCCCTGCATTTCTGCTTCTGCATATAGAGGGATACCGACTCGTAACAGCGCACAAAATCCGTCAAATTCACAATCGTTCCCTTCACAATCATTTTCAGAACAACATCTCGGTTAAACCTCCTCACTTATTTGGAATTGGGAAACTCAAAAGCAACCTATTTTTAAAAAATCCTAAATTTTTTTATTTTTCTCTCAGGAAGAACTTGTTTACTTGTTTTCACTGGAAGAAACCGTTTAATGACGACAATTTTGAAAAAATATAAAAATATTACCCGCCATTCTTGGCGGGCAAGAAAAATCCCCATAGGCATTGTTACCTATGAGGAAGGTATATTTACGGATTGCTTTTTGAGCAATCCGACTTCCTGAGCACTCTCAATATCAATTGTTGAAGAAGCAGGAGGCATATTTTTCTGCGAAGATTGCTAATATGATAGCCTATGGTACCTTTTTCATTTCCTGATGGCAGATCGCCCATCCCTTATTGTAAATTTGTGCGTATGTAAGGGTCCTTTGTTCGCTACCAGCAAACAAAGCAGGTCATATTCCTTAACAGCCAATTTAACCTCTTGATACTTATAAATTGCTTTCCGGTTACTCAGGTCAATTTCTAAGCCGGAAAACGATAATATCAGCTCAGAAGTTATTTCTAACTTCTCAAAATTGGGGTGTTACTGAAGAAAACGCAACATATAATCAAAGGTATTAGAATCTTGCTCTTTGAATTTCAATAGACTCTGCAGCTTCCTTGTCCATTGCAACTATTCATTATATTCTATATTACTCTCTGCATTTTTCTGCTGGCATTTTTATTCTGCTTTTTCAAGCACGGCGGAAAAATTCTCATTCATACTGCTGATTATATCGATGCCCGAATCAATATGTCCCAATTTGATTAAAGAGTTGGAATACCGAAAATCCTTATAGAAGATTGAGAGGTTTCCCCAAGGTGCATACAAGCAGAAGTCGCCTACATTGGGATTACAGCCGTCCGGCTCTCCCTCGGTAGGAAGCTCATCCGACAGATAACTGATTTTCTCCACACCGTTAAAATCCTCGAAAGTAAGATCAAGCGGCAGCATATCATAAAGGGCGTTTGCTGCTGGAGTATCATACAATGTGATACTGATTTCCTGCCCGTCAACCGTCAGCTTTAATTTTCGTTCCATAAATTTCCCCTCCATTTCTGAAGATACATTAATACCGCTCTCTGCTGTATCGATTTGTGTATTATCCGAACTGCTGACATCATCAATCATTATGTCAGATTGTTCCTGACCGGCATATGGCTGTGATGATGTTTGCGGCGTTTCCTGCCCGGAACAGGCAGAAAAGCAAAGGCACAAAATCAGTCCTAAAGCAATAGCAAAGCTTTTTTTCACACTTTCTGCCTCCTTTTTCTTTCTATTTGTCTGCACAGCTTTGATCCGTAATGAGCAACAAAGATAAAAAGTCCCATAAGCGCAAGATAGTCTATATAAAATAGGATTTTCGGTTCGCTGTAATCCAAAAACACAAACTCACTTTTCAAAAAAAGATAAGTCAGAAAATCTCGGCTGATGAACACCCATACGCCATATCCTGCAATAACCAAACCAGCGATAAAAGTGCTGATACTGCGGATTTTTGAACTCGTTTTTATTCTCGCCATTTTTTGTATCATTCCCAAAATCATATTCCAATGCAGTCCCAAATGCAAGCTCATTAAAATGAAGCCCCAATAAGCGCCGAGGATATGCAGTCTGCGAGCCAAAGACATTCCGGATTCTATCGGCAGGAAACTGAAAACATAACGGGACATAACAATGCCGCTATACATTTGAGCAAGCATTGCAAGCAAAACAAGCAAATCAACACAAAGCGTTAAAATACGTATTGCATTGTATTTCCCTTTGAATAAGCTTTTGTGCCAATGCCAGTTTAGAATATGGTGAGCGATAAAAAGGAGCAGCATTCCTGCGCCAATCCATTCGTGCGCCGCTTCTCCCCAGAACTGATAACCCATTAACAGCAACAGTAAAACGGTCATCAGAATATCGACCGCCAGTTTGGCAGTTATTTTCGGCTTCATTCCTCCACCGCCTTGTTAATACAAGTAATCGCATTCAGGCTGCGGGGATAACCGATATACGGAAGGCATTGCGAAACAACACGAACAAGAAAATCCTTGTCGTTTCCTATATTCATATTTCCTTTGGAATGAGCGGTAAGCTGCGGCTCGCAACCGCCCTGTGCCATAAGAAAGCAGAAAGTGATAAGCTCACGTTCCGAAATGGTAAGTCCCTTTCTGGTATAGTAATCACCAAAGCAATTGGCCGCAAGCCAGCGGTTGATATGTCCAGTTTTCCATGCTTCTTTCATGTGTTCGCCAAAAATTTCAGCCTGCACTTCCGCTCCCTTTTCAAGTCTGTTTTCAATGGCTGTGGTTGCCCGCCTTTCAAGTGGCAGCTCAATACCATTTTCTGCAAAGATTTCGTTTGTGCAGTTGAGAAATGGTAACATTCTCCCATAGCCTAAATAGTCTATCGCCTGATATACAATTTCCTTTACCATGACCGGCGTAAGACCGTTTTCAATCGCTTTGGGGAGCATTTCTCTGTATGCGTCCACGCCTCCGCAGCCGATGAGGGCAGCCAAAATCGCCATATAACGTGTTTTTTCCTCTAACTGCTGGTTTTCTTCATTCGGTACTTCGTAGAAAGCAAAATGCCGGAAGCGTTCTGTAAATTCCGGGTCTGTTTTATATAAATCCATTTTTAACTTCTCCTTTCAGATTTTTTGATTTCCAGTAGACCACACGTGCTTTTCCTTGGCGGCGGCAGGGGTATTCTGCGCCATAACGCCCACAAGATTGTGCGGAACATAGGGTTCTTCCAAATAGGCAATTTCATCGTTTTTTAACGAGAGTTCCGTTGCTTTTGCTGCGCCTTCAATGTGATGAAGCTTCGTTGCGCCCACAACGGGAGCGGCGACCTTTGTCAGAAGCCACGCAAGGGAGATTTCCGTCATAGATAATCCGTATTTATCAGCAAGTTCGGTAACCCGGTCAATAATAATGCTGTCTTGCTTGGCGGTGGAATCATATTTCAGCTTTGCATAGCTGTCCTCCTGCAAACGCTTTGAAGTTTCACCGGGACGTTTGGAAAGGCGACCGCCTGCAAGAGCGCTATACGGCGTCATCGCAATGTTATCTTCTCGACATAACTTCGCCATTTCCCGTTCTTCCTCACGGAAAATCAGGTTGTAATGTCCCTGCACTGAAATGAATTTTGCAAAGCCCTCCTTTTCGGCAAGGGCATTTGCCTTGGCAAGCTGATAGGCAAAACAGTTGGAGATACCGATATATCGTACTTTACCTGATTTTACCATATTATTGAGGCCCTCCATAATATCGTAAAGAGGAGTAGCGTAATCCCACATATGGTAGATATATAAATCCACATAATCTGTACCGAGATTTTCAAGACTTTTATCCAGCATTTTTTCAATGTGCTTTTGCACGGAAATACCCTGTTCAATTTCATCACTGGTGCGCGGTAGGAATTTTGTTGCAATCACAACATCATCACGTTTTGCAAAATCTCGAATGTCTCTGCCTACGTATTGCTCGCTTGTGCCGCTTTGATAGGCAATTGCCGTATCAAAGAAATTCACACCAAGCTCCAAGCCTCGTTTTATAATTTTACGGGACTGTGCCTCGTCTACCGTCCATGTGTGCTGTCCGTTTCCAGCGTCGCCAAAGCCCATACAGCCCATACAGATACGGGATACTTTCAAAGTTGAATTTCCCAATTTTGTGTATCGCATCATTCTTCTCCTTATTCGACATATTTGTTTAACATCTTTTTTACTGTGCATGGATTTCCATAAGCGACGGTGTTTGCGGGAATTGATTTCGTTACCATGCTTCCGGCGCCGATCACAGCATTGTCACTGATTGTAACGCCAGCCAAAATAACAGCGCCACCGCCGATTCGCATCCTATTTCCGACTGTAACCGGCACCGTCTTTATCCATATTGCTGCTTTTTTGTCTGTTTCATCGGCATAGATTCGCTCATCAGGTAATATTTGGTGAACAGCGGTATAAATTTTCACATCGGAGCCGATTAACACAATGTTTCGGATGGTAATTTTGCCCGTATCTAAAAGCGTACAGTTCATATTGATAAGGCTGCCCGTACCGATGAAAATATTGCAACCGTAGTCTACTCAAATTGGCTGGTTGACACGGGTATTTTCACCGCAGAAGCCAAAAAGCAATTGGATGATCTGTTCCCGCAATTTCATATTTTCGACAGACAGACTGTTATAGATTTTCATTAAATCATTCGCCTTGTTACTTAATTTGCGAAGCTCCGTATCTCTTATATCGTAAAATTCGCCGCTGAGCGTTTTCTCTTTTTCTGTCATTTTTTCTTTCTTATCCAATACCATTTGTTTTCAGCCACTCGGCAACATCGGTCGGCAGTTTCGAACCGCCAGAATAATGAATCGACAAGGCTTCACCCATTACAGCATTTGGTACAAGCTTGGTAATAGCGGTCAAGCTCTGGCCGAAACGCCCGCCGCCGTGAGAACAGAATGGAAGGATCGTCTTACCGGAAAAATCGTATTCTTCCAGGAAGGAAGCCACCGGCATTGGGATGGAAGCCCACCAGTTCGGATAGCCGATCATCACAATATCATATTGGGCCATATTCTCCACATGGCTTGCAAGTTCCGGACGCACCTGCGCCTTTTGATCTCGCTGTGCTTCATCTAAAACGGTGTTGTAGTCGCTGGAATAGGGGGTTACCATTGTGATTTCAAATAAGTCCGCACCCGTCTGACGCTGGATTTCTTCGGCGACTCCTTCGGTGTTTCCGCCCCAGGAAAAATAAGCAATCAGAATTTTTCCGCTGCCGTTTCCGCCTGTAGTTTGTGAGCTTGTGCCGGAAACGCTTCCTGTGCCGGGAGCAGCATTTCTTACCAAACGAATCCCAAGATTAAAGCTGCCCTTGTTTTGCTCCAGTGTGGCACGGTAGGCAGAACGCATATTTTTGGCAAAATCATTCCAGCCTCCGCCCCGGTAAACCCGCAGCGTGCCAGTAGCCGGACCGGCAGGGTTGGTCTGTTCTTCTGCCGGATATTCCCCGTAATAATCCCATACCCATTCACTTACATTGCCATGCATATCGTAAAGCCCGTAAGGATTTTCCGAAAAGCTGCCGACAGGGACGGTTGTCTGTCTGTATTCACCGGGCTGCACCTGCAAATTCCCTTGTGAAAAATAGTTATCTTCAATTTCGTAAGGATAATGCCCGTAATAATTGGCTTCTTCTGAGCTTGGAGAGTTTTCCATATAAAACGGGGTCGTTGTTCCTGCTCGGCAAGCGTATTCCCATTCCGCTTCGGTAGGCAGACGGTAGCCGTTGGCGCTTCTGTCCCAAGAAACATTCTGGCCGTCGATGGTGTATGCGGGCGTTAAATTCTCTTTTCCGCTTCTCGCGTTGCAAAATGTTACTGCGTCCAGCCATGAAATATTCTCCACAGGCAAATTTTCACCCGAAAAATTGCTGGGATTGTTCCCCGTGATTTCTTCGTATTCTTTTTGCGTCAGTTCATACTTGCTCATATAGAAATCGCTGACTGTAACTGTATGCTGCGTTTCATCGGCGCTGCGCCACGCTTCTGTTCCCGGGCTTCCCATTTGGAATGTACCGCCCTTTATCAGAACAAAATTTTCTGGTATCTCCATTTCCATCATCTCCGAAGTATTGCCCTCAACCGGTGCGGTCATATCATCTTTATTCTCACTTTGGCTGCAAGCCGCTAACGAGCAGACGAATAACAGTGCCAAAAGCAAAGATAAAAATTTTTTCATACGACCACCTCCTATTTTGCAAGACCGATTTCAGAAAGCCATTCACTTACTGCACTATCTGGGTTGGACGAAGCGCCGCTGCCGACATGCAGGCCATCTGTTACCGTTGCGTTCGGTTCAAGTCCCTTTATTTCATTGACAGTATTGGAAAGGCCGCTGCCTCCGCTGGTACAGAATGGAGCGATCGTTTTTCCTGACAGATCATAGGCGTCAAAGAATGTATAAAGAATCATCGGCATATCGCCCCACCAGTTCGGATATCCCACATAAATCACATCATAGTCCGTAATATTTTCTATGCTGTCTGCTATTGCAGGCCGGGCGTTCTCTCTTTGTTCCGCCTGCGCTAAATCTACGACAGTATCATAATCATTGCTGTACGGTGTGGCGGGTACGATTTCAAAAATATCGGAATCCGTTTGGCTTTGAATCGACTTTGCAACATTTTCGGTATTTCCTGACCACGAAAAATAGACGACCAACGATTTTGAGCCGGTATCGGCAGATTCGGATTCCGGGGCAGTGCTTTCAGAAGCGGCATTCAAATCATCTGATTCTACGGTTTTGGAAGAACCCAGTTCGTTGCTTTTCGAGGAGGAAGAGCTCCCATCGCTGTTTGTGTTGATGCTGCATGCTGTTAAAGAGAATAAAAGGGTAAACGCCATAAGAATAGAAACCAATTTTTTCATTGTAAACATCTCCTTTTCCACGTTTTATGTCTTACTGCTCAAAGTGAATATTGTGCAATCTCTTAACTTCATCAAGACTTTGAATGTCTAATATTAAACTCTGCTTTAAATCCATATTCTCAACTATATGCATATCGTTTAAGGAAAGCTCAAAACCGGATATATCAAAATTCTCTTTAATCCGTTCTGCGTGAACAGATTTCGGAATAGCAACGATATTGCTTTGCAGCAACCACCGTAGAATCACCTGTGCAGGCGTTTTATTATATTTTGCCCCTATTTCAGAAAGAGCAACATTTCGGAAAATATTATTCTGTCCTTCGGCAAACGGAGCCCATGCCATAGGCTGTATAGTGTGTTCCCGCATCATTTGTCGCAGCTTTTTTTGCTGGCAAAATGGATGTAACTCTATCTGATTGACCATAGGCTTAATCTTATGGCTTAAAATCAAATCCTCTAATCTGTCAGGTAAAAAGTTACAAACGCCGATCGCCTTGATCTTCCTCTGTTCATAAAGTTCTTCCATCGCCCGCCAACTGCCGTGATAATCTCCATACGGCATATGAATCAAGTACAAATCAAGATAATCTGTTTGTAGATTTTGAAGAGTTTTTTCAAATGACAGCTTTGTTTTTTCATATCCTGCATCCTGAATCCAAACTTTTGATACAAGAAAGATTTCCCTTCTGTCAATCCCGCTTTTTTGAATGGCTCTGCCGACTGCTTTTTCATTTCCGTAACAAGCGGCGGTATCGATCATTCGATAGCCTGTTTTAAGCGCCGATGATACACTTTGTTCACATATTTCTTGATTTGTTATCTGAAAAACGCCGAAACCTAGCAAGGGAATTTTCCCACCGTTGTTTAGGAAAATTTCGTTCATTTATATCACTTCTCTCAATTGATTTTCATACAGTCCCCGATTACATCGCCTGTGCGGAGATATTTATAGGTTGGCATTTCAAACAGTACAGGTCTAAAATCCGTATAGTTAATTTTTCCTTTTCCATCCAAAATAGTTTCCTCTGCGTAAACGGCCGCGATTTTGCAAATAAAGCTCTCAAAACCTTCCGTTTTGTAAATGTCGTCTACAACGCATTCCATAACCAATGGAGATTCCTTGATAATCGGTGCACCCATTTTGGCGGTATCATAATCAAACACACCGGATTTGTCCGTTGTATTTCCACTTACACAGCCAACATAGTCTGCCTTTGCAAGCATTTTTTCGTCTACAAGATTTATGGTCAGCGAATGATTTTCTCGAATCCCCTGATTGGTATAATGGCTATCCGCCAGGCTCACCATGACACGATCGTGACCAATAATGCCGAGATGCCCTACCAATGCATAATTGGGCTTGTTTTTTACCATCGTGCCGACGACGGCCAGCGGAGTAGGGTACAACGCTAAATTTTTTCCAATATTTTTCTTCATCGTAAAAGCCTCCTATTTTATTGAAGCTTGATTTCCTCTTTGAATCTCAAACCGAAGATAGTCCAAGCGTTCTAATTGCTTTTCCTTAAAATGAATTTCATCGAGAGTGCCGTACCTTTTGTCGTTAAGCATTTTTAATCTCTCTTTTTCCGACTGCTTCCCCTGCAAAAGAAGCTTCATATATTTTTCAACCTCGTCGTTGGTAAAACCTACATCATGGAGCGTCATAATCATACTTAACCGTTCAATGTCGCTGCCATCGTAATGCCACGATCCCATTACTTTTTTAACTTCGCCGCACAATCCCCAGCTTTCGTATTCCCGTAAAATTTTAATGGGAATATTATATTTTTCACTTGCCTCCTGAATGGTCATCTGTGACTCCTTCCTTTTGTATCAAAAATAAAGGTGCTCCGTTCCCCGGAACACCTTTATTATATGTTTATTCATTTTAAATGTCTAATACTTATAATTCATTATTAGATATGCTTTTTAAGTATTGATTTGAGAAATCTATAAAAGCAGTGGTAGCAGCAGAAAAAAACTGATCTTTTTTCCAAGCTAAAGCTGTATCATGTGTAAGAGCTGGATAAAAAGGAATAAATCGTAAACCGTCATAATTACAATTCAGCTGAATACCGATCACTGCTCCAATATTGCTTTGCGCCAGCATTGCCTCATTATAAAGCAAGTTACCTTTTGCGATAATATTGACCTGTGTTGCATATTCGCCAAACCACTTTCCCACACTGTTTTCTATAAATTCTCCTATCGCAGAAATCAAAGGGATGTCAACCAGATCCTGCGGCCGGAGAAATTCTTTTTCTGCTAAAGGGGAATCGCTTCTTACCAACGCTCCCCATTGCTCTTTTGCCGGCATCGTGATGAAGTCATATTTTCTGATATCGATCGGTTCGGACATCAAGCCCACATCCAGAAGCCCTCTTTCAATATAATCCCGAATATTTCCGGCGTTTCCGCTGTAAATTTCAAAGCATACCAGCGGATGCTTTTTCCGAAACTGCGCAATACAATCGGTCAAAATCCGCGTGGATAAAAACTCGCCGCTGCCGATAGATATAACGCCCTCTAAATTTTCATCCTTGTGTAGAAAATCCCGCTTTGTCTTATCCGCCAGCGATAAAATTTCCTGCGCCCGGCGTTTGAGAATCATACCGTCTTCCGTCAATACGATATGATGATTACTGCGAATAAACAGTTTAACGCCAAGTTCCTGTTCTAAATCAGCGATTTGTCGTGATAAAGTAGGCTGTGTTATATGCAATTGCTCTGCCGCCCTTGTGAAATTTTCTTCCCTTGCAATTGCTAAAAAATAGTTTAGTACTCTGAGTTCCATTATGCTCACCTCTGACTCAGTATAACACAGTATTTTTGAAACATCAATATATCTATAATTTAGATATGCTTTTTAAGTATGGTTGTCTTTGATGGGTATTAGGGCAGCGCCCTAATGAAAAATACTGTTTGCAGACGTATGGGGACACAAACAGTCTGCTCGCTAAGATGATACAGAAAATACCGAAGAAGGCAGTTTCGCTCTCTCCGGTTCTTTCCACTTTACCCTGATTTTCTTCAGCTTTGTCTTTGAAAACTTGATGATTAAATTGCCTACGGCATCGGTATAGCTCCCTTCCTGCCGCAGCTTGTTCTGAAACCAAATGAGATTTTGGATAAGAAATCTGCGCTCATCTTCTGAAAGATAAAGATGCTATTTCTGCTCTCTCATACGAAAATCCACTCGCTGTTTACGATTTCAGAGGCTCGGTTTCGGATGCTGTTCATCTTTTGCATCCATTCCATAGGGCGGTTGGCTTTCAGCTTTTCCGTGACATTTTCCTGCTTAGAAAGTGCTGATACAAGCGACTGAAACATCTGCTCTGCCTGCTGATCTACCTCTGCCAGATGTTCGTTCAGTGTTCCGGCAGTCAGCAGATTGTAATACCAAATCCGGTGGTGCTGCATCAAATATCGCCTATACCGATATCCCCAAATCCCGATTTCAATTTCTTTTTTGGGCTGTACTTTTAGATTGGGAAGTGCATAATCGCCCTGCTGAATGTATGTTCCGCCTGCTTGTTCATAAATGCTTTTCATCGTAAAAACCTCCTTTGTTTTATGGTACTTTCATTTTACAGAAGATTTTTAGGAAAAAACAATGTACCTATTGCAGTTTTACATCATATACAGAAAAAGAGTACGAACCTTTCGATTCGTACTCTTATTTCTGACCTGCAATGCCGGTTTCTGTGTGTTTTTCGGATACTGCCTTATACATACTCGGCAAAAATTTGCGCGGCTTTTAGATAATGCAATATTTTTTTATTTTTGGCTTTTACTTAAAAGCTGTTCCACTTCTTCCGCCGTTTCAACCTTCATGACTTGTTCGGTTAAAGCATCCGCCTCTCTTTTTGACCACTCGGAAATCGTTTTTCTGGTGCTGAGCACCGAAGCGGCACTGACACTGTATTCATCAAGACCAAAAGAAATAAGAAGCGGGATAAGTTTTTTATCTGATGCGGCTTCACCGCACATTCCAACAGGTATCCCTGCTTGCTTTGCACATTTAATTATATGCTTTATTGCACGCAGCACGGCAGGATTATAAGCCGAGTACAAATATGCCGCATCGGCGTTGCCGCGGTCGACCGACATTATATACTGAGTGAGGTCGTTTGTCCCTATGCTGAAAAAGTCGGATTCCTTTGCTAAAATGTCGGCAATCATACAAGCTGCCGCAGTTTCTATCATTACGCCTACTTTTATGTCTTCTTTATAAGCTATGCCTTCTTGACTTAAATCCGACATTATTTCCTTTATGAGCTTTCGTACCGTTCTTACTTCGTCTACACATGTGACAAACGGAAGCATAATGCGTATATCTCCGTATGCGCTCGCTCTTAAAAGCGCGCGAAGCTGAGTCTTATACATATCCTCATTTTTCAGGCAGTAGCGAATGGCGCGAAATCCTAAAAACGGGTTTTCCTCTTTCGGCATTTTGAGATATGATATGCCCTTATCGCCGCCGACATCTAAGGTCCTTATAATAACCGGCTTGTTTTTCATTATAAGAGCGACCCTTTTATAAGCATCAAACTGTTCATCTTCGTTTGGCGGAGTACTTCTGTCCATAAACAAAAACTCGGTTCTGAACAAACCTATCCCCTCTCCGTCGCATTCAATTGCCTTGTTTGCCTCGTCCGGTTTTCCAATATTCACGGCAAGCTCGGCCTTTATGCCGTCGACCGTTTTCGTTTCCCTGCCTATATATTTTGACAGCGCTTTGCGATATTCTATAAAGTCTGTGCGCAGCTTTGTATATTCATCTATTTGCTTTTGAGTTGGACTTTCAATCACTATACCGTCATTTCCGTCGACTATAACAGTCTCTCCGTTTTTCAGCTTTTCGGCGACCTCAGGCACGCTGTGCACTGCAGGTATTTCCATTGCTCTTGCAAGAATTGCCGAGTGCGAGGTTTTGCCACCCGTCTCGGTTATAATTCCGGCGATATTCGCTTTGTTTATACGGGCTGTCATTGACGGCGTCAAATCCTTTGCTACAAGCACTGTATTTTCCGGCGCATCAAAAATATCTTGCTCTTCGGCTCCCAAAAGAATTGACAATATATCATTTTTTATGTCGTTTACATCCGAGGCGCGCTGTCTTGTCAACTCGTCGTCAGTCGAGGAAAACACTGCCGCAAACATATCGCAGACAGATGACAGAGCGCTTTCTGCGCATTGGCCGTTCTCTATAAGTTTCTCAATTTCACCGCTCATATACGGGTCTTTTATCATGAGTATATGTCCGAGTATTATTTCGGCTTCCTTTTCAGATGCAGCCAATTTAACCCGTTCTGCTGCTTTTTCCGTTTTTATGCAGAATTTTTCGACGGCGCTTCTGTACCTTTTTAACTCCTGCTCTGCGTTGCAGCCGGTTTTAGGTGTAAATTCAAGATTAGGCTCTTTTACAACCAATACTTTGCCTATTCCATATCCTTCAGAAGTTGCAATGCCTTTCATTTATACTCCTCCTTTAATAAATTTGCCCTAAGGAAAAATCCATAGGGCAAATTCTGCTTCTATTCTCCAAGCCCGCTTTCAATAAGCTCTATTGCCGCTTGCAGCGCCTCATTTTCGTCTGCTCCATCACATACCAGCTCTATGGTCGAGCCGCATTTTATGCAGGCGGCTATAATATTCATCAGACTTTTTCCATTTACATCGTTTCCGTTAAACTTAATAGTTATATCGCTCTTATACTTTGCCATTGCATTTGCGAATACTCCAGCCGGACGCATATGAAAGCCCTGAGCATTTGTCAGCGTAATTGTTTTAGACACCATAATTATATCCTCCTGTAAAACTATTCTGTTACCTTTTTCTTGAGCAATCCAAGCATAACAGCTCCGACTATTGCTCCGGCGACCAGCGAGACTATATAAAGCGGCCAGTTGCCAACCACGGCGAATACAAATATACCTCCGTGCGGCGCCATAAGCGTGCATTTAAACAGCATAGACAGTCCGCCGGCTACCGCCGAACCCACAACACAGGAAGGTATTACTCTCAGCGGGTCGGAAGCGGCGTACGGAATAGCGCCCTCTGTTATAAAGCTGAGGCCCATTATATAATTGACAGGTGCACTCTTGCGCTCTGCCTTTGTAAATTTTTTCTTCATAAAAGTGGCTGCCAGTGCTATCGCTATAGGAGGAACCATTCCGCCTATCATGACCGCCGCCATTATATCATAGTTGCCCGACGCAATCGCCGCCGTGCCAAAAACATATGCCGCCTTATTAAACGGACCACCCATGTCTATAGCCATCATACCGCCAAGTACGCAGCCAAGTATTACCTTGCTGGAGCTGCCCATTGAGTTAAGCAGATTAGTAAGTCCTGTATTTATCATTCCCATAATCGGGTTGACAGCGCACATGATTACCGCTATAAGTCCCAGTCCGACTATCGGATAAATCAGCACCGGCTTTATTCCCTCAAGTGCCTTTGGCATTTTATCGCAGAGCTTTTCAAGGCCCAGCATGAGATAGCCGCCGACAAAGCCTGCAAACAACGCACCCAAAAATCCGGATGGTATATCGCCGGTTATGGCGGTAAAGGTTGAGCCTGTCGTTGCGAGGTAGCCGCCGACAAAGCCGACAAGCAGTCCGGGACGGTCGGCAATGCTCTTGCCTATATAGCCTGCCAGAATGGGTATCATAAAGTTAAAAGCGTAGTTGCCTATTGTTTTAAAGAATGCTGCGGCCGGAGTATTAGTACCAAAGTTTGCATCCTGCGGCGCACCGGCTATCGTGTCGATTAAAAATGCTATCGCAATAAATATTCCGCCGGCAACGACAAAGGGAAGCATATTTGATACGCCGTTCATCAGGTGCTTATAAATCTTACGGCCGAAGCTTTCATTTTCACTGCTTTCCGATTTTGCTGCTTCACCGCTGTGCTTGTATATTCCAGCGTCGCCGTTTACAATTTTCTGAATAAGCTCCTCCGGCTTTTTTATGCCGTCGGAAACCTTTGTGCTTATCAGCCTTTTGCCGTCAAATCTCGCCATGTCTACCGATTTGTCGGCCGCTATAATTATACCATCTGCCGCTTCAATTTCTTCTTTGGTAAGCACATTTTTAGCGCCGCCGGAGCCGTTTGTTTCCACCTTTATGGAATATCCGAGCTTTTCTCCGGCTCTCTCCAGCGCCTCGGCTGCCATGTATGTATGCGCAATGCCCGTCGGGCAGGCGGTAACTGCCAAAATCCTGTAGCCCGTCTTTGGCTTTTCTTCCGCTTTAGGCTCATCGGGATATTTTTCATTTTCCTTGGCGTCGATAACAGCAAGAAAATCCTCTTTTGTTTTTGCGCCGAGCAGCTTCTGCCTGAAATCTGCGTCCATTAAAATTGTCATAAGCCGTGAAAGCACCTCAAGATGTACGTCTCCGTCGTTCGGCGCCGCTATCATAAACAAAAGGTTTGACGGATTTCCGTCAAGGGCGCCATAGTCAACCCCGCCGGGGACGGTTATTGCAGCAAGGCTTGGCTCTTTTACCCCGTCGCTCTTTGCGTGCGGAATGGCTATTCCGTCGCCGACCGCCGTCGAAGCCGACGCTTCTCTGGCAAGTATGTCTCTTTTGTACATTTCGGCATCGCTTATGCAGCCGCCGTTTATCTGAAGCTCTATAAGTTTTTCAATAGCCTCGGACTTTGACGACACCGCAGCATTAAGCTCAATGCTCTCCTTTTTTAGTAAGTCTGTAATACGCATAACCTAACTCCCCTTTCTACTATTTGCCAGACTGTATTATTTGAAGCAGTCTGTATATTTCATCACTTTTTGCAAGTCCCATTGAAAAAGCAGTGGCGCTTCCGGCAGCTGTGCCGAGGCGCAGCGCATAAGCATAATCCCCGCTTTCCATATATCCGGCAATAAAGCCTGCTACCATTGAATCGCCTGCTCCGACTGAATTTACCGCTTTTCCCTCCGGTGTGCCTATTATATGGACTTCACCGCCAGCATCTGCTAAAATTGCGCCGTCGCCCGCCATCGATACAAGCACGTTTTCGGCCCCGCGGCTTTGAAGTTCTTTAGCACAACTTATAATTTCATCGTTAGTTTTTAAAGTGGTGTTAAACATTTCTCCCAGTTCAAAATTATTCGGCTTAATAAGAAATGGCTTGAATTTCAGCACATTTAGCAGTAAATCCTTAGTCGCGTCAACGACAAATCTTATTTTTTTACCGCTGAGCCTTTCCAAAATTAATTCATATATGTTCTCCGGCAGAGTATTCGGAATGCTGCCGGCAAGTACAAGCGTGTCTCCTTCTTTCATCATGTCGAGTCGTTCCAGCAGGCTTATTATCGCCTCGCGGCTTATTTGCGGGCCTTGACCGTTAAGCTCAGTTTCGTCCTCTGCCCTGATTTTGACATTAATTCTCGAATTGCCGCTTTCAAGATGCACAAAGTCGGTTTCAATGCCCATAGATTTAATGCCCTTTTCAATCGCCGCACCGGTAAAGCCTGCGCAAAAGCCTAAAGCTCTTGACTTTACACCCAGCTCGTTTAATACAATGGAGACGTTTATTCCTTTGCCGCCGACGTAAATCTCCTCACCAACCGAGCGGTTTACTTCGCCGATTTTTAGACTGTCGAGTTTCATTACATAGTCAATAGCGGGATTAAATGTAACTGTATAAATCATTTAGCTACCTCCTTTATTATGCATTTTTCAAGAAAGTTTTTGTCCGGGAGATAATCGGTGATAATTACCGATTTATCTACCTCAGCAAATGTAACGGACGTCACCTTATTAAATTTTGAGTGATCCGCCAAAACATATGAAATGTAGCTTCGCTCTATAGCATATTTTTTTACAATAGCCTCCTCCGCGTCGGGAGTTGTCAATCCGTTTAAAATGGATATGCCGTTTGTACCCATATAACATTTTGTAAAGTTAAACTTTCTCAGGTACTCTACACTCTCTGCACCGACAATTGCTTCGGTTGAGGACTTAAAGCGCCCGCCTATTACATATACCCTGAGATTTTTTCTTGCAAGCTTTTTAGCATGTGAGACGCCGTTAGTTACAAAAGTCGCGTTCGTCTGCTTTATATAATCAATCATTTTCTCGGTGGTTGTACCGGCGTCGATATATATAAAATCATCTTTTCTTATTGTATCTGCAGCATATTTTGCTATTGCATCCTTCTCATCGGCAAACATTTTTTCCTTTGCTTCTACCGGATGCTCGCTGAAATCAAAATTATCGCTTATAACCGTAGCCCCGCCGCGAACCTTTTTAATCTTGCTCATCGACGCCAGAGAATTTAAATCTCTTCTTATCGTCGCCTCCGACGCGCCAAGCCGTTCAACAAGCTCTGCTACCGAAATCGTCCTACACTCTTTTAAACATTCCAATATCCTGCTGTATCTTTCTTCTGTGAGCATTTTGTTTACCGCCTTGCGCTAAAATGATTTTATTTGATTGAAATTGATTGATTTTGATTATATAATATCAGATATTTTTTATTTGTCAAGTATTTTTACAATATTTTTTAAAGTTATTTTTATATTGCCGATTAACAAAAAAGTTGTACCCCTCCTCTGTTGAAAAATGTTGAATTTCTGCTGTATAATTAACCCAAGGCTTTTTTAGGAGAAATGGTTATGACTATAGATTTACATATAACGCATAATCTCCAAAATCCAGACCTGAATTATGAGGAATGGAAGATTATCGAACATCTGCTCCAGTCGAATACACCGAAGAAGCAGATTGCCAGGACGCTGAACAGAAACGTATCGACAATCCGGTGCGAGATCAAGCGCAGCCTGCCTTATGAGGAGCAACGGATGAACGGGTTCGAGGGCGATGTATCCATGGAGGATCTGTGCCGCAAGCTGGTGCATTACAGCTCGTTCCGGCGGCAGATCGACCGGCTGCAACAACCAACCCTGCCGGGAGACAACCGGCCTCCGAGAACGTACCGGGAAGCACAGGCCCTTTTGGATCGGGGCGCGCCGGAAAATTCCGCGATACATGACTACTGTGTCGCACATAGAATATCCCAGGCGGAGCAATCCTGCCTGGAGAGCTGTATACAGGCTTGTGCGGTAGCCGGGATCACGCCTGTGCAGCTGTACAATTACCTGACAGCCTCTGTAAAAGCCGGAGAGTGGTACGGCATCCCGCCCACGCCCGCGTCCCTGGAACAGTTCGTGCGGCGGATCGAGCAGCGGAACCGGGAGCTGACCGTGCTGGATTACCGGTGCCGGAAGATCACCGCAACCGAAGGGCGGCTCAACACCGCCCTCTACACGCCGAACGGGGGCGATATCCAGCGGGAGATCGTATCCGGTGGGAAATACCGAGACGGGCTGAAAACGCGGCTCCAAAGCTTGGCGGACGATAAGGCCGCTGCGCAGGAGCAGTGGAAGCAGCTCACCGGCACGGCATACCCGAACATCCCCTATGGGAACGGAACAATCCCCTTTGAGACCCAGCGGCAGAAAGAAAAGGCGCATGATTCTCGGTTAATATGAATTACAGATACAAGTTTGACTTTGCAAATGCGGGCTGTTAAAATAAACACAAAGGAAGGAGTGGTGCGAATATGCAGAAAAAGAAAGCAGTTTTTGCGGCGATTGGCCTGCTGCTGTCGTTTGCCCTTTTGACAGCTTGCAGTTCTCCCGCTGAAATAGACGGCAGCACGCCCGGTACGACAAATACGACAAGCACAGCGTCTTCCGGCAGCACTGGCAGCTCTGGCATGGATCCGTCCGGGACGACGGGTAGCGTTCCGGCTTCTTCGACCGGAACCCCCTCGGCAGACGGGACAACAACCGGCTCTGAGCCGTCCAAAACGTCCCCGGCTCCTTCCGGTACGCCGGCCCCCTCGACCGGCAAGCCCACCGGCGGAAGCCCCGGCAGTTCCGGCCATACCGGCAGTTCGGGAAGCTCCGGCGGTTCCAGTGGCTCCGGCCAGTCCGGCAGTTCCGGTACCCAAACCCCGCCACCGGCCCCTGCCGCGGAAAAGGCCGGGAAAGGGGATGAAAAAGCCGTGGCCGATAAGGTGCTGGCATATATCAATCAGTTCCGCCAGGAGGGCGGCGTCCCTGCCGCAACCAAGCTGCCGGGGTTGACTGAATATGCAGAGTACCGCAGCCGTCAGCTCGTGACGAATTTTGCTCATGATACGCGAGCAGAACGCGAAGCGGCTACCGCTTTGAAATACGGCGAATATATCATCCCTTCTGAATGGGGCATGACCGGTGATCCGTATTATACCGCGCACGCAGGAGAGGCTATTGGAAACAGTGGTGTATCCGGGAGTATTGATACAGTTGCGAAAGTTCTGGCTTCGGCATTGCGGGAGAGTTCCGGTCATTGGAGCTATGTAGGAGAGAATTCCAAGAACAAATATATCGCCGTAGGCGTTAGCTACGAAAAAGGTACGTGGTACTGCTGCGTCTGTGTTACGGATCAAAATACAGATCTTTTGTAGCTTCGTTACACTAAGTTCAATATCGTAAATTGGCTCCTTTGCAAAGTGCAAAGGAGCTTTTTTGTTGAACGAACAATCTATGGGAATTTTGTCACAAAAACTGTTTTCATTGGTTCCTATGAATAGGAAGATATTTTGACAGGAAGTAAACCGGGCCAGACGCCCGCTTTACAAATATTTTAAGACAGGTCTAATGGCTGTGGTTCGGCCAAATGCGATAATCCCGCACCGGGACAATGATACTTGCGCCTTGAACACCCTCATGGCATTGGGTGCGCCGCTCGGACGAGGGGCTGGCTGCAATCGGTTTTGCAGACTAATGGAGTGATGTCACCGATCCCCCGCCGATGTTTTGGGCGTGGGTGCAATTAAAATGTTAATTGGCGGTTATTTTTATATGTAGCATACAAGGCCTCTTGATAAAGCGGAGAAAACAATGTAAAATAATGTCGAAGATATGTAAAGGAGCTGCATACAATGGAGATTAAAGTTACATCTAATACCGGCCTTTCAGCTTTTAAAGCCTTTGTAAGGGCAAGTACATTTAAAAGATTTAATCCTGTAAAATGTCTTATTGCATTTGCAGCCGTATGGTTTTTATTGCTTGCCGCTACAATCGGATTAATTTTAATTGGCGGCGCAGGTTCAGAATGCATATTGCTTCTGATTTTATTAGCTTTGGCTGCGTTTATGTGGTTGTATATGTATTTCGGTCTTCCTATAATCATGTACAAGTCCCAGCAGCAGTTGCGAAATATGAAAGCTGAATGCACATTCAAAGATAACGAGATTCTTATATCTGGAACGAACGGCCTTATAAGCGATGAAAGCGTCGTTTCATACCTCGCTGTTACTAAAGTGATAGAAACATCTGGCTATTTTTTCATATATATCAATAAGATAAGCGCTTTTATCTTAGATAAAGCCGGCATAACAGATGAAAACATTTGCAATATACGCGCAAAGCTTTCATCTGTTCAATCTGTTAAATACATCTTGTGCAAATATTAACATCCCTTTTTATGTGCCGTAAATTTAATTTGATAAAGTGTAAATTATAATCTAAATCAATAGTAAACTAGTGGTTTGTTCTGACTCCAGATGTGTCATTACTTGCTGAACTCTCTGAGATGCTTAAAGGCTATCATTGTATTGCTTGCTCCGCTACTGGTAAACTAGTATTTTAGCTTCACAGTCTATTTCTGCAAAGTGGATGCCTCTCGCACAAACTTTAGAGCTCCTTTGGACTGGCAATTTTGGGGCTCTTTTCCTAAACTACACAAATTTTTCAAAATAATATCTGTTAAGGCTTTTCTATTTATTACTGGCTCAACCTGGAATTTTGTTAAGCCTGAAAGCAACAAAAATATATGCGGCAAGGCTAATCCTTGCCGCATATTGCAAAATTGGTTTGCGGTATGTAGTAGTATAAATAATTTTTTATAAAACATAAAAACTCAACGTTTATAATACATTAATTATTTTCCCGTGGCAAACTTACAAAATGAAGCCATACAGCACTCACCACATTTTGGAGCACGCGCTGTACATACTTTTCTGCCATGCCATACAATTTGATGACAAAATGTACCAGAGCGCGATAAATCGAGCAGCCTGCGCAGCTTCATTTCTACTTTATATGGGTCTTTCGTATCAACGAGCCCCAACCGATTTGTTATGCGTATAAGATGAGTATCGGTAACAACCGAGGGCTGGCCGAATACATCGCCTAAAATAAGATTTGCGGTTTTTCTGCCAATGCCGGGCAGTTTAAGCAAATCGTCCATATTATCCGGTACTTTGCCGCCAAAGTCGCTAAGTATCATACGTGCCATCATTACTATATCTTTAGACTTTGTTTTATACAGTCCACATGATTTAATTATTTCACCGACATCGTCAATGTCTGCAGAGGCAAAGTCTTCAACTGTCTTATATTTCGAGAAAAGCACCGGAGTTACTAAATTAACTCTTGCATCAGTACATTGTGCCGAAAGGCGTGTAGCAATAAGCAGCTGCAACGGATCCTCGCTTGTAAGCGAACAGACTGCCTCGGGATATTCCTTGTCCATAGCGTCCATTGCCAGCTTGGCACGTTCTTTATTAGTCATATATATCACCTCAAATATTTATGTTTTATTGTCAAAGCTATGATATAATATATAATGGTTTGATAAAGCTGTCAAAGCTGCGTATGCAAAACAGATTTGCTTTTTGTAATATTATAATACATATGGGGGAAATATGGTAACTATTTTTTTGTCTGACTTAGACGGGACTTTGCTTAACAGCAGCGGAAAGGTATCTGACGCATCAGCTGATATGTTAAACAAGGCAATAAGCAGTCAAAAGCTTTTTTCAGTAGCTACGGCCCGCTCCTACGACACAGCAGCGGAGCTTATGAAAAGTATAAATACAAATGCTCCGGCAGTACTTTTAAACGGCGCACTTATCTGCGATTTGAATTTTGGCAAAATCTATCACTACAGCGATATAAGCCCGCAGACAGCGAGCATGGTTTTTAATATATTTAATGATCATGGCCGTACACCTTTCTGCTATTTTTTAAAAAATAAAGATAATGCCGCATCGGTAACGCTTGAATATATTTCTCCTGCCACGCCGTTTGATAAGGAATTTATTGAAGAGTGCGAGAATATAGGCAGCAGTATAGAAAGGGTAGACAATTTTGATTTTGAAAGACCAGCGCTGTATTTTACCGCTATGGATACTGAAAAAATAGTACTGCCTATTTATAAAACGGTAAAAGATCTGCCTGGCTGTGATGTGACACTTTATAGAGACACATATCATGATGGGTATTGGTTTTTAGATATTTTTGCGGCGGGTACATCAAAGGCTAATGGCGCTCTGATGGCTAAAAAGATTGTCTGTGCTGATATAATGACAGCTTTTGGCGACAACCTAAACGATATTCCTATGCTTAACGCGGCTGATTGCGCTGTTGCTGTATCGAATGCTGCGGATGAAGTGAAAGAAATATGTGATGAAATTATAGGCAGCAATGACGATGATGCAGTAGCGAAATATATTCTTAATTTGAAACCTCAAATCATATAGGCGGTTATACCACCTCATAGGGATTTAATAAAGACCTCCGAAACCGTTGAAAATAAAGGATTTTTCGCACTCTGCTCGCCTTATCCCTTTATACAATTTCACACCGTTTTACCCTTGCTCCGAGAGGTTATAAGGGCAAAAGCAAGGGCAGGAAAAACTGATGACACGATATAACAAGGTGTGGCAATCGGGAAACTGTGATGTATGTGCGAATATATGATTTTGGAGGATTACAAAATGGAACAGTACATCTATAACGAGCAAAACGGTCTTTGGTA
>CAJFJP010000015.1 GCA_904384255.1 Candidatus Timburyella stercoris
AAACTCCCGGCTCATGGCGTTGACCAGGCTCATTTCCAGTGCAGACAGCTCAATGTTGGCGGGCATAAGGTCTACGCCCTCGCTGTGGTGCAAAATGCCTTCATCCGTGGTGAATGGCTCATCCCGGATCACCTTTTCCATGACGGTGGCCAGCGTAGTCTGCAAACTGTCCTGGTCTTGCCAGCCCAGGCAGGTGGTGAGGTCCCCCTGGGGGTCCGCGTCAATGAGCAGAACCCTTTTCCCAAGGCGGGCCAGGCCAATACCCAGGTTTACCGTTGTGGTGGTTTTGCCTGTGCCGCCTTTCTGATTGGCCAGCGCGATCACGCGGGCATCCCTGGGGCGGCTTCTTTGTTCCGGCATTTTCATGTCCTCCTTCTTCATAGATTTAGCCGCCCGTTGGCAGGACGGACGGCTATGTATGGGGGAATCTAAAAAATGGGCATGAAAAAAGCCGCTTACTCTTTATATCTAAGAATAAGCGGCTCATCAAGCTGCAATATGTAATTTTAGACTTTCTTCACCGGAGCGCACATGACCTTCAGCAGAAGCTCATCCAGGCAGCCGGTGTCCCGGTTTTCCCGGAGCATGGCATTGCGCAGGTGGTTCAGGCTCTGGATCACGATGCTGTTCTCGGCGGGGGTGAGGTGTATCTTGAATTTACGTTTTTTCATAGGGCGTTCCTCCTTCTTGCCTCCATTGTAAAAAGAGAAAGCATCCAACGCAAATGTACCAGGTTCCATCCGGTGGAAAAGAACCACAAACGAGATAAAGTACATCTGGTTTGGTCAAATCCTGACAAATCAGGACAGCCCCGACAGAGGTAAAATGCTCGTGAAATGGGAGCCGCCGCAAAGGAGAAAATGAACCTCCAAGGGGGCTGATTTTGCTTCTCAGTTGCCCCATTTTTTAATCATAACGGGGTCAAAAAGGGTCTGTTGCCCCATTTTTAATCAAGAAAAACAGGGTCAGAACCGTTCAAATCCTGCGAAATTTTGCCAAAGGCCATCAGACTTTTTGCAAAGGAAAAACCCCGGAAAACCGCATGGTTCCGGGGTTTTTGAGCATTTTTGAATTGGTTTGTCGGGCCTGTTATCTCTTGGAGAACTGCGGCGCACGACGTGCAGCTTTGAGTCCGTATTTTTTACGCTCCTTCATACGCGGATCGCGTGTAAGGAATCCTGCCTTCTTAAGCGTGGTGCGGAGATTTTCATCATACTGTAGCAATGCTCTTGCTATACCATGACGTATAGCGCCGGCCTGTCCAGTAACTCCGCCGCCTGCTACGCGGCATACTATGTCAAACTTACCCAAAGTGTCAGTCAGAGCAAGCGGCTGACGCACAATAACCTTAAGCGTCTCAAGTCCGAAATAGTCGTCAATATCTCTGTCGTTTATTGTTATTTTACCTGTACCCTGATATACGCGCACACGAGCTACAGAACTCTTGCGGCGGCCGGTACCGTAAAAATATGGTTTAGATTCGTACATTTAATTTGGCCTCCTTCATTAAAGCGTCCAGTTTTCAGGCTTCTGTGCCTGATGCTTGTGCTCTGCGCCCTTGTATACGCGCAGTCTTGTAAACGCCTTGCGGCCTATTGTAGTGTCAGGTATCATGCCCTTTACCGCAAGCTCTACCGCAAGCTCTGGCCTTGTGGCCATTAATGTGCGGTATTTTGTCTCTTTTAGTCCGCCAATATATCCAGAATGACGACGATAGAACTTCTGATCAAGCTTCTTGCCGGTCAGTTCTACCTCTGCTGCATTTAATATGATTACATGATCGCCGCAGTCAACATGTGGTGCAAATTCTGGCTTGTGCTTGCCTCTCAGCAACACAGCCGCCTGAGCAGCTACACGGCCAAGTCTTTTGCCGGATGCGTCTATCACGTACCATTTACGGGTTATTTCGCCCGCTTTCGGCATATAAGTAGACATATATTTAACCTCCATAACAAATAAATACAATTTAGCGAGATTAACTATAACATACCGCCGACTATATGTCAACCATTTTTTTAATTTAAATTTTGTTAAATCTTATTTTCTCGTAAAATCTCTTGTTTTCTTCATTATTCTATTGTTTAATTTACAATTTTGCTGTATAATCTTAGCTGGACGTTAAGTTGGCGATAATTCCTTCTAATGTAGTATTTTTTATCTGTTGCCGCAAATTTAACCTATCGTTGTACATCAAGAATTCAAAGCACTGTTTTTATATTATTAGCCTACTTGTGCTTAATAGTTGGTCAGCTATTATGCTAAAATTTGCGTCCGATAAATACTGTGATAAAGCCACGGCATTCGCTTAATGAAACCAGCCGTCTGAATTAGAGGCATATATTTAGGTTTATCTATGCCAATATCGTTTGTATGCTGGTTTTAGCTTGGGCTGATTTTATAATTTATTGCTTATATCTTTCAGATGTCAAATATATGTGAGGATGATTTTATGCAGCAGCTTATGAGCTATATGCGCTCTGCAATGGATAAATATAATATGATATCCGACGGAGACTATATTGCCGTCGGCGTGTCCGGCGGGAAAGATTCGCTCGCTTTGCTCTGCGCTCTCAGCGAAATGCGCCGATTTTACGGCAAGCAGTACTCTCTTGCGGCTATAACTATAGACATGCAGTTTGGCGGAGTACCCGGAGACTTTTCAGAAATAAGCGAGCTGTGCCGACGGCTCGGAGTTAAGCATATTATACGGCCTTCAAATTTATATGAGCTTATATTTAACCAGCGCAAGGAAAAGAATCCATGCAGCCTTTGTGCAAAAATGAGGCGCGGCATGCTCCATGACGAAGCAAAAAAACAAGGCTGCGAAAAGATTGCGCTGGGACATCATCTTGACGATGCTGTACAGACATTTTACATGAATTTGTTTTTAGGCGGACGCATAGACTGCTTTGCTCCTGTTTCTTACTTATCGCGCAAAGATTTATATTTAATACGTCCTATGGTTTTCGCTTACGAAAGAGATGTATCGAGAGCAGCCCGTACCCTTAATTTGCCTATTAGGCCGGAGCTTTGCCCAATGGGGCGTACATCTCAGCGCGCACAGATGGCTAAAAAAATTGCAGAGCTGGAAAAGGAGTTTGGCCCGCTGCGACAAAAAACAGTAAATGCACTTCAAAAAAGCGGAATAAGAGGCTGGTAGCCTCACTTCTTTGGCAAATATCTATGTGTATGTGCATTAAAATCACGCTGGCAGCAATAACCGGCGAAAGCATACAATCAGGATAACTAACATATAAATTTATTTGACTTACTGCCGGCGGGAGCGGAAAGTTAAAGATCCTTTTCAGCCATTTAGTGTCAAAAGGCCGCTTATTTTTCACCTTAGTAAATTCCGTCCGGCGACATTTTAAACTCAAACTTGATTTTACCGGATATAACATAGATGCAGAAAATTTTCAAAGCTTATTATTGCGTGTAGAAGCTTTTGATATTTTTGTAATATTTCCCCTTACTTTTATAAAGCGCACTTTTTTGACAATACTGACATAACTGTTTCTTTTTTATACTTTAACTCATTAATAGTAATATATAAAAAGGCCGCACAGGCAAGCGCCTATACGGTCTTTTTATATCATTGCTTTTTTAATATCTCTAAAACAGTTTTTAGTTTTTAAGGCTCTGCACCGGCGCAGGAATACGGCCGCCGCGGGAAATAAATTTTAGCGGCGATGCAGTATTCACCTTCATAACCGGACCGCTGCCGAATAGTCCGCCGAAATCAAGTTCTTCTCCCACATTCTTGCCTATTGCCGGAATAAGCCTTACGGCTGTTGTCTTGGAATTTATCATGCCTATTGCCGCTTCATCCGCTATAATTCCTGATATTACTTCCGCCGGCGTGTCGCCCGGTATTACTATCATATCAAGCCCCACCGAGCATACAGCCGTCATTGCTTCAAGCTTCTCTATTGTAAGCTTGCCGGAGCGTGCGGCGTCTATCATTCCTGCATCCTCCGTTACAGGTATAAACGCGCCAGAAAGTCCACCGACGTGTGAGGATGCCATAATTCCGCCTTTTTTCACAGCATCGTTCAGCATGGCAAGCGCTGCCGTAGTCCCACAGGCACCTACCGACTCAAGCCCCATTTCCTCTAATATATGCGCTACAGAATCGCCGACTGCCGGTGTAGGCGCAAGCGATAAATCCACTATTCCAAAAGGTACAGACAAGCGTTTTGATGCCTCTTTCGCCACTAACTGGCCCATCCTTGTTATCTTAAACGCCGTCTTTTTTATTAAATCAGCTACACCGGTAATATCAAGCCCGCTGGATTTCTGAAGCGCGGCCCTTACAACACCCGGACCTGAAACACCGACATTTATAACGCAGTCCGCCTCTCCAACTCCGTGAAAAGCGCCCGCCATAAACGGATTATCCTCCGGAGCATTGCACAACACTACAAGCTTTGCCGCACCAAAACAGTTGTTGTCCGCTGTGAGCTCTGCTGCACTACGTATCACTTTACCCATTTTTGCTACAGCATCCATATTTATTCCCGCTTTGGTAGAGCCTATATTCACTGAAGCGCACACATGCTCCGTTTCTTTCAGTGCCTGCGGTATGCTCTCAATAAGCGCATAATCTCCCGCTGAAAAGCCCTTGTGCACCAATGCGGAATATCCGCCTATGAAATTGACGCCAACGGATTTTGCCGCTCTTTCAAGACAGTGAGCAAATTTTACCGGACTGTGCGACTGACATGCAGCTTCGATTATTGCAAT
This sequence comes from Candidatus Timburyella stercoris, assembly GCA_904384255.1. Classification (GTDB taxonomy): domain Bacteria; phylum Bacillota; class Clostridia; order Oscillospirales; family Acutalibacteraceae; genus Timburyella; species Timburyella stercoris. Next base: position 4,744 of record CAJFJP010000015.1, read on the forward strand.
AGGAGTTACCGCAATGCGTTTATTGATTATTGGTATGCCATAATCAGTCTGTATGTCGTCGGCTGTTTTTACAAGATTTTCTGCATATCTTACTATTTTATCGTATACCTTTGAACAGGCCTTGTCTATGTCCTCATCGGCGCAGTCAAGCAGCGATATACCCATAGTGACCGTGCGTATGTCAAGACATTCGTCCTGTATCATTGTAATAGTTTCTAGTATATCGTTTATGTCAAGCATTTATTATTTCCCCTGTCGTTTAATAAGTAATCCAAGTCAACAACTTACGGCGGGCATAGGTCAGCGCATGCCCATGTACACATGTCTGCACAATTTGTAAGCCAAGTCTTATTCTATATTCTGTGCATTGAGTTAAAAATGTCCTCATGCGTTACATGTATAGAAAGCCCCAGCTCGTTCCCTTTTTTGGCAAGCTTATCTGAGAGTTCTTTAAAAGAAACATTCATATCTTTTATATCGCAAAGCATTACCATTGTAAATAAGTCCTGCATTACCGACTGATTAACATCATTTATATTAACATTGCATTCTGCGCAAACAGATGAAATTTGCGCTAGTATCCCAACCTTATCTTTGCCTATAACAGTTACTACGGCACGCATATTTTTGCCTCCAATAAATATCGATTTTTTGATTTATATCTGCTTTATAAATTTAAACATTCCTTCATTTCCGTCTCCAATAAAATTTTCAGGGGTATCCGGCATAGGATGCTTTTCATTAAAAAATTCTATAATATGAAATCCACATACATTTACATAAAAGTGTATATTTCTTTTGTCAAAATATGGAGTACAAGTTTTCCAGATTTTTGTTTTAGGATAAAGCTTTTCCAGCTCAAACCAAATTGCCTTTCCAATACCTTTGCTCTGTATTCCAAATTTTACAAATAGAAAATCAAGGCTATTACATTGGGTCTCTTCATCAATTACTACAATAGCGCCTCCGACCATTGTCCCGTCAACAATTGCCTTGTATGCAGCTGAGCCTTTGGCGTTTAAAGATTTTTCTATGTCTTTTTCAGGAAGGACAACCGCATTTGTTTTTCCAAACCTATCTTCAAAGCCTTTTTGGAAGGCCTCCTGCGCCATTTTTTTATATTGTTTCAAATCACAATGTTCAACAGGGATAAGCTCAAAATTCATTTTTCCCTCCAAATAATCCAAATAATTTTATACTGTATATTATAATATACGCTGTGTGCTTAATCAACAGCTTATTCATTTTAAACCTATTGATTGTATTTTATATACAACAGCAAGAATTTCATTGACTTATTTTTAATATACATGTATAATTTATTGTAGTAATTTTGCATTATTAAAGGCTAATAAACCATGCATTTTCTGCATGGTTTATTATAACACTTAAGGGGGAAATTTAATGAAAAAACTTTTAAAGCTATTTTCATTCGTATTAGTTGCGGCTATGTGCATTGCCATGTGCTCCTGTGCAAAAACCGGGTTGAGATCAAAGCCGGTTGACCTTGAGCACGTTATGCCGCTGCTTATGTATGTCGGCTGCGGAGATGATTCTGGCAAGGCGTCTCAGCCGGCTTTTACGGATGAAGAGCTCCAGCAGCTTACCGACGCCGGCATAAATGAATATGTATTGCTTACTACTTTTATGCCTACATATTACTGCGATATAGATGAAAACGGCAATGCCGTCGGCGAGCCGCAGCGTTTGTGCACTAAAGAGGATATATATACTCTTACGGCGGAGGATCTTGGCCTTGAGAGTGACTCAGAATTTGATCTTACAAATGCACAAGAAAAAATTATTAGGGATTCTTATGTAACGCCTGCCGACAATAAATCTACTATAAACCAGCAGATTGATTATGAAATAGAGCTTGCAAAGCGTATACTGGCTATTAACCCGAATGCTAAGTTCTGGTTTAGTCTGCCACATACAAAGATTATTGAGGGCGCTACTTTCTATGCAGAGCATTATATGGATGTTATATATCCAAAAGTAAAAATAGCATTTAGTGAAGAAGAGTTTGAGAAAAATGTCGGTGGACTTTATTGGTCAACTGAAGACGCCGGCGGAAATGCCTTTGATGTTGAGAACCAGGTTGATTTCGGTAATCCGGCCGTTAAGGCAGCAAAGTACTGCTCAGACATACTTCATGAAGATAATAAAACCTTAATGTGGATACCTTATACATCAGCTGGCAGGCAGTATGAACGTATAGGTTTTATCTCCAATCTGACAGACGTTTTTGACTATGTATATATGCAGCCCGGTTATCTCTGGCATGCGGAAAAAGAGCCGTATGTAGGCTATATTAAGAGCAGTGTTGAGGCTGGTGCAGTTCTTAACAGCAATGGTGCAATATATGGCGGCGAGAAAAAGTCTAGCACTGTTATAGGCGTTGAGATAGAGCTTGATAGAAAGGTTATATCCGGTAAAGAAGCAGAAGCACACATGACCAGATATAACGCTTATGTTGAGAATTTCTCTCAGTTTAAGAGTGACAAGCTTATAGCGATATACTGCAGCAACAGCAATGACATGTTTGTTGAAACTGTAACTGAACTGCTTTTCCAGTGGTATAAATAAGATTTTATTAATCGCTTAAAATTTATAAAAAAAGCCGTCGGATTTTTCCGGCGGTTTTTTATTTCACTTTATAAAAAATTAATTGTTGGGTTTATTAATTAAAATTTTCAGAACTTTTAACTTTGCAGATTATGTTATTATATTATTTTAATGTTCCATTCTAATGCATACAGGACTTGTAATAAAAATTTTATAAATCAGAAAAGTATAAATTATAAAATAACATACATAACACATTTATTTATCATTAAAAATTTGCAATTGAGTTTCAATAGCAATGAAATGTCTATACATTTTTTATTCATTAATGTAATTATAAAGTATTCATATCTCTTCCAGGTTAAAATTAAATTATCTGCTTCAGTTTATAAATGCTAATAATAGTTTTTGCCGCATTTACCAAGCTAAATAAACCTAAATTTTGTATCCATAACATGAATACTTTTGCTTTTAATCACTAGCTTGAAACACCAGTCTGCCAACTGCTACAGCTATGTACTTTGTTTGATTAATTTGTTCCGAAAATTACAAATAAAATGTCCCTGTACTTTCATACAGGGACATTTTATTTGTAAACAATTATATTTATTTTACAAGCTCAATAACCGCCATTTCAGCCCCGTCACCGCGACGTGGACCTATTCTAGTTACTCTTGTATATCCGCCGTTGCGCTCTGCATATGACGGTGCTATCTCGTCAAACAGCTTCTTTACTACATCCTCTTTCGTTACAAAAGACAATGCCTGCCTCTTATTATGAAGAGTGTTCTCTTTAGCTAAGGTTATATACTTTTCTGTCATTGACTGTACTTCTTTTGCTCTTGTATAGGTAGTCTCTATTCTGCCGTTCTCCAGCAGATATGTCACCATTCCCCTGAGCATTGCCAGCCTGTGGTCAGTTGTCCTGCCAAGCTTTCTTGTACCGGGCATTATATTCACTCCTTTTCAATAAAGGTTTCTCTAAGATTTTTTATTCATCATCTGAACGAAGGCTGAGACCTAAAAACTCCAATTTTGATACTACCTCTTCCAGCGATTTGCGGCCGAGATTTCTCACCTTCATCATGTCCTCTTCACTCTTGTTTATCAGATCTTCTACCGTATTTATTCCGGCGCGCTTCAGGCAGTTAAAGCTTCTTACCGACAAGTCAAGTTCCTCTATCGTCATTTCAAGAACTTTTTCCTTGCTCTTGTCGTCTTTTTCCACCATTATCTCGCCGTTATATGCGTCACCTGAAAGATCTACAAAAAGATTCAGATGCTCAATAAGAACTTTAGCGCCAAGCGATACTACTTCCTGCGCCGTTATAGTCCCATTGGTCCAAACTTCAAGCGTAAGCTTATCAAAGTCTGTCACTTGACCAACACGGGTGTTTTCTACCGTATAATTTACCTTTGACACCGGCGTGTATATAGAGTCTACCGGTATTACACCAATGGCATTGTATATCTGCTTGTTTTTCTCTGCTGGTACATATCCCCTGCCCTTGCTGAGCGTAAGCTCCATATAAAGCTTTCCACCCTCAGCTAATGTCGCTATGTGAAGGTCGGGATTTATTATCTCTACTTCAGAGTCAGCCTTTATATTCTCCGCCTTAACCTCGCATGGACCATCCGCCTCAATAAACACCGTTTTTGGTCCATCGCCGTGCATCTTTGCCGTAAGACTCTTTATATTCAGGACTATCTCTGTCATGTCTTCCTTAACACCCGGCAAAGTGGAAAATTCATGTACAACTGAATCCACTTTTATGGCCGTGACCGCTACGCCCGGCATTGAGGAAAGCAAAACACGCCTTAAACTGTTGCCAAGTGTAGTGCCATATCCGCGCTCCAGCGGCTCTACGACAAACCTGCCATATTTGCCGTCAGCAGATAACTCTTCAGCTTCTATTCTGGGCTTTTCTATTTCTATCACTTAAAACCCTCCTTGTCGAATTATTACGACAGATTCTGGGTAATACTGCCGTTATTGCATTTAAACTAACGGTAATTATACGCGTCTGCGCTTCGGCGGACGGCAGCCGTTATGCGGTATCGGAGTAACATCCTTTATCATGCTTACTTCAAGTCCTGCAGACTGAAGTGCACGTATTGCCGCCTCACGTCCTGAACCCGGACCCTTTACATATACCTCAACCGTCTTGAGCCCGTGCTCCATCGCTGCCTTTGCAGCCGTCTCAGCAGCCGACTGCGCCGCAAACGGCGTGGATTTCCTTGAACCTCTGAAACCTAATCCGCCGGCTGACGCCCATGATATTACATTGCCCTGCATATCACTTATTGTTACTATAGTATTGTTAAATGATGACTGAATGTGCGCTGCTCCGCGCTCTATATTCTTCTTCTCTCTGCGGCGGCGGGTAACTACCTTTTTGCCCTTTGTTGTAGTAGCCATTTAAACTCATGACCTCCATTTCCTATAAGAAAATATTTAATTACTTTTTCTTGTTTGCAATAGTCTTTCTCGGACCCTTGCGTGTTCTCGCATTAGTCTTTGAGCGCTGTCCCCTAACCGGCAAATTCTTGCGGTGGCGTGTCCCACGGTAACAGCCAATTTCTATGAGACGCTTGATATCGAAAGCTACTGCGCGGCGGAGGTCGCCTTCTATCTGCAGATTCTTGTCAATATAATCACGCAGCTTAGATACGTCGTCCTCAGTCAAATCCTTTACCCTTGTGTCGGGATTAATACCTGTTTCCGCCAATATCTTTTTTGACGTTGTTGCTCCTATTCCATAGATGTAAGTCAGGCCTGCCTCTATTCGTTTTTCTCTCGGCAGGTCAACACCAGCAATTCGTGCCATTTTTGCACCTCCATTAATTAGGCTGCCAGATTATCCCTGGCGCTGTTTGTGTTTCGGGTTCTCGCATATTACCATTACGCGGCCCTTGCGTTTAATTATTTTGCATTTATCACATATCTTTTTGACAGAAGGTCTGACTTTCATAACCTTAACCTCCACTTCTCAGCAGTTATATTTTACAATACGCAGAATCTTATTTCGACCTCCACGTAATGCGCCCCTTTGTTAGATCATATGGCGACATCTCTACCGTTACCTTATCGCCGGGCAGTATGCGGATAAAATTCATTCGCAGCTTGCCCGATATATGCGCCAAAATGGTATGACCGTTACCTATCTCTACTTTAAATGTCGCATTGGGCAACGCTTCTGTTACTGTGCCCTCTACTTCAATCATATCTTGTTTTGACAATCAAATACCTCCTTCAGGCGTCTGCTCTTTTGCTATTTCTCGCAATTTCCTCTTTATCTTTTTATCGGCCGACATCGTCTCTTCATCCAAAACCATCTTTGTAAGCGTTATATGCTTATAATTTTTTGACTTTGGTTTATTAAGACATCTGTCCTTGCCATTTACTAAATATACCCGGCTGTTGTCAAAATCAGCTACCGCCATAAATGTATCAGCATCGCGGCCTGCTCTGATTTTTACTACGCAACCTCTGTACAGCTCCATGTCTTTCCTCCATATCAGGGCTGCGTAAGTATCACCGGACCATCTGACGTTATTAGTACAGAGTGCTCAAAATGTGCCGACAGCAGCCCATCTCTGGTCACTACTGTCCATTTGTCTTTAAGCACTTTAACCTCCGGTCCGCCGAGATTTACCATCGGCTCAATCGCCAATGTCATGCCCGGTATCAGTCTTGGCCCGTGCGATGGCCGGCCAAAGTTGGGAACCTCCGGCTCCTCATGCAGGCTCGCACCTACGCCGTGGCCGACATATTCTCGTACCACCGAGTAACCGCGCGCCTCAACATATTGCTGTACAGCATAGGATATATCCCCTATTCTGTTGCCGGCTACCGCTTTTTTTATGCCCTCATACAGACTCTGTTCTGTAGCTTCCATAAGCCGCTTGGCTTCTTCCGATACGTCACCGGCAGCAAATGTGGCAGCATTGTCGCCATTGTAACCGCCTATTTTAGCGCCAAGATCTATTGAGACTATATCGCCGTTTTTGATTTTGCGGTGACCGGGTATACCATGTATTACTTCATTATTTATAGATATACACGCTGTACCCGGAAATCCGCCATATCCGAGAAAGTTCGGCTCGGCTCCCTGACTTTTTATATATTCATATGCCAGTTTGTCAATTTCAGCTGTAGTAACACCCGGTTCCACAGCCTCGCCCGCCAGCTTCAGCGCACCGGCCGATATACGGCAGGCCTCTTTCATTGCCTCTATTTCTCTTTCATTCTTTATTATTATCATTTTTCTCAGCCTTCCAGGGCTTTTAGAGTAAGTCTTGTTGTGTCCTTAACATCCTTTTGTCCTATCACAATAATCAGTTTGCCTTCTTCTTTATAAAAAGATTTAAGCGGCTCTGTCCGATTATGATATACCTCAAGCCGGTTCTTTATTGTTTCCTCGGTATCATCATCGCGAATAATAAGCTTACCACCACATTTGTCGCAGATGTTTTCCTTTTTTGGCTTGTTATCAGTTATATGATAAGAGGTCCCGCAGGCGGAGCAAACCCGCCTGCCGGATATACGGCGTACTATCTCGCCGTCCTCAACCTCTATTGATATAACTTTGTCTATTTTTACGCCCATTTTTTCCAATGCCTGAGCCTGAGGTATAGACCTTGGAAAGCCATCAAGAATGAAACCGTTTTTGCAGTCATCCTGCAATATTCTCTCTTTGAGCACGTCTATAACTATATCATCTGGAACTAACTGCCCTGCATCCATATAGTCCTTAGCTTTTAGCCCTGCCGAAGTGCCTTTTTTTATTCCCTCTCTCAGCAGGTTACCGGTCGATATTGCCGGTATGGAAAACGCATCACGTATCGCATCGGCCTGCGTCCCCTTACCGGCGCCCGGCGCGCCCAAAAGTATAAGATTCATAAAACCTTTCCCCTTCAGACTAATCCAAGAAACCTTTATAATGCCTCATCAGCATTTGAGATTCAAGCTGATTTACCGTATCAAGCGCAACGCCTACGACTATAAGTATCGACGTACCGCCAAGCGACACATTTATGCCGCCGACCGAACCTATTATTATAGGCAGTACAGCAATAACTCCAAGGAATAATGCACCCACCAGTGTTATCTTTGAAAGTATCTTGGCTATAAAGTCTGAGGTCGGCTTACCGGGTCTGTAGCCCGGTATGGCGCCGTTGTTCTTGCGAAGGTTGTTCGCCATCTCTATCGGATTGTATTGGATTTGTACATAGAAATATGCAAAACCTATAATGAGCAGTAAATATACTATTGCATAAAATACGCTTCTGTAGCCCATTACTGAAAGCAGTCTGTACATCGTGCTTTCGGTGTTGCTCATAAACGAAAGTATTGTGCTCGGCAATGCGAGTATCGAGCTGGCAAAGATTATCGGCATAACGCCCGACATATTTACCTTTATTGGTATATGCGAGCTTTGTCCGCCGTACATCTTGCGTCCGACAACTCTCTTTGCATACTGCACAGGTATACGGCGTTCGCCGTCCGTCATAAATACGATAAACACTATGACCGCAAAGAATACTAAAATTATCGCTATTACTGGAATATACATGTGGTAATCGAAGAAATAGCTCCATAACGCGGCAAATGCTTGCGGCGCACGTGACAAAATACCTGCAAAAAGTATAATAGATATCCCGTTGCCAACACCACGGTTGTCTATCTGCTCGCCCAACCACATTATCAATGCCGAACCAGCAGTGAAACTTGCAACTATTACTATTCCGGCAAATATTAGGTCAAACCAGCTGCTGCCTATGTTGAGATATCCTGAATTGCTCAGCATCATGAAATATCCAAAGCCCTGTAAAAGCGCTATTGCCATAGCAACTATTCGTGTTATCATTGACAGCTTTTTCTGACCCTCTTCGCCCTCTTTTCTGAGACGATCAAGCGCCGGAATTGCTACACCCAACAGCTGTATTATAATAGAAGCATTGATGTATGGCGTTACCGACATAGCAAATAGTGCGCCGTAGTTCATAGCACCGCCGGTCAGTATATTCAAATAGCTGAAAAAGTCACCGCCGGTTGCCGTGCTGCTGCTTAAAGCGTCAACATCTACAAACGGAACCGGTATGTGCGAACCTATCCTGAATATAACTATTATAAACAGTGTAAATAATATCTTTTTTCGGAGGTCAACTAATTTCCATGCATTTTTCAGCGTCTGTAACATTTACAGCACCTCCGCTTTACCGCCTGCCGCCTCTATCTTCTGTTTTGCAGACTCGGAAAAAGATGTGGCTTTGACAGTAAATTTCTTTGTAACATCACCGTTGCCTATTATTTTTACCCCGTCTAAAGACTTTTTAATAATACCTTTTTCCATTAAGGACTGTGCATCAATAACGGCACCGTCTTCAAACACATTAAGCGCAGATACGTTAATAGCCGTATATTTCTTTGCAAAGATATTGTTAAACCCTCTTTTCGGCGATCTCATGTAAAACGGCATCTGACCGCCTTCAAAACCCGGTCTTATGCTGCCGCCCGAGCGTGCCTTCTGGCCCTTATGTCCCTTGCCGGCCGTCTTGCCCTGACCTGAACCAGCACCACGACCTATGCGCTTGCTCGGCCTGTTTGAACCCGGAACTGGAGAAAGTTCATGTATTTTCATAGCTTGCACCTCCTTGCTTACGCTTCGGTTACCTCTACGAGGTGGCATATTTTCTTTATTTTGCCTTGTGTCTGCATATTATTGGGCTGAACAGTTTCATCACCTATTTTATGCAGTCCAAGAGCTTTTGCAGTAGCTATCTGCTTCTCGCCAGAGCCTATAAGACTTTTTACAAGCCTTACTTTTACGCTGCCTGACTTCTCGCTTGCTTTTTTGGTCGGCATTTCACTGCTCCCCCTTCTATACTAATATTTCTTTTACTGTCTTGCCGCGAATAGCCGCTACCTGCTCCGCATTGCGCAGAGATGCAAGACCTTTTACCGTGGCCCTTACAACATTGTTCGGGTTGTTTGAGCGCAGCGCCTTTGAACGAATGTCCTTTATGCCTGCACACTCAAGTACGGCACGCACCGGACCGCCAGCGATAACGCCGGTACCTTCAACAGCCGGTTTGAGCAGAACAGAAGCTGCGCCAAACTCGCCCGTTACTTCGTGAGGTATCGTAGTGCCCTTTAAAGACACCGTTATCATGTTTTTCTTTGCTTCTTCTATGCCCTTGCGTATAGCGTCCGGAACCTCTGATGCTTTGCCAAGTCCAAAGCCTACTTTGCCTTCACGGTCGCCGACAACTACCAGAGCCGAAAACTTGAATATGCGTCCGCCCTTAACCGTTTTAGCAACACGGTTTATGGATACTACGCGCTCTTCTAATTCCTGTACTGCTGTTGCGTCAATGTTAGCCAAAAGTAATCTCCTCCTTTATCAGAACTTGAGTCCGCCCTCACGGGCGCCTTCGGCCAGCTCCTTGACGCGGCCGTGATAAATGTATCCGCCCCTGTCGAATACTACTTCTGTTATGCCTTTTTCAGCTGCACGCGCGGCTATCTTCGCGCCGACCTTGCGTGCACCTTCTTTATTTGAGCCTTTGCCGTCAAAATCTTTTTCTACCGATGATGCGCTGCAAAGAGTTACTCCCTTTACGTCATCTATTATCTGGGCATATATATGCGCCTCGGAGCGAAAAACATTCAGGCGCGGACGCTCTGACGTGCCGGTAATCTTTGCGCGGACACGCGTATGCCTCTTCTGACGAGACTTGTTGGAATCAGTCCTTGTTACCATTTAAATTCACTCCTTACTTCTTAGCTGCTTTGCCCTCTTTGCGGCGGACATGTTCGCCAACATAGCGGATACCCTTGCCCTTATACGGCTCCGGCGGACGCTTGCCGCGTACTTCTGATGCAAACTGTCCTACCATCTGCTTATCCGGTCCGGATATTACTATTTGGTTTGCCGCCGGGACGTCTATTGTTATTCCTGGAATTTCCGGAACTATTACCTGATGTGAATATCCAAGGTTCATAACAAGATTTTTGCCCTGCTTTTGTGCACGATAACCTACGCCCTGTATTTCCAGCGCCTTGGAGTAGCCGTTCGTCACGCCTTCTACCATATTCGCTATGAGTGTGCGGGTAAGTCCATGCAGAGCGCGGTTTTCCTTTTCATCATCAGGACGCTTAACCGTAATCTCTTCCTTGGTTACTTCAATTATCATATTCTCATGAAATGTCTGCGTAAGCGTGCCCTTGGGACCCTTTACCGTCATTTCATGGCCATTGAGCTTTACATCCACACCTGCAGGTATAGCTACGGGTTTTCTACCTATTCTCGACATGTAAAATCCCCCTTACCATACAAATGCAAGTACTTCGCCGCCTACATTCTCGCGGCGAGCCTGCTTGTCTGTCATAATACCCTTCGATGTAGAAAGGATTGCTATGCCAAGTCCTTTAAGAACCTTAGGCATATTTTCAACATCGGTGTATATGCGCAATCCGGGCTTCGAAACCCTTCTTAGCCCTGTTATGGCCTGTGTCTTGTTCTCTCCGTACTTAAGTACGACGCGGATTATGCCCTGCTTGCCGTCTTCTATGACGCTGAAGCTCTTTATATAGCCTTCATCGAGCAGAATCTGCGCTATCGCCTTCTTCATGTTTGAGGCGGGTATATCAACCGATTCGTGCCTTGCAGAATTCGCATTGCGTATTCTTGTCAGCATATCGGCTATAGTATCGGTTATCTGCATGCCATTAACCTCCTTTGCGTATGCTTTTTACCAGCTTGCCTTCTTTACGCCGGGAATTTCACCTTTGTATGCAAGCTCTCTGAAACAAATGCGGCATATACCGTATTTGCGAAGATAAGCGTGCGGGCGGCCGCATATTTTGCAGCGGTTGTACTCCCTTGTAGAGAACTTTGCCGGTCTCTTCTGTTTAATCTTCATAGATGTCTTTGCCATATCTTCGCCTCCTTACTTTGAAAACGGAGCGCCCAGCATCGTGAGCAGCTCTTTGCACTCTTCGTCCGACTTCGCTGTCGTTACGAAGTTTATGTCCATGCCGCGTATCTTGTCTATCTTGTCAAAATCTATTTCCGGGAAAATAAGCTGCTCTTTAAGACCCATTGAGTAATTTCCTCTTCCGTCAAAGGAGTTCGGATTTATTCCTCTGAAGTCCCTAACCCTCGGAAGGGCGAGCGAGAACAGCCTGTCGACAAAATCGTACATACGGTCGCCGCGCAGCGTTACCTTTGCGCCTATCGGGTGACCTTCCCTCAGCTTGAAGTTAGCTACCGACTTTTTTGCCTTACATATTACAGGACGCTGGCCGGTTATTACACTGAGGTCGTTTAATATGGCATCCATAACCTTTGAATTGTCTTTTGCTTCGCCACATGATACATTGATGATTACCTTATCGAGCTTCGGAATCTGCATAACACTCTTGTATGAGAATTTCTTCATCAATGCTGGTGCGGCTTCGTTCATATAATAATCCCTAAGCCTTGACATGTCATGTTTCCTCCTCTGCTTACAGTGTAGCGCCGCACTTTTTGCATATGCGGTCCTTTGTACCATCTTCGTTTATTTTCTTGCCGACACGCGTCGGTTTGTTGCATTTGGGGCATACTATCTGCACCTTGCATGCATATATGGCGCTCTCTGCCTTTACTATGCCGGATGGGTCGCCCGCCTTGCGCGGCTTTACATGCTTTGATACCATGTTGCGCCCCTCGACAATGACCTTGCCCTCTTTCGGGCTTACGCCGATGACCTTGCCGGTCTTGCCGCGGTTTGTGTCCTTGTCGCCTGTCATTATCATAACGGTATCGCCATTTTTTATATTTAACTTGTTTTTCATACTCGTACCTCCTTAAAGCACTTCAGGAGCAAGAGAGAGTATTTTTGTGTAATCTTTCTCTCTCAGTTCTCTTGCGACTGGGCCAAAGATACGGGTACCTCTGGGATTTTTGTCTTCTCTTATAATAACGGCGGCATTATCATCAAATCTTATATATGTGCCGTCATCGCGCCTAATGCCTCGAACCGAGCGCACTACGACAGCTTTGACAACATCGCCCTTTTTGACCGCGCCGCCCGGCGCTGCCTTTTTTACAGATGCGATGATAACATCACCGATACCTGCATACCTCCTGCCGGAACCGCCAAGCACGCGAATGCACATAATTTCCTTCGCGCCGGTGTTGTCCGCCACTTTGAGGTAACTCTGCTGCTGTACCACAGTGTCTTCCTCCTTTGTTCAGGCTTATTTTGCCTTCTCGATAATATTTACTACGCGCCATCTCTTGTCCTTTGAGAGAGGACGTGTTTCCATCACCTGAACACGGTCGCCTATGCCGCACTCGTTCTTCTCGTCGTGGGCCTTTATCCTGACCGTATTTCTGATTATCTTTTTATACAGAGGGTGCCTTCTGCTGTCTTCTATAGCAACTACTACGGTTTTATCCATCTTGTCGCTTACAACGCGGCCTACTCTCTGCTTTCTGAGATTTCTGTCACTCACTTACATGCCCTCACTTTCTTACGATTCAGCGCCGTTAAGTTCCTGCTCTCTGAGTATAGTCTTCACACGAGCAATATCCTTTTTAACGGCTTTGATGCGCATAGGGTTTTCAAGCTGGTTGATGGCATGCTGGAACCTAAGTTTAAAAAGCTCATCCTTGAGGTCTATAAGCTGCTTGTTCAGCTCTTCGGCAGATTTTGTCTTTAAATCCTTAGCTTTCATTATTGCTCACCACCCGTCTCGTCTTGCTTCTTTACAAATTTGCATTTTATAGGCAGCTTGTGGGCTGCAAGTCTCATAGCCTCGCGGGCTAAGTCCTCGCTGACGCCGCCGAGTTCAAACATAACGCGGCCCGGCTTTACTACCGCCACCCAGTATTCCGGCGAACCTTTACCGGAACCCATGCGGGTCTCGGCAGGCTTCTGCGTAATCGGCTTGTCAGGGAATATCTTTATCCATACCTGACCGCCGCGCTTGATGTAACGTGTCATGGCAACACGGGCCGCCTCTATCTGTGCGGATGATATCCATGCCGGCTCAAGTGCCTGCAGGCCGTACTCGCCATAGGTTATTGTGTTTCCGCGGGTCGCCTTGCCCTTCATGCGGCCTCTCTGGACCCTGCGGTATTTAACGCGCTTTGGGAGCAGCATTGCGTTTGCCTCCTTCCCTGCGTGAAGGCCGTCTTACGTCCTGCAGAAGCTCGCCCCTGTATATCCAGGTCTTTACGCCTATGCGGCCGTAAGTCGTATTTGCCTCAGCAAATCCGTAGTCTATGTCAGCCCTCAGTGTCTGCAGAGGGATCGTTCCCTCGTGATAATGTTCTGTTCTGGCTATTTCAGCGCCGCCGAGACGGCCTGATACCTGTGTCTTTATACCCTTTGCGCCGAGCTTCATAGCACGGCCTATGGCCTGCTTCATTGCGCGGCGGAAGGATATACGCCTCTCAAGCTGTGCGGCTATATTCTCCGCTACAAGCTGAGCGTTAAGGTCGGGGCTTTTTACCTCGACAATGTTTATCGATACCGGCTTGTTAAGCATCTTTTCGCACTTTGCCTTAATCTTTTCAATCTCAGCGCCGTTGCGGCCTATTACCATACCGGGCTTCGCGCAGTGAATAAAGATGCGTACGCGGGATGCGGCACGCTCAATTTCTATCTTCGGTACGCCGGCGCCGTAAAGGTCTTTTTTCAGCATCTTGCGCAGATTATAGTCTTCTACCAGGGTGTCGCCGAATTCGTTTTTCTTCGCAAACCAGCGTGAGTCCCAGTTTTTTATGACGCCTACGCGTAAACCGTGCGGGTTAACTTTCTGGCCCATCTATTTTCCTCCTCATACAGATTCTTCCATTTCCCTTAGCACAAGGGTGATGTGAGATGTCCTTTTGTTTATACGGTATGCGCGTCCGTGCGCCCTTGGACGTATCCTCTTGAGTATCGGACCCGGGCCAACGTGGCAATACGCCACATAAAGCCTCGACACATCCATATTGTGATTGTTCTCGGCATTCGCCATTGCGGATTTTAAAAGCTTTATTAAATACTCGCACGCAGCCTTAGGCGTATGTTTGAGTATTGCCATGGCTTTGTCCGCCGGCTGATTGCGTATAAGGTCCAGCACTATCTGTACTTTGCGGGGCGATATACGCGCATATGTCAGAACCGCTTTTGATTCCATAGTCTAAACTCTCCTTTCTACGCCTGTTTATTTTTTGGCGGCTGTCGTCTTAGCGCCCGCATGGCCCTTAAAGGTCCTTGTCGGAGCAAATTCGCCCAGCTTATGGCCTACCATATCTTCCGTTACATATACCGGAACATGCTTGCGTCCGTCGTGTACCGCGAAGGTATGACCGACAAAATCAGGGAATATGGTAGATGAGCGGCTCCAAGTCTTGAGCACGCGCTTTTCTCCGCTCTTGTTCATTTCCTGAACACGCTTTAAAAGTACAGGTTGTACATATGGTCCCTTTTTAACACTTCTTCCCATTACTCGGTTCCTCCCTTCGACTATTTAGTGCCGCGACGTTTTACTATAAGCTTATCTGACTGCTTATGATTCTTGCGGGTCTTATATCCAAGCGCCGGCTTGCCCCACGGTGTTACAGGGCCGGGACGTCCTATCGGGGACTTGCCCTCACCACCGCCGTGCGGGTGGTCAACCGGGTTCATGACCGAGCCGCGCACAGTAGGCCTTATGCCCATGTGACGCTTGCGGCCGGCTTTGCCGAGGCTTGCATTTTCCTTCTCTATGTTGCCGACCTGGCCTATTGTCGCCATGCAGTTGTCGGGAACATTTCTAAGCTCGCCCGACGGCAGTCTTAGGAGGGCAAGCTTGCCTTCCTTAGCCATGAGCTGAGCCATGTTGCCGGCGCTGCGAGCCAGCTGGCCGCCCTTGCCGGGATGAAGCTCGACATTGTGTACGAAAGTACCTGTCGGAATGGCACTAAGCGGCATGGCGTTGCCGGTCACGATATCATGTCCCGGTCCGTTTATAACGGTGTCGCCAACCTTCAGGCCGTTCGGGGCTAAAATGTAGCTCTTCTCGCCGTCTTCATACTGTATAAGAGCAATGTGCGCTGTGCGGTTCGGGTCGTATTCTATTGTTAATACCTTGGCCGGCACATCGAACTTAAGTCTCTTAAAGTCTATAACTCTGTACTTACGGCGATTTCCGCCGCCGCGATGACGAACGGTTATTCTGCCGTAGCTGTTGCGGCCGGAATTCTTTTTAAGCGGCTGCAGCAGGCTTCTCTCCGGTCCGGTCTTTGACAGGCCGGAATAATCGATAACCGACATCCCTCTTCTGCCGGGAGTCGTCGGCTTGTAATGTTTAACTGGCATTCGGATTCACTCTCCTCTTATTGGCTTTGCGGGGCATGCCCTACCCCATATGTGCCTCATAGGCAAATTACATCATGCTCTCAAAGAACTCTATCTTCTTGGAGTCCTCAGTAAGCGTTACAGTGGCCTTCTTCCAGCTGGCTGTGTAGCCCTCGTTGCGGCCCATGCGGCGCTTCTGTCCGCGAACATTCGCTGTATTTACCTTTTCTACCTTTACGTCAAAAAGTGTTTCAACAGCCTTAGCTATCTCTACCTTGTTGGCGTCCTTCGCAACTTTAAAGGTGTATTTTCTCTGATCGGCTGTGCCCATCGTCTTTTCAGTTATAACAGGCGATATTACAATATCCTGTGCTATTTTCATTGGGCATATACCTCCTCAATCATAGCGACAGCGTTCTTCACTATAATAAGAGTATCGGCGTTTATTATGTCGTAGGTGTTTATTGTGTTTGCCTGAGCAACCTTAACGCCCTCTATATTACGTGCGCTGTATACAGCTTTCTTGTCGTTGCTGTCCAAAACTATAAGGACTTTCTTGCCGGCGCCGAGTGCACTGAGCATGGCTGCTATAAGCTTTGTCTTATAATCATCAGCTACAAGCTCGTTAAGCACTATAAGGTCGTTGGTAAGAACCTTGTCAGACAGCGCAGATTTAATTGCAAGCTGCTTCTGCTTTTTATTCATATCTAAGCGATAGCTTCTCGGCTTCGGGCCTAAAGCTATACCGCCGTGCTGCCACTGCGGAGCCCTTATCGAACCCTGCCTTGCGTGGCCAGTGCCCTTCTGCCTCCACGGCTTTCTGCCGCCGCCGGCTACTTCGGACCTTGTAAGCGTCGACTGCGTCCCAGAGCGCTGGTTAGCCAGGTAAGTGACAACAGCCATGTGCATTACCGCTGCGTTGGGCTCTATGCCGAACACGGCATCGCTAAGGGTAATTTCCTCAACCTTTTTGCCCGCCATATCCATTACTGCTACATTAGGCATTGTATACTCTCCTTCCCTTACGCTCTCTTAACGCTGTCAGATATTACAACTATGCCGCCCTTAGGGCCGGGAACGGCGCCTTTAACGGCTATAATGTTGTTCTCAGCGTCTACCTTGACTACATCAAGATTTTGTACTGTCACACGCTCGTTTCCAAGGTGTCCGGACATCTTCTTGCCCTTGAACACGCGGGACGGCGTGCTGTTCATACCTATAGAACCGCCCTTTCTGGCAACCGGGCCGGTACCATGCGATTCCTTAAGCCTTGCAAAGTTCCATCTTTTGATAACGCCGGCGTAGCCTTTACCTTTGCTGCGTCCAACGACATCAACGCGATCGCCCTCTGCAAAGATGTCCGCCTTTATAAGATCGCCTACATTAAGAGCAGATAAATCGTCATATCTGAACTCTCTCAGTACACGCTTCGGCGCTACGTCAGCCTTGGCAAAATGGCCCTTTAAAGGCTTCTTAACCTTATCAGCCTTCATGTCGCCGTATCCTATCTGTACCGACTCATACCCGTCTTTTTCCATAGTCTTCTTCTGAACGACTACACACGGTCCGGCTTCTATGACGGTAACAGGAATAAATTTGCCGTTCTCGTCAAAGATTTGAGTCATGCCGAGTTTTTTGCCTATTATGCTCTTCTGCATAATCCTTTCCTCCTTTGGTTATTGGTTGGCGTTTGCCAACTTGACCTGAAGCCGCAGAAATTACAGCTTCATTTCTATTTCTACGCCGGCCGGAAGCTCTAAACCTGTCAGAACCTCAACGGTCTTGTTTGATGGGCGTAAAATATCAATTAATCTCTTATGCGTGCGCATCTCAAACTGCTC
>CAJFJP010000016.1 GCA_904384255.1 Candidatus Timburyella stercoris
GCGCAGTTGTCGTTTGGCGGCAGTTATGATATGGCTGGCGAGACACTGACGCTGTATAAATCGATGTACTTTACATTTGCCTTTATACTTTCGGCTTTGGGTGTACTTATGGCGGCGTTGTCTTTCAAGTTCAAGGGCACGAAGTATGCAGCTCCGGCATTTGAGTTGGTAGCAGCAATAGCGCTTTTAGTGTATGTGCTCAGCAACGCTGTTAAATTCGTTGACTATCGTCCGTTTGTGCTTACCTCAACGGGTGTCAGCTACACAATTTATCCGATAATAGCACTGATTGTACTTTTTGTAGGCGCGGTTGCCGGTGTAGCGTCTCTGCTTATTGCCGATCATGTTGAGGTAGCTGAATCAAAAGGCGCCAAGAAAACGATATTAGTCAGGATTGGACGTTACTTAAGAGATTTAAAAAGCGAGATAAAGAAGGTAGTATGGCCGACAAAAAAGACGCTTATAAAGAACGTTACGGTAGTATTACTTATGTGTCTGATAATAGGCGGATTTATTTGGCTTATAGACTTTGGCCTTGCATCGCTGCTTAATGTAATTTACAGCTAACTATCTTACAATTTGGGGGAAGATAGATGTCTCAAGAAGCAAAATGGTATGTTGTCCACACATATTCCGGTTACGAAAACAAGGTGGCTACTAATCTTGAAACGATAGTGGAGAACCGCAAGCTGGAGGATTTAATATTTGATATTAAGGTTCCGACAGAAACAGTAACGGAAATACAGGACAATAAAAAGCGCGAGGTAGAGCGCAAAATATTCCCCGGCTATGTTCTTGTGAAGATGATAATGACGGATGACTCATGGTACGTGGTTCGAAATGTCCGCGGAGTAACAGGATTTGTTGGGCCGTCATCGTCAAAGCCGGTACCTCTGACTGACAAGGAAGTAGAGGCGCTGGGAGTAGAGAAGCATACGGTAGAAGTAGGATATAACGTAGGCGATAATGTGAAGATAATAGACGGTCCGCTGGAGGGATTTATTGGAATAATAGACAGCATAGATATGTCTAAAAACAGCGTACAGGTAATAATCTCCATGTTTGGACGCGAGACACCGGTTGAACTTGAATTTGACCAGGTAGAAACAGTTTAGTTTAAAACCCTTTAGGGTTTGATATATACGGCAGAAGCCGTATAGTGGCACGAAATGTGCCGGCAGATGGGAGGAACGGTAAGTGCCGTTTCGCTTAACCACATATAATCGGAGGTGCAAACTATGGCTCAAAAAGTAGTGGGCTACATCAAATTGCAGATACCGGCCGGAAAGGCGACACCGGCGCCGCCGGTAGGTCCGGCGCTGGGTCAGCACGGCGTAAACATTGTGGCGTTTACGAAGGAATTTAACGAGCGTACAAAGAACGACATAGGTCTTATAATACCGGTTGTAATAACGGTATATGCCGACCGTACATTTTCCTTTATAACAAAGACGCCGCCCTGTGCAGTTTTAATAAAGAAGGCATGCGGTATCGAGAGCGGTTCGGGCCAGCCGAATAAGGTTAAGGTCGCGAAGCTGACGAAAGAACAGGTTAAAAAGATTGCGGAGCAGAAAATGCCGGATCTTAACGCAGCCAATATTGAATCTGCTATGAGAATAGTAGCAGGAACTGCTCGGAGCATGGGTGTCGAAGTAGTCGATTAACTGTTCCCGGGTGGGAGGAATAATCCGAGAAAACCACTCTATTGGGAGGTAAATGTAAATGAAACATGGTAAGAAATATAATGCGAGCTTAGGGCTTATAGATCGTGCGAAGCTGTATGACGTACCTGAAGCTTTTGATCTCGCGGTAAAAACAAAAACAGCAAAATTTGATGAAACAGTAGAAGTACATGTCCGTTTAGGCGTTGACTCACGTCATGCTGACCAGCAGGTTAGAGGTGCGGTTGTACTGCCAAACGGTACAGGCAAAAGTGTAAGAGTATGTGTATTTGCTAAGGGCGACGCTGCGAAAGCAGCTGAAGCAGCCGGCGCTGAAATAGTTGGTGCTGAGGAGCTTGCAACGCGTATTCAGAAAGAAAACTTTATGGATTTTGACGTTGTAATAGCATCACCGGATATGATGGGTGTTGTCGGACGTCTTGGTAAAATACTTGGTCCTCGCGGACTTATGCCGAACCCGAAAGCCGGCACCGTTACACCGGACGTTGCCCGCGCGGTAAATGAAGCCAAGGCCGGTAAGATTGAATATCGTCTTGACAAGACAAATATAATCCACTGTCCTATAGGCAAGGTGTCGTTTGGACCGGAAAAGCTTTCGGAGAACTTCAACACATTGCTTGAAGCAATAGTAAAGGCAAAGCCGGCAGCATCTAAGGGTCAGTATATACGTTCCTGCGTAATAGCTACTACAATGGGTCCTGGCATAAAGATAAATCCGAATAGGGTAGGCGGCCAGCAGGCGGAATAAGCTGCTTGACAAGTAAAATATAATATGATAAAATAATTAAGCATTCCAAAGACAGCAGGTGCATATATTGCATAAATCCTGCCGAGGAACTGGCATAATTTGTTTTTAGTTGATTACTGCCCGTATCCTCATTTGGATGCGGGCATTTAGTTTTATGTGTAGGAGGTGAAAACATGCCAAGTGAGAAAATTTTAGCTTCAAAGAAGCAGGCGGTTGAAGAACTTACTGAAGTTCTTAAAAATTCCTGCACAGGCGTTCTTGTTGATTATAAGGGCATAAACGTCGCTGATGATACAAAGCTCCGTAAAGAAATGCGTGAGGCGGGTGTTAAATATTCTGTTGTAAAGAACTCTCTTTTATCTTTTGCATTTGACAATATTGATATGCCGGAGATGAAGGAGCATCTGAACGGCACAACGGCTATAGCGACATCTGAGAGCGACTATATAGCTGCTGCTAAAATACTTGCGGCTTATGCTGAAAAGAGCGATACATTTAATATCAAGGCCGGATTTATAGACGGTAAATATGCACCAAAAGAGGATATAGAAACTCTTGCAAAGCTGCCGTCGAGAGAAGAGCTTGTCGCAAAAGCTCTGGGTGGACTCAATGCACCTATATCTGGACTGGTATATGCGCTTAATGCAAATCTTACCGGTCTGGTTGTAGCTTTAAACGCCATAGCGGCGAAAAAAGGCGAATAAAAATAAAACAAAATTTTGGAGGTTAACATATCATGGCATCAGAGAAAGTAACAAATTTAATTGAAGAAGTAAAATCATTAACAGTACTTGAGCTTTCAGAGCTTGTAAAGGCTCTTGAAGAGGAATTTGGCGTGTCAGCCGCTGCTCCGGTAGCTGTAGCTGCTGCTCCTGCTGCTGGCGGTGCTGCCGCTGCTGCTGAGGAGAAGAGCGAGTTCGACGTAGTTCTTGCAGAAGTAGGCGCTGAGAAGATTAAGGTTATCAAGGTTGTACGCGAGATAACCGGTCTTGGCCTTGCTGAGGCAAAGGCTCTTGTTGACGGCGCACCTAAGGCTGTTAAAGAGGGCGTAGCTAAGGACGACGCTGAGGAAATGAAGAAGAAGCTCGAAGAAGTCGGAGCAAAGGTTGAGCTTAAGTAATTTTGCTTTAGAAATTAAGCATAACGGTCTGGTTTTTTGCCAGACCGTTTTATTGTATGTGAAAACCCGTCATATCGGCGGAGATGGAAAAAGCATAAGCGGCGAGAAAGAGGAAAAACTCCTAATATGTTAAAATAAAGCGTTATTTGCCAGTTGCGCCCAAAAACACGTTAGGAGGATATTAAAATGCAATGGTGTACAAAGGATAGCATACATGAAATGGAACTGCCAATACCATTGCATTATCTTATATTGAAAAATAATAGTTAATCTGGCATTTAAATAAAATACATGTGTTGCCTTTTTGTTGATATAATAATATAATATAAGTTAGACTGGAAAAGTCTGGGGGAAGATTATGGATGTACATGTAAATGATGTGCTGAAAATGAAAAAGCCGCATCCGTGCGGCTCATATACATTTTATTGCCTGAGGGTGGGAATGGATTTTAAACTAAAATGTACCGTCTGCGGGCATGAGATTATGCTTCCGCGGCAGCGCGCCGAAAAAAATATAAAGAGGATAATAAGAGACGGAGAAGAAATAAATCCGTATAAACAATAAATTAGGAGTGCGTTATAGATGATAGAAAAGCTAAAAGAGGTGGAAAAGCGGTATGATGATATATCAAAACAGCTGCTTGAGCCGGATGTATATAATGACCAGGCAAGATACACAAAGCTTATGAAAGAACATAAAATGCTTACTCCGCTGATAGAGAAGTATCGCGAATACAGAGCCGCAGAGGATACCGTATCTGAGGCGGCGCAGCTGCTGAGCGAGGGCGGCATGGACCCGGATTTTAAGCAGATGGTTGAAGATGAGCTGTCTGAAGCGAAATCTAAAATAGAACGGCTTACAGAAGATATAAAAATTTTACTCCTTCCTACCGACCCAAACGATGAGAAAAACGTAATAGTCGAGATACGCGGCGGCGCTGGCGGTGAAGAAGCGGCACTGTTTGCCGGCGTTTTATACAGAATGTATAATATGTATGCTGAATCAAAGAGATGGAAGGTAGAGATGCTGAGCGCAAATGAAACTGGCATAGGTGGAATGAAAGAGGTTAGTTTTATAATCGAAGGCGAAGGTGCATATTCACGCCTGAAATTTGAGAGCGGCGTTCATAGGGTTCAGCGCGTACCGGAAACTGAAGCATCCGGACGCATTCACACCTCTACTGTTACAGTGGCGGTACTGCCGGAAGCTGAAGAGGTGGAAGTTGACATAAATCCGGCAGATTTACAAATAGACACTTATCGTTCTGGTGGTGCCGGCGGACAGCATGTTAATAAAACCGAGTCTGCTATTAGGATAACGCATATACCTACCGGACTAGTAGTTGAATGTCAGGATGAAAGAAGTCAACATAAAAACAAAGAAAAGGCAATGAAAATTTTGCGGTCAAGGCTGTATGAGCAGCTGCAGTCGGAGCAGAGCGAGGAAATTGCAAAAAGCAGAAAGCTTCAGGTTGGCACTGGCGACCGCAGTGAGCGAATACGTACCTATAATTATCCTCAGAGCCGTGTTACCGACCACAGGATAGGACTTACGCTCTATAAGCTCGACCAGATACTCGACGGCGACCTTGACGAGCTGATTGATGCACTTGTTACCGCCGACCGTGCGGAAAAGCTTAAGGCGGAGTCTGAAGAATAGTTTATACTTTAAATATATGCATATTTTATAAAGCGGTACAGTACAGCTTGCGGATATATCAGCTGGAAAATATGCTTTAACTAAGCCGTCGGACATCGAACAGAATATGTTTTTCAGCGGTTTTTCTTCGCAGATTGCGTTAAAATTTTTGCCATACGGCAGTACGGCCAAAATTTATGCCTTGTCCGCACGAAAACTTTTCGCCGGAAATTGTTTCGCACTTAAAATGCCGGCCTCAGAGATGAATTGCTGTGTTTGTGGCCGCCGTCGTGCTGACGCACATCAAAGGAGAAAAAGGGAAGAGACGCCGTGTCGGCATATTTTAGGCATATCGTGTTCAGCTCTCGGCAGCTTAAGGCCGTGCGTTAGGTATCGGTGATGCTTGGCGTCTGAATTTAGATAATTTTAAAAGGCTGCATTGCCATTGCACTCGCCGCTTATAAAGATTAATATTTTTTTTAAAATAAATTGCAAAATCATGGAAAACTAATAATATGAAGTGATGAGATAGATGCTGACAAAAATAATCAGGGCTGCAGACGAAAAGGGAATAGAAGCGGCGGCAAAATTATCAGCAAAAGTGATAAGGCGCGGCGGTCTTGTTGCACTGCCGACTGAAACAGTTTATGGACTTGGTGCAAACGCGCTTGATAAAGAAGCCGTTAATAAAATATTTGCTGCAAAGGGTCGGCCGCAGGATAATCCGCTTATAGTGCATGTAAGCGGCATAGAAATGGCGAAAAATTTACTTGCCGATATTCCGCCGCTTGCATATAAGCTGAGTGAAAAATTTTGGCCGGGGCCTCTTACCATGATAATGCAGAAAAGGGATGTTATACCTGATACGGTGAGTGCAGGACTTGATACAATAGGCGTGCGTATGCCGAAAAGCGCCGCATTTTTAAGGACAATAGAAGAGTCAGGCGTTCCGATTGCGGCGCCGTCGGCAAATACGTCCGGAAAGCCGAGCCCAACTACCGCACAGCATGTTTATGACGATTTAAACGGCAAAATAGATTTAATAGTCGACGGCGGCAGCTGCAGTGTGGGAATAGAGTCGACGGTGGTTGATATAACAGGCGATATTCCGGTAATTCTGCGTCCGGGCGCCATTACTCCAAGCGATATAGCATCTGTAGCCGGTGCTGCAGAGGTTTCACAGAATGTCTTAAAGGAGGCGGAGGAGGGAAAAGCTCCGCCGTCGCCGGGTATGAAATATAAGCATTATTCACCATCTGCTGACGTCATATTGGTGCAGGGCAGCGATGATGGATTTAAAAGGTTTATATCATCGATTGATAATAATACTGCCGTTGTATGCTTCAGCGAGGATGCGGGCAGAATAAAGCATGACTGTTTTGTCTTAGGCGACAAACATAATCATGCTATGCAGGCGGCGCGGCTGTTTGATATACTCAGAGAGATAGACAAATGCGGCTATAAAAATGCGTATATTCGCCTGCCGGATATGGACGGCATAGGCCTTGCGTTGTATAACCGGCTTATAAGGGCGGCGTCTTTTAGAGTAATAGACTGTGATAAAGTAATAAATTAGTATAGGTTTAATTTGGTGAAATATAGATAATATATTATCCATATAATTAAACAGGGGTAATAAAATGAGTAATATATATGTTGTGGGACTAACAGGTCCGACAGGTGCGGGAAAGTCAACTGTAGCAGAGCTTTTTGCCGGCCGCGGGCTAAAGATTATAGATGCTGACAAAGCGGCAAGAGATATTACAGCTCCTGGATGTTATGCTTTAGCCGAGCTTAGCATGGCCTTTGGCGGCGATATAATTAAAGCTGACGGCACACTTGATAGGAAGCTCCTTGCCTCACGCGCATTTTCAGATGAAAAAAAGCACAAGCTGCTTAACGATATAACGCATCCTTTTATAACAATGAGCATCCGCCGCGCGGTAAAAGCATTGAGTGATGCAGGAGAAAAAATAGCAGTGATAGACGCTCCGCTGCTTTTTGAAAGCGGTATAGATATAATCTGTGATAAAACGGTGGCGGTAGTGGCGGAGAAAGATATAAGGCTCGGCAGGATAATTATACGTGATGATCTTGAAAGCGATGCGGCAATGCAGCGCATGTCGGTACAGAACAGCGCTGATTATTATAAAAGTTTAGCCGATATAATAATAGAAAATAACGGCAGTTTAAGCGAGCTTGAAGAGCTTGCCAATCAGGTTGCAGACGAAATAAGGAGGGCGGCGGATGAAGCTTGCCGGTAAAGCAATTTTTTCGGCCGTGCTTCTGACATTATCTGTGATAATAGCCGCAGCCGGCATTAATATATTATATAAAGCAATGTATCCGACCGAATATGAGGACTTAGTGGTAAAATACAGCAGTGAAAACAGGCTGGAGCCGACGCTCGTATTTGCCGTAATAAGATGTGAAAGCGGATTTAATAAAGACGCCATGTCGCACAAGGACGCGCATGGACTTATGCAGATTACTCCTGAGACGCTTGAATGGCTGGTAATGGTAGAGGGCGGAAGCGAGCTGCCTGATATGTATGATCCGGAGCAAAATATAAAATATGGCACAGCGCTTTTAAGGCTTCATCTCGACGAGTTTGGAAATTACAGGGAGATGCTTGCGGCTTATCATGCGGGCCGCGGCGCAGTTAACAGCTGGCTGAGCGACCCTCGGTATTCTTCAGACGGTAAAACCTTGGACAATATCCCATATGGCGATACAAATGATTATGTAAACAAAGTCTTGAGCGTAAAAAGGATATATGATAAACTGTTTGCCAAAAAATATAATTCATATAATTTGCCGTCTTAAGCGTAAAACTCATTAAACGGAAGAATAATACAAATATAGGTTGTGTTAAATATTGGGGCAAAGTCTCTGAAAATAGATAGAAAATAAGGGAGGAACAAACAATGGAAAAAAGTGAGGCAAAATTAATAAAGGAAAAGTTGTTTATCGATAAGAAAAATGCTTATTTACGACTGGACGAATCTGTGGTAAACAAGGCGTACGATTTTTGCGAGGATTATAAAGATTTCCTCAATAAATCTAAAACCGAGCGTGAGGCGGTAAAATACGCAGTTGCGGCAGCGGAGAAAAACGGATTTAAAGAGTATGAATTTGGCAAAAAATACAGTGCCGGAGATAAGGTTTATGTAAACAACCGCGGCAAGGCGGTAATGCTGGCTGTCATAGGCAGTGAGGACATTGCAAATGGTGTAAGGGTTATCGCTGCGCATATTGATTCTCCGCGCCTTGATATGAAGCAGAACCCGCTTTATGAAGATACCGGCTTTGCATATTTTAAGACATGCTACTACGGCGGAATAAAGAAATATCAGTGGACGGCGGTGCCGCTGGCTCTGCATGGAGTTATAATAAAAAGTGACGGAACATCAATTGAGATAAATATAGGCGAAGATGAGGGCGACCCATGTTTTGTGGTAAACGATTTGCTTCCGCACCTTGCGGTGGAACAGATGAAACGCAGTCTGTCAGACGGAATAAAGGGCGAGGAAATCAACATTTTAATAGGCAGCCGTCCGTTTAAGAGCGACGATGAAAGCGAGCTTGTGAAGATAAACATACTTAAAATGTTAAACGATAAGTATGGCATTACGGAGTATGATTTTATAACCGCTGAATTGGAGGCCGTACCACTTAATAAGGCCCGCGATATCGGCTTTGACAGGTCGCTCATCGGCTCGTATGGTCAGGATGACAGGGTGTGCGCTTATCCGGCGCTGCAGGCAGCATTAGCATGTAAAAATCCTGCAAAAACGATAATAACCGTGCTTACCGACAAAGAGGAGATAGGTTCCGACGGAAATACCGGCTTAAAAGCGGCTTATCTTGAAAACTTCATAACTGACCTTGCAAAATCCGGTGGGAGAGAGGGCTATAACGTAATAGCTGCGTCAAAGTGTCTGTCGGCCGATGTAAATGTAGGATTTGACCCATGCTTCCCGGATGTGGTGGATCATAAAAACTGTGCTTATCTGAATAACGGTGTAGTGCTGACAAAATACACCGGCTCAAGGGGAAAGGGCGGTACATCCGACGCGTCGGCGGAGTTTATAGGTGAAATAAGCCGCATGTTGAACTCGGCAGATGTAATTTGGCAGACGGGCGAGCTTGGCAAGGTCGATTTAGGCGGCGGCGGAACGGTATCGATGTTTGTGGCAAGGCTTGGCATGGACGTGCTTGATATCGGCGTACCGGTGCTGTCGATGCATTCACCATTTGAGACAACGTCAAAGCTTGATATTTATATGATGTATAAGGCATTCTGCGAATTCTATAAGTAATAGAGTTTAATGGTAAATTGCTAATTATATTTTTATAATCAAATTATACTTGATTTTGCTGGCACGGAAGCTAATTGCATCTTTGTCATGTCTATAGAGATTAAATGAGTTAAATTACAGGTTTGGCAATAACAGAGCTTTAATGATTTCTCTGCATTACTGGATTATGTGTAGTTAGATAATAATGAAATCGGTGAGTTTCTTTTTATATGTATTTGAGGATATACGAAATTATACATTCCAGTTTGCATCCAGCAAAAGTTAAGAATATATCAGAAAAACATTATATATAATTTTCTGCTCATTCAAAGTGTTTTCAGGCATCGAAAGCTTGAATTTAGAGTTATTTGTTATTAAAAAAATTGCCGGCATTACGAATGTCGGCAATTTTTAAAATGAATTGGAAATAAAAAATATATATTATAGAATTTGGATGGAGTAAATTATGGCTGAAAAAGTTGTCAAAACGGCTATTTTGCTGCTTATATTAGCGGTGTTATATTCATTTTCAGGATGTTCTGAAAAAATGCATACATTTGAAAAGGACGGAATGTCGATAACACTTTCAGATGATTTTAAAGAAAAGCAGAGCAATAATACGGCTTGCTATGAATCTTCAAATGCGGTCGTATTAGTGAAGAAAGAAGGCTTTGCAGCAATGTCAGATGCTGGTTTGTCACCGGATATAAGCGCCGCAGAATATTCTGAACTGGTAGCAAAGTCAAATGGACTTGATGTGTCTGTAACAGAAGAAAATGAGATAGTATATTTTGAGTATAATATGGATACGGATTTTGGAAACTTCAAATATTTTGCATGTGTTTATAAAGGAAGTGATGCTTTTTGGCTGATACAATTTTCATGTTCGGCTGATATTTATGATGATGTGAAAGATGAATTTTTTACTTTTGCGCAGTCGGTAAAGGTTTAAGAAAATAGTTAAAAAATTTAGTTAAACAATCTGCAGCGCAATTTTAAAGCTTCATATGCTAAAATTTTGTAGCGTTATTATAATATTGCAAATGTCCAGAATATCATTTTCAATACTATTTTTTAAATATAGATTTACATATTACATAATTTATATATTCAAAAAAATGATGAAAAATAAATACGCTTTTTAATTTTATAAAAGAATAAAAGCAAACAACGACGCAGAAAAAATCTGCGTCGTTGTATTTATTTATGTTCTTTTTTTATGACACTTTAAGTCTTAATCTTAGCTTATCGGATATCATAGCAATAAATTCACTGTTTGTAGGCTTACCCCTGCCGTTATTTATAGTATATCCAAAATAAGAATTAAGTATATCGACATTTCCACGATCCCAGGCTACTTCAATTGCATGTCTTATGGCCCGCTCAACCCGTGAAGATGTAGTATCATACATTTTTGCTATAGTTGGATAAAGCTGCTTTGTTATAGAGTTGATTAATTGTACGTCCTTTATACATAAACTAATTGCATCTCTGAGATAATTATATCCCTTTATGTGTGCAGGTACGCCAATATCATGAAGAATATTAGTTATCGTTATCATAATATCTATTTTTTCATCAGTGCTTTTTATTTCTTTTTTATTTATATTTGTTACTCCTATTTTTGACCAGTCAGTTATTTGCATTATACGCTCGGCAAAAACATCAATATCAAAAGGCTTAATAAAGTAGTAGCTGGCGCCGGCCTTTACACATTCCTCTTCAAGCTTAGGATTATCAATGCTTGCAATAATCATAACCTGGGGTTTTGGAACCAACTCATTGTCGCTGAAAATTTCATTTAAAACTCCCAGCGCATCTACATTTGACATAAATACATCTGTAAGCACCACATCAGGCCGCTCTTCTTTTACGATCTTGAGAAGCATGCGCCCATCTTTTGGAACACGTATTACTTCCATTCCACTACTTCTGAGCGCATTCGCGCAAGCCTGTGAAAATTCCGTAGAATCATCCGCAATTACTACTTTTAATTGATTTTTCATTTTTAACCTCCACAATTTGTATATTCAACGTCCATATATTACCATATATTGGAAATAAAATCAATAATTTCCAGAGATTTTTTTAAATATTTTTTATTTTCCATTTGATGATAGTGAAGTTTCGGCTTTTTTTGCGGTTTTATACATATTTTCTGCAAATATCCCATAGCCTTTTGTCGGGTCATTGACAAACACATGGGTAACTGCGCCCGCTAGTTTTCCATTTTGAATTATAGGGCTGCCGCTCATTCCCTGTATTATACCCCCTGTTTTTTCCAAAAGTCTTTCATCAGTTATTTTTATTACTATATTTTGAGTTGGACTTTCATCCTTATAATACACCTTTTCTATCATACAGTCAAAGTATTCTGGACCAATTTCAGAGTCTATGGTGGAAATTATCTGTGCAGGTCCCTTTTCGACATCCTGCTTTAGAGCGATTTCTACTGTTTCCATATTTTTTATTTCATTTAAAACACCATATACTCCGGTTTCACAATTTTGAATAAGACGGCCGATACTTACGCTGCTTTTAAATTTTCCTCTTATTTCGCCGGGGTCGCCGCTTACGCCTTTAGTAATTCCTAATATTTCGGCTTCAACCATTTCGCCTGACATTATAGGAAGCATTTCGCCAGTATCTACATCGCATATTGCATGTCCGAGCCCAGCAGCCAGTCCGGTTTCGGGGTCATAAAACGTCAAAGTGCCTATGCCTGCAGAGCTGTCTCTCACCCAAAGACCCATTTTATATACTCCGTCTGACTCTTCCTTAGCCGGAGTTATCTCCACTTCAAATGACATGTTTTTTCGCCTGATTTCTACCTTCACATTTTCTCCGTTGCAGCTTTCTACGGCTTTCGCCACATCATCGCTGCTGTTTACCTTATTTGAGTTCATTGATACAATAACATCGCCTATTTTAATTCCGGCGTTTTCAGCTGGGTTTATTAGTCCATCTGATGTGGCAACGTCCGTCATGCCAACGACAAGTACACCGTCAGTAAAAATTTTAAGCCCGAACAGCGTCCCGCACGGTACAACATATTGCTTTTCTACAACATCCACATTAACCGATTTAATAGGTATAATGCCAAAAAGCCTTATATTTGAGCTATAAGAGGTAGCCGAGTTTAATATACTGTCAACCTCCATAGCCTTTTCGCCGGCAAGGCTTTCTGATGTTTTAAGCACATTATTAATTTCAAATTTTTCTCCTTTTATAACAGAAAAGGTGTCGGAAATATTTTGCCCCATTACCGATGACACTGTAAGTATGGCGGTAGAAAGCATTGATGCCGCCGACAGAGCAATTTTTGACTTTAGCCTTTTTGAGTTTTTTAATTTATTCCAAAACATAAATCTGTCTCCTTAACTTATAAATAAAAAACTTACATTTAAATAAATGCAAGTCTACCTAAAACATTTATCGATATTAATATTTGCTTATTTTTAATATGTATTAAGGCAATAATAATCTTAAACGGTTATTTTTTTCGTGAATACACGCAAAAACTGCTTTGCTTAAGTTTTTATTACATTATTTGTATGTTTATTTTTCTATAAAAATCTTGTTAAAGCAAATATTATAAACCGGACCAAAATATTGGGTGATTTATTTTTGTGTTTATGTTATAATGTCCTAAAAGTCTAAGCTTGAGATTTTTTTAAAATTTATAATTTTATTTTTAACAAAAAGTTTTAATTAATGCAAATGCGGTATTAGAGTACAGATTTATAAAGGAGCGTGCTTGTATTTATGGAAGAAAAATCAGTAAGCAGGCGATTTAGTGGTGCGATTATTTATGGTGCAGGCGCGCTTGTTTTATTATTTATCTATCTTTTTATTGATACTACTGCGGAAAATTTCAGCCTGAGAAATGTACAATATATATGCATAGCTATTATTTATAGTCTGGCAGCCTTTGCCGCTGCCGCTTTTTACTGCAAAAAAATAAATCTCAGGCATGTTTTGCTGATTATTTTGCTCATAGGTCTTATACTCAGAATTTATTATGTGCTCTGCACTCCTTACAGCGTACGACAGCACGATTTTTACGAATTGGGTGATAAGGGCCATTATGAGTATATCTATAAAATATTTACCGATTGGCAGCTGCCGGACGATTACAGCAATCAGTTTTATCATCCGCCGCTTCATCACTTTTTGTCGGCCTGCATGCTTAAGATATCACAGATTATAGGATTTAGCATAGAGCGTTCTTATGAGGGAGCACAGCTGCTTACAGCCTTTTATTCATTTGTGATTATGGTTGTTGCCTGCAAGATTTTTTATGAGATAGGGCTTAAGGGTCGAGCACTGCTTATAGCCGCCGGGATAATGGCGGTTCATCCTACATTTCTCATATTAAGCGGAAGCCTTAACAACGATGTGCTGTCTATAATGTTTACTGTAATAGCACTGCTTTACTGTATAAAATGGTATAAAAATCCTAAATTTAAAAATATAATACCGATAGCATTGTCAATAGGCCTTGGCATGATGACCAAGCTTTCGGTAGGAACTATCGCCCTTATAGTAGGCCCTGTGTTCCTCATAAAATGGCTCGGACAACCAAAATTTTATAAGCAGGGCAGATTTTACGCACAGTTTGCTGCTTTTGCCCTTATTTGTCTGCCGCTTGCACTATGGCATCCGATATACAATTATATAAGGCTTAATCAGCCTATTGGATATGTGCCTTTAGTGGGACTCCCCAACCTAAGCGAGAGTCACAGCCTGCTTGAGAGATTTTTGTTTATTGATTTTAAAGAGCTGACGTCAAATACCTACTGTCTGCCGTGGGAGAATTACAATCTTCCTGCGTATACAATAAAATGTTCAATGTTCGGCGAATTTTCTTTCTCGGACGAGTTTAACTTTCAAGCGGGACTGCTGATTTTATTTAATATAATAGTTATTGCTTTCTCACTTGTAGCTATGATATATGTTCTTGTAAAGGAAAAGGATAAAAACAGGCGTTTCTTTAACTGGATGATATTTGCGCTGTGGGTAATACAGATTTTGTCATTTATTTATTTTAACATTAAATATCCGTTCGGCTGTACAATGGACTTTAGATATATTGTACCGACGCTGCTTAGCGGTGCATATTTCCTAGCACGCGGACTTCAGTTATTTAACGGAGGACGAATTAAGCAGTATATCAGGAATTTTGCGTTGTCATCTATTATGTTGTTTATTTTTACATCGGTGTGGTTTTATACATTGATTTATTAATTAGCATAAGATAGACAATATGTCCCAAATTTTCCAGCTCGATATTTTCCACTTTTTTGATAATAACGGTTGATGGTACACTTGTATACTTAAAAGCAAAATTATTTTGCTGATATTTATAAGTGCAATACGGCTTTAAGCTCAGTGATTTTGATTGAGCAATGGTATAGAGCGGCACTGCCTGCTGCCGAAATTTTAAATGTAGGCTGACATTAAAAAATTATATTTTATTTGACCATTTTTGACTTAACTAAGCATAAAAGCGTTTATTATTTTCCGCGCAAAGCTGAGTTTATAGCAAAATCAACCGGTTAATATGCTTTGAAACAAGAGAATTGTACAAGGCGGCAAATTTATTAATTTAGTGTATAGGTATAGACACAATATGGGTGCTTTGTATCTATGCTGATGTTTATTACATTGATTATGACTGCTTAGATAAAAAAGCAATGGTAAAGCTAGTGGGAACAGAAGTTTTTAGGCTGCAGAATTAAGAAAAACAGACGACAATAAATAGTTAAAAAAGTGTTTGTCATATGAAATATTTAGTTCATTATTAGATGTAGCGCATGTGATGAATAGGCGAGATTTTAGCGCCTTTTGAAATCCAAAGTTCTCTATAAGAACTGATGTGTACTGAATACTTATCTGCCAGCTTTGATTTAACGATTTGAGTTCTGCTTTTATGGAAGCAAGCTTATTGGTCTATAACGGTGGCTTTTTTGTCGTTATAAGAATTTATTCACATTGACTTTATTATACATATATTGTAAAATTATTCTAATATGAAGCTTTAACAATTATAAATAAAAATTCGGAGGTGCAGGTGTTTGAAGCCGATATATAAAAGGCTGCTGATAAAGCTCAGCGGCGAAGCCCTTGCAGGGAATAAGGGATTTGGAATAGATATGGAAAAGGTAAACAATATATCGGAAAATATAAAGATATGCTCTGATATGGGCGCTGAGATAGGCATAGTAGTCGGCGGCGGCAATTTCTGGCGCGGCAGGACGAGCGAGAATATGGACCGCACGAGAGCAGATCATATGGGAATGCTTGCTACGGTAATAAACTCGCTTGCGCTGGCTGATGCTCTTGAACGTGTAGGTCTTGATGTAAGGGTACAGACGGCGATATCAATGCGCGAGATTGCCGAGCCATATATACGCAACAGGGCGGTACGGCATTTGGAAAAGGGAAGAGTAGTTATATTCGGCTGCGGTACCGGCAATCCGTTTTTTTCAACCGACACGGCTGCGGCACTGAGGGCTGCGGAAATTGACGCTGAGATATTTTTTAAATGTACAAATGTTGATGGTGTATATACCGGTGATCCGAAAAGGGATGCAGACGCGAAAAAATATGATGAGCTTTCTTTCCTTGATGTACTTAACAACGGCCTGCAGGTAATGGATTCTACGGCTGCCTCTCTATGTATGGACAACAACATACCTATTTTAGTGTTTAACCTTGACAATCCTGAAAATATAGTAAAAGCTTTATGCGGCGAAAATATAGGTACGATAGTAAAATAAAATTTTTAATGGAGATGATATCATGGATGCAATGATAAACAGCATGAAAGAAAAAATGGAAAAAACCGTTGATGTGCTTCGCGGCGAATATGCTACGCTGCGCGCAGGACGTGCAAATCCTGCTATACTTGAAAAAATTACAGTTGATTATTATGGTGTCTCTACGCCTATAAATCAGATGGCGGCTATTTCTGTTTCTGAAGCGAGAATACTGGTTATACAGCCGTGGGATGTATCTACTCTTAAAGAGATTGAGAAGGCCATAAATGCTTCTGAAATAGGGATAAATCCGCAAAACGACGGTAAGGTAATACGCCTTATATTCCCGCCGCTTACCGAAGAGCGCCGCAGAGATCTTACCAAGGATATCCACAAAAAGGCAGAAGAAGCTAAAGTAGCGGTACGCTCAATAAGGCGCGACTGTATAGAAAAGTTTAAGGCAATGAAGAAAAATTCCGAGATAACTGAGGACGACTTAAATTTTTATGAAAAGCAAGTTCAGGATGAGACTGACAAATTCTGCAAGGAAATTGATGTCCTTTCAGCCGATAAGGAAAAGGAAATAATGGAGATATAATTTAGCCGTGCTGTGATATATATTTTATTTTCCGTCAATAATATCATTGAAGCCATATCACGGAGGGATTTGCTCTGCTTTTTAAGAAGAAAAAGGCGGATATAAATCTGCCGACATCCATAGGAATTATAATGGACGGCAATGGACGCTGGGCGAAAAGGCGCGGGCTTCCGCGTTCTGCCGGGCATTCTGCCGGTGCGCGCACATTTAAGACAATAGCTCGCTATGCCAATAAAATCGGAATAAAATATATGACGGTTTACGCATTTTCTACTGAAAACTGGTCGCGGCCCAAGGACGAGGTTAACAATATATTAGAGCTTTTCAAGCAATATTTAAGAGATGCGTCTAATTTTAAGGATGAAAATATTAAAGTAAAATTTATTGGCGATTTTAACGAGCCGCATTTAGACGATGAGATCTTAACTCTTATAGCGGACGCTGAAAAAAATTCAGAGAATGCTACGGGAATGCATCTCAACATTGCGCTCAATTACGGCGGTCGGCAGGAAATTACAGATGCAGTTAAAATAGTTGCTGAAAAGGTGGCCAAAAAAGAAATTTGCGCAAATGATATTACGGAGGAAGTAATTGCCGATAACCTTTATACAAGCGGGCAGCCCTACCCAGATCTTATTATACGGCCAAGCGGGGAGTATAGGCTGTCTAATTTTTTAATATGGCAGTCGGCATATGCTGAGTTTTGGTTTTCTGATGTTTTGTGGCCCGATTTTAAGCCAAAGCATTTGGACAAAGCTATTGAAGATTATTCAATGAGAAACAGGCGCTTTGGCGGAATATGATGTGTTAACTTATTTATTAATAAACAATGTTTAAAATCCTTTGAAATAGCGTATAGCTGATAACTATAGAAGGGGAACTTGAATGAAAAAGAGATTGATTACCGCTGCGGTGGGTATAGCGTTTTTTATTATAATTTTATTCTTTTCCGGCGGAATAGTGCTTAATATAGCTGTCAGCATACTCAGTGTTATTGCTATCTGGGAAATTTTTGTCGCCACAAAATATATAAATAATATTCCTCTTCTTGTTGCAAACATGGTGTTTGCGTTTGCTGTGCCGTTTTTCCGCACGCCTTACTCTAATGATGTAAGTAAGGTGTGCATTTTGCTGTTTATAATAGCTCTGTTTGTTATTATGCTGAAGCAGAAGGTGAAAATTGAGCAGATAGGCTTAGTATTCATGCTTAACACTGTTATTTCTTTTGCTTTTTCCAGTATTA
Source organism: Candidatus Timburyella stercoris (assembly GCA_904384255.1). Lineage (GTDB taxonomy): Bacteria > Bacillota > Clostridia > Oscillospirales > Acutalibacteraceae > Timburyella > Timburyella stercoris. The sequence goes on from CAJFJP010000016.1 coordinate 18,093, forward strand.
TTTATTTAAGAGATTTACCTGAAAGTCCGGTATATCATCTTCAGCCAATAGACGGCGCTTTCTTTATAGTATTTGCAGTTGGTGGTGCGTGGATTACCGATGCCGGTGCTTATTTTATCGGACGATTTCTCGGAAAGCACAAAATGGCGCCGACAATAAGTCCTAATAAGACATGGGAGGGCGCTGCAGGCGGAATAATAATTAATGTTATAGGGCTTGTTGTTATATCGTGGGTATACAGCTTCTTTTATCTTAAAGACACGGGACATATAAATTATATTGCAGTAGTTATTTACGGTGTGCTGTGTGCAGTGGCGGCGATAGTAGGAGATTTGGCAATGTCATTTATAAAGCGCTCATGCAATATTAAGGACTTTGGAAATATAATGCCAGGGCATGGCGGCGTGCTGGACAGATTTGACAGTCTGCTGCTTGTAGCTCCGTTGCTTTATGTGATGCTGCCGCTGCTGCCAATTGTTATCAGATAATTAATAAGAAAGCCCGGAAGTTGACGCGGCATTGCGGCAGATAAGGCTTAGCGGTAGTAATTAAATTATACGGCGTGTCAAGCCGGCAGCAGAAAATAAGGAGATATAATAACTAAATGTTTTATCATGCTTCTGCGGTAGAAGGGCTGAAGCTTTTAACACCTCATGTGTCAAATCACGGCCGGCCTCTGGTTTATATGTCGTCAAAGCGTGAGAATACGCTTGTCTATCTCAGCAATGCAGTAGAAAAATTTTGCAGAGAAGCCGGATTAGTATATTCCGGCGCTTATTATAAGTGGGCAAGTTACGGCTTTAACAGTGACGGTATACTTGTATTAGAGGAATATTATTTAAACGCGACGGCCGATACTTATAAAGGAGTATCGGGCTTTATATATACTGCCGATAAGGTAGAAAATTATAATAACCAGGCTGATATTCCTTTTGCTGTAATCTCTGAAAGGCCTGTCAAAATTACCGGCTGTGAAGAAGTGCCGGATGCATACGACGCTATAATGGACGCCGCTGAAAATGGCCGTATTATTGTAAAAAGCTTTGAACAAAACAGTAATGATAAACTTTTTTGGATTAAAAGCATTGTTCTGGCGGAGTATGAAAAGGCAAAGGCACATCCTGATTACCGAGCATTTTTAAGAGCAAAATTTCCGTTTTGCCCGCAATGAGATCTTTTGTTTGTTAGCTTAAAAAACTTCCCGACTTTGCCATTGTAAGCTAAAGCTCTACCCAACTGAGTTTGATGGCGCATGTTCAATTTTATATTTAGCATAGAGAGTTTTTATAAATGCTCTCGGTCCTTTTGGCAGCAAAAAAGGCTTTAGCTTCAAGAAACAAATTAAGCAAAAAATCAGTAGTAATCTTCTTATAACATAGAATGTGAAGTAGGAGATGGACTGTCTGTTTACAAAATGTGCGGTAAATAATTTAAGCAGATATTTCACAATGCTTGATAAACTTGACATTGGCGAGCCATTAGAGGTTCATTCATGCCGTAGTTAAACCGGGCGGCATTTCATAAAAAATAGTTATTCCAAAACGATACTTATGAACAATATTATATAGAATTTAGGCAGGCGCTAAAATGAGAGATGTTATAGTTTTGGGTTCAACAGGCTCAATAGGCAGGCAGACGCTGAGCGTATGCAGAAATCTTGGATATAGAGTAACAGCCATAGCTGCCGGAAGCAATGTTGAGCTTATGGAGCAGCAAATAAGGGAATTTAGGCCATTAATTGCCGCCGTTGCTGATGAAAGCAAAGCGGCTGATCTGAAAATGCGTGTGGATGATACTGGTACAAAGGTGCTGTCGGGCGAAAACGGCATATGCGAAGCGGCGGTATGCAGGTACGGAGATATTGTTCTCAGCGCTATAGTTGGAATTGCCGGACTGAGGCCTACAGCAGAGGCGATTAAATCTAAAAAGGACATAGCGCTGGCAAATAAAGAAACGCTGGTTACTGCGGGACATATAATAATGCCAATGGCAAAAGAATATGGCGTAAAAATTTTGCCGGTTGATAGTGAGCACTCGGCAGTTTTTCAGTCTTTGACGGGGAATAAAAATAATAAAATTAAATCAATTATATTAACAGCATCCGGCGGACCGTTTTTTGGCTACGGCAAGGAGCAGCTTAGAAATGTAACAGTTTCTCAGGCACTTAAGCATCCAAGCTGGAGTATGGGTGCAAAAATTACAATAGATTCTGCTACAATGATGAATAAGGGATTGGAAATAATAGAGGCGGCGCATTTGTTTGATGTAGACGTTGACGATATACAGGTGGTAATACACCGCGAAAGCATACTGCATTCAGCAGTGGAGTATGAAGACAATTCAGTCATAGGCCAAATGGGTGTGCCAGACATGCGCACGGCTATTCAATATGCTTTTACATATCCTAAAAGATGCGCATCAGAAGTTAAGAGATTAAATTTTGCAGAGCTTGGCAAAATGACATTTTATGCTCCTGATGATAGTGTGTTTCCGGCGATGTCTTTATGCAGAGAAGCTTTTAAGCGCGGCGGTAATGCTCCTGCAGTGCTTAATGGAGCAAATGAGGCTGCGGTAGGACTCTTTTTAAACGGAAAAATAGGGTTTACAGATATCACTAAAGCTGTTAAAGACACGCTTTATAATATAAATTTCAAAAGTGCAGATACTATAGAAGCTGTGCTTGAAGCCGATAAAGAGGCGCGCAGTTATGTATCAGATTTGGGATAAATTTTTCCTGATTTGGATTATGGATTTTTAAATATGCGGAAAATCAAAGACAAAATTGGCAGATTTAGAGATGTATGGCGTATTGATTGCCGGCCGGCACAGGAATTATAAGATAAGACGGCGCATTATCAGCTTATTGCCAAGCTATTATTGTTTTAAAATATAAAAATTAATAGTATATTTATTAATAAGATAAATTTATAATTTAAAATTAATTGGTATAATCGTAATATGTAATATGTAGTTGAAATCGTATAGAGGTGGTAATTATCGGAATGCTTGCTACTATAGCGTCGGTATGGTCGTCGATATGGCCAATATTAGCCGCTGTTGCTATATTTTTATTTTTTATACTTATACATGAGTTCGGCCACTTCTTGGCGGCAAAGCTTATGGGAGTAAGAGTAAATGAATTTGCAATAGGATTTGGTCCGAAAATCTTTTCTTTCGGTAAGGGCGAAACCAAATACTCAGTAAGGTGGATTCCTCTCGGCGGCTACTGCGCAATGGAGGGCGAGGACGACGACAGCGAGGACGATAAGGCATTTGGCAAAAAGCCGGTTTGGCGGCGCATTGTGATTGTCATTGCCGGCGCTCTTTTTAATATTTTGTTGGGATTTCTTATTGTTGTCATTATGACGGCAGCAACTCCGGTGCTGGGAACAACTACCGTAGCTCAATTTAACGATGGTGCTGTAAGTCCTTCTTATGGGTTAAAAGAGGGAGATAAAATAGTATCGGTAAACGGAAAAAGCGTTTTTGTGACGGATGATATAACATATTACGCCGCTTCCTCGACCGATGGAAATGTAAAAATGCAGGTTAAACGAGACGGCGAGGTAATTGACTTAGATATACAATTCGGCGCTGAAAATAATTACCCCAATTTGGATTTTAAGGTAGCCCGCGCTGAAAAAAACATCGGTACGGTGATATCATACTCTTTTTGGGACAGTATATCGATGATGAGGATGATATATTCATCCATAGGCGGCATGATAACCGGGCAGTACGGTATTGACGATATGGCTGGCCCGGTAGGCATGGTGCAGCAGGTATCACAGGCCGCAAAGTATGGACTTGATACATTTTTGTGGATAGCCGCACTGATAACAATAAATTTGGGAATATTTAATTT
>CAJFJP010000017.1 GCA_904384255.1 Candidatus Timburyella stercoris
TAGGGAGGGGTATCGCACAAGTCTGCCGGTATAAAACTAAAGCTGCTTATGGCCGCTCAGGCGAGCAGTGAGATGGATGGCATTTTTCAGTGCCATTGAGATACTGTCTGTCATCAGGCTATACCAGAACTCACATAGTCCACCGCTTCGGCATCTGGCTGAACCTAAGCATGCCGCCGCTTTAGCGGCGGCATGCTTTAACAGCGCAGCTTTGCATCATCAAAATGAATTAATTTTAGATATGTATGTTTGCCTTTTGGCGTGTTTTGGGTTAAACTGTATATAATCGCAATTAAAGGGAGAAAAAATATGCCAGACATAGCTGATACATATAGAATGCTAAAAAAAGAAATAATTGAAAACGAATTTAAAAAGTTAAACGATATGCAGTTTAAAGCGGTAACGCAAATAAACGGACCGGTGCTGATACTTGCCGGTGCCGGCAGTGGGAAAACCACCGTGCTGGTAAACAGGGTGGCAAATCTTATAAAATACGGCGATGCGTATAAGAGCGACTATGTGCCGCTGCTGAGCGACGAGGACTTTCATCTTATGGGCGGATATCTCTTAGCGCTGCAAAGCGGAGAGAGACCCGACTATGCAGATTCTGCTGCCGTAAGCAGGCTTTTAGCAGTAGAACCGGCGGCTCCGTGGCAGATTATGGTCATAACATTTACCAACAAGGCGGCGGGCGAGCTTAAAGCGAGAATAGGCACGGTGCTGGGAGAAAACGCAAGCGAGGTTTGGGCATCTACTTTTCATTCGACATGCGCGCGTATGCTGCGCAGAGACGCCGACAGGCTTGGCTTTTCAAAAAATTATACCATTTATGACAGCGAAGATTCCCGCCGGCTGATGAAAGAGTGTCTCAGCGATATGGGAATACCCGAAAAGGCATTGCCGCACCGCGCGGTGCTGAGCGAAATAAGCCGGCTTAAGGACATGCTTGTTTCTCCGCAGGAAAATATAGAAGAACCACACGCCGACTACCGGCAGCAAAAAATTGCCGAGGCCTATGTTCTTTATCAGCGCAGGCTGGAGCTGGCCGACGCAATGGATTTTGACGATTTGCTGTTTAATACCGTCCGGCTGCTCAGTGAAAATGAAGATGTTTTGGACTATTATCAGCGCCGGTTTAAGTACATAATGGTGGACGAGTATCAGGATACAAACAAGGCCCAGTACGAATTTATACGTCTGATAGCCGACAGATATAAAAATATCTGCGTCGTCGGCGACGACGACCAGAGTATATACCGTTTTCGCGGCGCTACGGTGGAAAATATACTCAGTTTTGAAAATCAGTATAAAAATGCCACAGTAATAAGGCTTGAGCAAAACTACCGCTCTACGCAGAATATACTCAACGCCGCTAACGCTGTTATACTGCATAATTCCCGCCGTAAGGAGAAAAAGCTGTGGACATCGGTAGGCGACGGCGAAAAGGTTAGAATAGTATCGGCAAACGACGAGAGCGATGAAGCACGGTTTGTGGCCGATACCATACTCGACGCTGTAAGAAGCGGCAGATCATTTTCCGATCATGCCGTATTATACCGTATGAATGCGCAGTCAAATGCTATTGAAAATGTATTTTTGCGTTCTGGCATACCTTACCGTGTTATAGGCGGATTTAGGTTCTATGAGCGTAAGGAAATTAAGGATGTATTGGCATATTTAAGCGTCATAAGCAATCCCGGCGACAGCCTAAGGCTGAAAAGGATAATCAATGAACCAAAGCGCGGCATAGGCGCAGCATCGGTTGCTGCAGCCCAGGAAATAGCTGACAATAGTAATTGTCCGCTGTTTGATGTTTTAAAAAATGCGGAGAATTATGCACCTTTGCAGCGAGCGGCTAAAAAAATGAAGGAATTTGCCGATATGATAGAGGAACTTGCTGCGAAAGTTCCCGAACTTACGTTGCACGAGCTGTTGGAGCTTGTTCTCGACAGAACGGGCTATATGAAAATGCTTATTGCCGGCGGCGAGGCGGAGGCCGACAGAGTCGACAACGTAAATGAATTGTCCTCGAGCATACTGCAATATGAGAACGAGAACGAAGAAGCGACACTATCTGGATTTTTGGAGGAAATATCGCTGGTGACGGACATCGACGATTATGACGAAAATTCTGACGCAGTAGTGCTCATGACATTGCATTCTGCAAAAGGCCTTGAGTTTCCGACAGTATTTATGGTCGGTATGGAAGAGGGAGTATTTCCATCAAACAGGACGATATTTGAAGGTCCCGACGAGATGGAGGAGGAGCGAAGACTTGCATATGTCGGCATTACAAGGGCAAAGATTAAGCTTTACCTCTGCTGTGCACAAAGCCGCATGATATACGGCAAAACTACACGAAACAGGCCGTCGCGATTTGTAGGCGAAATACCTGCCGAGCTGTGCGACTCAGATCTTGACAGACTGAAAAAGGCGGCGGAGTCGGCTGCTGCAGCGATAATACATCGGACAGAGACGGTAAAGAAACGTCACAGCCACGGGTTTAATGTACAGGCTGACAGTAATACATATCTGCCAGGCGACAGAGTTAGTCATCGAACTTTTGGCAGCGGTACGGTGCAGAAATGCACTCCCATGGGTAATGACATGCTGCTGGAGATAATGTTCGACACTGCCGGCGTAAAAAAGCTCATGGCAAATTTTGCCGGACTTCAGAAGGAATAGATAAAATTATGGAAAGGTATTTTGCCTCCCAGCGCTGCAGAAGTTTTAAATAAAAAATGAAAAGGGCGGCATTAAAGTAAAATGTATTTTAAAATTTAGTATGATATTAACGGTATTAAGCCTTTCAGATTGCTGCCTTTAAAAGCTTTTAAATAAGAAAAGGGAATATACTTAAAGAATTAGCTTAGTTTAATACAAAGTTTTTAGAAAAAAAGCGTATGCTTAAAAAGCAGCAAAAAAGCGCCGGACAAACTTCGGCGCTTAAAAATTAAACACATGTTGATTATACACACATTAATAAAATCAAATTTAGTGCAGATAATAATTTAAATCATTGCTTATAAAGGTGCGCACAGCGATAATTTCAACAATTTGGCATCTGCCAAAACACAATATGCACATTTAAGGCTAAGTTTACCGTCTTGCCAAAGTGATATTTTAAAACTGCAGCTAATAGTCTATATACCGAGTTATATAAAAGATAAAGCGTCAGGCCCATAAACAGGCTGAAAATCACTATAACTGAAGAGCTTTCCGAAATATCTATTACCTAACAGGAAGGATTTTGACAACAAAAAACCGGATGACGTAAAACACAGAAAAGGCGGCCGGTTAAGCCGGTCGCCTTTTCATTTAGCCTGAGGGGTGCTTTGAGGAGGGTAGAGCATTATACTCATTACGGGTGCGGCTCCCGTCTTTCTGAGTACGATTATATTATAAAAGCTAAAGTATAATATGTTGTTAATGCACTATGAACTTTTTTTTAATATAAAATTTGCGTAAATAAAAATTAACTATTGATTTTAGGGACAAATTATGATAGAATATCATGGCAAATTGATATGCGCCGTTGGCTCAGCTGGATAGAGCGTGTGGCTACGGACCACAAGGTCGGGGGTTCGAATCCCTCACGGCGTGCCATGCGGTATACGGCGCTACCGTATACCTTTAATATGTGGCGGTATAGCTCAGTTGGCTAGAGCATTCGGTTCATACCCGAAGTGTCGTTGGTTCAAATCCGACTACCGCTACCATTTTTTTATAATAGCGGCCCGGTGGTCAAGCGGCTAAGACACCGCCCTTTCACGGCGGTAACACGGGTTCGATTCCCGTCCGGGTCACCATGCTTAAGGGGTGAGGTTTAGGTTGTCTTTACAAGCTATCCTTACTCCTTTTGTCTTTTGACAGACTAAATACGACAGGAGAGATTAAATTGGATAAAAAGAAGATATCAGAGCTTCGTCAGTTTTACCATGAGCAGCTGCTTGACGACTGTATACCGTTTTGGATGAAGAGCGATTTGCTGGATAAGGAGTACGGCGGCTATATATCGTCGGTAGACCGCGAGGGCAAGTGCTATAACGACGACAAATCGGTGTGGTTTGCCGGCCGCGGACTGTGGACTTTTTCTGCGCTTTGTAACCGCTACGGCAAGCGCGACGAATGGGTAGAGGCTGCAAAGCTCGGCAAAGACTTCCTTGAAAAATACTGCGTAGATTCCGACGGCAGAATGTTCTTCCAGACGACACGCGACGGCCGCCCTCTGCGTAAGCGCAGATATATGTTTTCTGAGAGCTTTTATGTCGTCGGCATGGCGGAATACGGCGCGGCAATGGACGACGAGGATGCGCTTGAGAAGGCCGAGGCCTGCTTTGACCTTATGCTCCGCATGTATAACGACCCCAGTGTTGACCCGTTTAAAATAACGCCTAAATCATATGCTTCTACACGCAGCGAGCGCGCTGCGGCGGTGCCGATGGTAATGGTAAGCTCGGCACAGATACTGCGCCGCTGCATACCCGAAAAGGCGGCTTATTATTCCGAAATAGTTAAGCAGATGGCTGATGATATATTTAAATATCACTATAAGCCGGATATGCAGTGCTCGCTTGAGACGGTGCGCAGCGACGGCGGCTTTATTGATAATCCTGCCGGACGTACCGTTAATCCGGGGCACTCAATGGAAAACTCCTGGTTTTTAATGAACGAGGGCATTTACAGCGGCGACAAGGAGATAATAGACAAGGCGCTTAAACTGCTCGACTGGATGCTGGAGCTCGGCTGGGACAAAGAATATGGCGGTTTCTACTATTATGTAGATATAAAGGGGCGTCCCTGCGAGCAGTTAGAGTACGATATGAAGCTGTGGTGGGTGCATAACGAGGCGCTTATAGCTACGCTTATGGCATATGGGCTTACGAAGGACGAAAAATACTGGCAGTGGTTTGAGCGCATACATGAATATGCTTTCTCGCACTTCCATGACAAGGAATACGGCGAATGGTACGGATATCTGCACCGTGACGGTACTGTATCGCACACGCAGAAGGGTTCTATGTGGAAAGGACCGTATCACCTGCCGCGTGCTCTTATGACATGTGAAAAGCTCCTGTCTATGTTAGAAAATGACGAGCCGATTAAGCCGGTGCTGTAATCAGGCGCATGAAGAAGCTTGAAATGTTTACCGACGGCGCCTGTTCCGGCAATCCCGGACCGGGTGGATATGGCACCATTCTCCGCTATAACGGCATTGAGAAGGAAATAAGCGGCGGCGAGGCGAATACAACCAATAACCGTATGGAGCTTATGGCGGTCATTGCGGGGCTTCAGGCACTGAAAGAACCGTGCAGCATTACGCTCTATACCGACTCAAAATATGTCGCAGACGGCATAGCTAAAGGCTGGGCGGCATCATGGCGGGCCAGGGGATGGAAAAAGTCAGACAAAAGTCCCGCGCTCAACCCTGATTTATGGGGCCGGCTGCTTGATTTGCTGGAGGAGCATGACGTCAAGATTATATGGGTAAAGGGTCACGCCGGCCATAAAGAGAATGAGCGGTGTGATGAAATGGCGGTAGCTCAGTCTAAGAAATATGCCGTTAATCAATGAGGTTAGGCGTCGTGTAAAAAGATGCTCTACTTGAAATTTAAGGTGCAGACATGTATTATTATATATGTCTGCACCTTTGTTGCTTAATAGGAATGTTAATCTATGGCAAACGGCATAATACTCGAAATGTTGTATTAAGAGCCTGTGATTTACTGCACAATTTGTTAACTTTCCGTTATTAATCATTTGCCAGATATCTTGCACAGCTGCTTAAGCGGCAGTTACCGACGAATGTGCGGAGGTTCAGATGAGGTGAATATAAATCTACAAGCGAAACGCCGCAGCAAAGCGGCTGATTACAGGTTCTGCAACGCAGTGTCTGCGGATGCTGTTAAATAGAAAGGAAGGATAATGCTAATGGATAATTCTAAAATTGATGCAATAAAAGAATTTTTTACAAAAGATAGATTTGCAACGAACATGGGTGCTCAAGTAGATTGGGTAAATGATGGCTGTGCCGAGTGCAGTCTGGTAATAGCCGATGGCCATAAAAATGCCGGCGGCGCAGTGCAGGGAGGAGCTATTTTTACCCTTGCGGATTTTGCCTTTGCAGTAGCGGCAAATTCGCTGGGCAAAATGACAGTGTCTGTAAATAACAGCATTTCGTTTATAAGCGCATCTAAGGGCAAAAGACTTATTGCAAAGGCGACGCGTCTTTCAGGAAGTAAGCGTCTGTGCTTTTATAATGTAAGCATAACCGACGACACAGGCGTTCTAATAGCTGATATGTCGGTTACAGGCTATATAAAGGATATTGACATGCCATTTTAGCGGTTGCACTGTAAATTGATACTGTACTGCTTAAATTAAAAGAGTTTTTCCTATTCGAAAAATAAAAGATAGATTTGCATTAAAGCGTTGATGTGAACAAAGCATACAAGGAAGATGAATACTTACAGCGAATTATCTTTCGCATAAGAAAAGATTATTATTGCGCCTTTTAGGAATTATTTTACAATTGGCAGTTAACAGCGTGCAGAAGCATATGCTCACAACATCTGGCATCGGGCTTTACAAAATAGTTGCCCATACTTTTTATGTTTTTCAAATTTGAGCAGTTATGTTATATTATGAGATATAAGTATAATAAAAAGGCCACCAGCTTTTGGTGGCCTTTTAAAATTATAATTTCTGCACTAAAAAGATGTAATTAGTCTTCAGCATCATCTTTAAACTTATCCTTGCCGCAGCAGCGCTTATATTTCTTGCCGGAGCCGCACGGACAAGGGCTGTTTTTACCGACAATACCCTTTCTAACAGTCTTAGAATGTCCAGCGTCGGAATCGTCGCCGCCGCTCTCGCCGGTTACTTTAGCAACTTGCTCACGTTTAACCTCCTCCTGACGGCGGACCTGCACTGTAAATATCATCTTTGTGGTATCTTCTCTTATAGACTCCGTCATCTCGTTAAACATGTCGTAGCCCTCGTTACGGTATTCGACAACCGGATCGTGTTGACCATATGCGCGCAGATGTATACCTCTTCTCAGCTCATCCATAGCATCGATGTGATCCATCCAATGACTGTCTACACAGCGCAGCAGCACGACACGCTCAATTTCGCGCATAAGCTCGCTGCTAAAGGCAGCCTCTCTTGCAGCGTATATTTCATGTGCACGCTCGGTAAGCTCGTTTATAACATCTTCTTTGGTTATGTTGTTAAGCTCAGACGAACTATACTTAAAGTCATCCGGCTTTGTTATCCAGCCAAGGAAGTAATCGCGCAGGCTGGCAAAGTTCCAATCCTCAACAGTATCGCCGGAGAGAAAATTGTCGCACTTGTCCTTAATGGTTTCATCAACCATATTCATTATCGAGTCATGCAGATTTTCGCCGTTAAGAACTTTGTCGCGCTGTGAGTATATAAGCTCACGTTGCTTATTCATTACATCGTCGAAGTCAAGTACATTCTTTCTTGCGGCAAAGTTACGGGACTCAACCTTTCGCTGAGCACTTTCAATTGTGTTTGAAAGCATTTTTGCCTCAAGCGGAGTATCCTCATCCACTTTAAGAGCTTCCATCATCTTATACATGCGCTCGCCGCCGAACAGGCGCATAAGATCGTCCTCTGCCGATATATAAAAGCGGCTTTCACCCGGATCGCCCTGACGTCCAGCACGTCCGCGCAGCTGATTGTCTATACGGCGTGAGTCGTGACGTTCAGTGCCTATTATAAATAGTCCACCGGCCGCTTTAACCTCTTCAGCCTCGCCCTTAATCTCTTCCTTATATTTCTGCTCAAGCTCGGCGAAAAGCTTGCGAGCCTCAATAATTTCCTCATTATCGGTATCACCGAAAGCGGTGGCCTCGGCAATAAGCTCCTCCGGTATTTGGCGGCGGCGCATTTCATTAAGCGCCATATATTCGGGGTTGCCGCCCAAGACAATATCGGTACCGCGTCCCGCCATGTTCGTGGCTATGGTTACAGCGCCTTTCTTACCGGCCTGTGCTACTATCTGCGCTTCCTTTTCATGGAATTTCGCATTAAGCACTTCGTGCTTAATGCCGCGCCGTTTAAGCAAACCGCTTAAATACTCCGATTTCTCTATTGATATTGTACCAACCAGTACCGGCTGGCCTTTCTTGTGACACTCCTCAACCTGATTTATAACGGCGTTGAACTTGCCTTTCTCCGTCTTATATATAGCGTCATGATGGTCGATGCGTATCATCGGCTTGTTTGTCGGAATTTCCACAACATCGAGCTTATATATCTCTTGAAACTCCGCCGCCTCTGTCATCGCCGTACCAGTCATGCCAGACAGCTTTGTATACATACGGAAGTAATTCTGAAAAGTTATTGTCGCAAGCGTTTTAGACTCGTTTTCAATCTTAACGCCTTCCTTAGCTTCAATAGCCTGGTGCAGACCCTCATTATAACGGCGGCCAAGCATAAGACGTCCGGTAAATTCGTCAACGATTATTACTTCGTTGTCTTTCACAACATAATCAACGTCGCGCTGCATTATACCGTGAGCGCGTATGGCCTGATTTATGTGGTGCGCTATTGTAATGTTGTCAGGATCATTAAGATTTTCTATATTAAAGTAAGCTTCAGCCTTTTTAACGCCGGACGGGGTAAGAGTACAGGATTTAGCCTTTTCATCGACAATATAGTCGCCGTCGTAGAGCTCGTCGTTGTCCTGCTTGTCATCCAGCTCTGCGACCTTAACCATCTTAAGAGAGCGGGCGAATTTGTCCGCTTTATAATAAAGGTCATTGGACTTTTCGCCCTGGCCGGAAATTATAAGCGGAGTACGCGCTTCGTCTATGAGTATCGAGTCGACTTCGTCGACAATAGCATAGTTGTGGCCGCGCTGAACCTTATTTTCCTTGTAAAGCACCATGTTGTCGCGCAGATAGTCAAAGCCCAGCTCGTTGTTAGTACCATATGTAATATCAGCGGCATAGGCCTTGCGGCGTTCCTCATTGCTGAGACCGTGAACAATAAGTCCTACACTCAGTCCCAAAAAGCGGTATACCTTTCCCATCCACTCAGAGTCGCGGCGGGCAAGATAATCGTTGACGGTAACTATATGCACGCCCTTGCCGGACAGCGCGTTAAGATATGCAGGAAGCGTCTCAGTAAGAGTTTTACCTTCACCGGTTTTCATTTCCGAAATACGGCCCTGGTGCAGTATAATACCGCCAAGCAGCTGCACAGGGAAAGGACGCATATTCAGCACCCTGTAGCAGGCCTCGCTACAAACGGCAAACGCCTCCGGCAGTATGCTGTCAAGCGAACGGCCGTTTTGAATGTCATCTTTAAAGCTTACCGTCATCTCGCGCAGCTCATCGTCTGTCATTTCCTTAAACTTGTCCTCAAGCTTAAGAATTTCATCTCGTATGGGTATTATCCTTTTAAGCTCGCGCTTGCTGTAATCCCCAAATATAGCTTTTATAAGCCCCACAAAATCACCTCTCACCGGCAGGCCGGTTTATTATATTTTATATGCGTTTTTGCATAAATAATTTTAATATATTGTACTTTAGCAAAGACTAAAATTTATTATACCATAATATTATTTAATTTAAAGTATAATTTGTTAATAATTGCTTTTATATATTATACCATTAGATTTCTCTTAATATAATTTCTTCCATTGAACGGCATTGTCAGGAGCATAGATACAAGCCTAATCCTTTGCAAAACCGATTTAAAATTAATTTAGAGACAGCCGATTAGATAATATCAGCAGAGATATTTCATGCTGGCGGCTATTGAGTTCTAGCTAAAATCCGTTTCTTTCTATATAAACAAATCCCACATAAATCGCTGAGATAGAAAAACGTCAGAGTGCCTGCAAAGCAATATCTTTAAGCGGAGAAAAAGCCGCATACTATTGCAGCCGTACGCCGCAGACAAATATAAATTTTGTGCTGCAGGACTTATCGGCTTTGTCGGTGACAGCACATACCGACAATGCCGCGCCGCCTCACTAAACAGCAGGAGTTTACCTTTATAAAAAAGGTAAACTCCTAAAACTTTTTATAAAAGCATATTACTTATTAAATCTGCCGCCCTGGTGCCGCGAACCGGAGGAGCGTCTGCGCGGAGCTGATGAAACATCATTCTCCGGTACAGCGCCTTCCACCTCAATAAGCGCGTCGCGGCGGGAAAGATTTAACCTTCCCTGGTCGTCTATCTCGGTTACCTTTACAATTACCTCGTCGCCTTCGTGCACAACGTCCTCAACCTTTTCAGTGCGCTTTGTGTCAAGCTGGCTGATGTGCACAAGTCCCTCTTTACCAGGTGCAATTTCAACAAACGCGCCGAACGACATAAGTCTTGTAACACGGCCTTTATAAATTGCGCCTATCTCTGGATCTTTAGCAATGGTTTCAACTATCTGCAATGCGCGTTTGGCGTCATCAGCGTCCATGGCGGAGATATATACCATTCCGTCCTCTTCAACGTCAATCTTGCAGTTGCAGTCGGCGCATATTTTCTGAATAACCTTACCGCCAGAGCCAATAACCTCGCGTATCTTGTCGACGTCTATTTTTGTGCTCAGCATCTTCGGAGCATATTTTGAAAGCTCCTTGCGCGGCTCAGGTATCGCCTTGAGCATAATCTCATCAAGTATATATATACGCGCTTTATAAGTCTTATCCAACGCTTCCTTTATAATCTCCGGCGTAAGTCCGTTGATTTTAAGATCCATTTGAATGGCGGTAATGCCCTTGTGTGTGCCGGCGACTTTAAAGTCCATATCGCCGAAGAAGTCCTCAAGGCCCTGAATATCAACCATTGTGATAAAGCGGTCGCCTTCTGTTATAAGGCCGCAGGATATGCCGGCAACCGGCGCCTTTATCGGCACGCCTGCATCCATAAGAGCAAGTGTAGAGCCGCATACAGAAGCCTGTGAGGTAGAGCCGTTTGAAGAAAGCACTTCGGATACTAAACGCATTGCATACGGGAACTCCTCAGTATCGGGAATAACAGGAAGCAGCGCCCTTTCAGCAAGCGCGCCGTGACCTATCTCGCGACGGCCGGGGCCCCTGCTGGGCTTTGTCTCGCCGACAGAGTATGATGGGAAGTTGTAATGATGCATATATCGCTTTGTTTCTTCTTCGTCTATGCCGTCCAAAATCTGTGCGTCCCTTATCTGGCCAAGCGTGACAGTAGTGAGTACTTGCGTCTGTCCTCTTGTGAACAGCCCAGTACCGTGTACTCTCGGCAGCAGCGAAACCTCTGCAGCCAGCGGACGGATTTCATCCATGCCTCTTCCGTCTACACGCTTGCCTTCATCCAGCAGCCAGCGGCGTACAATGAACTTCTGTAACTTGTACATGCACTCGTCAATCTCCGCCTCGCGCTCAGGATATTCCTCATCAAATTTTTCATGTACATCTGTATAAATCGGAGCAAGGCGTTCCTCCCTTATGCGCTTGTCGTCAGTATCCAGCGCAAACTTCACCCTATCCTCGGCAAAGGCCTTAACAGCCTCAAACATGTCGTGGTCAACGTCTTTAGATTCAAATGGTATAACCGGCTTGCCGACTTCCGCCTTAATTCCGTTTATAAACTCAACAAGCCGCTGATTTTCACGGTGTCCGGCCATTATGCCGTTAAGCATTACTTCATTGGAGACCTCTTTGGCTCCGGCCTCTATCATTGCAACCAAGTCGCAGGTAGATGCAACTGTTACATGCATCTCGGACTTTTCCTCCTGCTCAGCCGTCGGATTTATAATATACTCGCCGTCAATATATCCAACAATTACGCCGGCTATAGGTCCGTTAAAGGGTATTCCGGAGATAGATATTGCGGTAGAAGCGCCTATCATAGCGGCAAACTCCGGCGAGCAGTCTGGGTCGGTGGACATTACCGTGCAGACAACGGAAACATCGTTGCGCATATCCTTCGGGAAAAGCGGACGCAGCGGCCGGTCGATAAGACGTGAGGCGAGTATCGCCTTTTCGCTCGGACGTCCCTCGCGACGCATAAACGAGCCGGGAATTTTACCCACTGAATAAAGCTTCTCCTCAAAGTCAACAGAAAGCGGGAAAAAGTCAACGCCTTCTCTCGGCTTTTCCGACATTGTAGCAGTACACAGCACTGCAGTCTCTCCATACCTTACAAGGCAGGAGCCAGTGGCTAACTGAGCCAGCTTGCCTACCTCTATCACCAGCTTGCGACCGGAGACTTCAGTTTCAAAAGTCCTGTAGTTTTCAAACATTTACTAAACCTCCTATTTTTAAAGAGCCTGCGGTTTAGCAATAAAAACACAGCCCGATACATCGGACGGCCTTTTCACTGCTAAAAGCCGCATTCTCTAATATTAACAAGTTTTAAAAATTTTTATGTCCGGCGTGGACAGTGCCTGCCTAATATAAATAATATTTTACATTAATGAAGTAAATTTATGTACCCCTACACCGGATAAACAATTATACCGACAGATAAGATAAAAATATCATGCACCCCGATGCAATATTATCGCTCAATACATGCCTGAATTTATAAGACCATATCAGCGGCTTTCTAAAGCAGAATATAAATATTGCCAATATCCTGCCGCAAACGATAAATCGCAATACAAAGATATGCGTAGTAATTTCTTGCAAACATTTTACCGTAAAAGTGATGGCACATACATAAAATTTTGCAATTGGCTTACTGCTGCGGCACAAGCAAATTTTTCTGCCTGTCATACACAGGAATAGTATTGTCGGCAACGTCTATCTCCTTGTGAAACGCCGCCTTTTGATGCGGATTTTCACCGTATCTCATTCCCTGCGCCTTTTCATATGTGCGGGTAAAGTCCCCTCAAATTGTCGACGTTAATAATCGCCGCCGCCACAAAGCGAAAGCAGATGCTTTATACATCCTGTCATCAACTGATAAGCAAAAGCAAGGCAGGCCGCTAAAACGGCCTGCCTAAATGTTACTTACGTAAGCCAAGCTTGTCGATAATGGCACGATATCTTTCAATATCGTTCTTTTGAAGATACATAAGAAGATTACGTCTGTGACCAACCATTTTAAGCAGGCCGCGGCGTGAATGATTATCCTTCTTATGAATTTTGAGATGCTCAGTAAGGTCGTTTATGCGTTTTGTGAGCAACGCAATCTGAACCTCAGGCGAACCGGTGTCACCCTCATGAAGCTTATACTGCTCAATAAGAGCTGTTTTTTCTTCTCTTTGCATTATAATCTATCCTTCCTTTATTATTTGCCTAAAAACCAGGCTCTGGGTAAAAAGGATTTCCTTAAAAAGGCATGCGCCCAAAGCATAGTAATAGGTTAGCTGATATATTTTAGCACAAACTAAGCCATTTGTAAAGCAGCAGTAAAATTTTTTATAAAAATCCGCTTTAAATGCAGACTGCTTAGTGCCATTGTTTCTCCTAATAAAAATTTGCACTATATCTTTGCAGATGCGTTTATAACATAAAAAACAGGAGTGATTTTTAATTTTTGCTGTTAACGCTGTATATAATAAAAATTGAGATTTGCATTAATTGGCTAAAAAGCGCGATTAACGCTTTGAAGCCTACATTTTTGAACACCGAAAATGTATAATTAAATTAGAGATGCTTTTGCAATAAGTTAACAGATTTGTTAACTTATTGAATTTTATATTGCACTGTTTAATTAGATATATTAAACTAAAAGCAGCAGATTAACATAATGCTTTTATGTGATATGAATTTGGGGGAATACGCTGTGAAAAAGAGAAAGGCCGCAGCTGCATTAATTCTATTTGTAATAATTACAGTCACTTCGGTATTTTCTGTCTCAGCAGATTCCTTTTCCGGTGAAAATGTGAAGTTGACGCTGCCGGACGAATTTTTTCAGCTTACAGCGAAAAATCTATCGTCTCATACCGATTTGCTGCGTCAGCTAGGCTACAGTGAAAGCTCTTTTAAGGAAGAACTTAATTCCGACGGTATGGTAATGTTTGCGGTAAATAACGACGCATCAAGGCAGATTAATCTTAAAATAGCAAAGTCGTCGCTTTCAGAGAGAATTGTAAGTCTTAACGAGCAAACCGACGAGAGAATAGAAGAGATATCATCAAGCCTTGAGAGTGGAATAAACGAGCAGGGATATTCAACGGTTCTCAGCCGTTCAAGATTAGAAAACAATGGCGTATTATTTATAAATCTTATGGTAAAAGTTGTAAACGGAGAGAAAGAGTTTTGCTATGTTCAATATTATACTATTTTAAATGGGCTTAATTATTCTCTCGTGTATTATAATAATTCGCCAGAGCTTTCACAGCAGGAGCTTGATGAATGCAGCGCGATGTTCAAATCGCTTCAGATAAAAAACACACATGCAGAAAATAGCGGGTATATGGGAGCAATACAGATAATAATAGCTGTAGTTGCAGTCGCCGCCTTTACGGCGCTGGCGGTTTGGATAATTGTGTCGCTTGTAAAGGATTATAAAAGGCAAAGGCGGGAAAATTCCATACAAAAGCTCGGCCGAAAATAATTAATTTATATGATGTATGTGCGGCGGATATAATTATTACACATATATCTATAGCTTTATATAATTATAGGCGGCGCTAGGTACTTACAATATATTATTAAGTCTGCAGTACTGCTTAATAATATATGAAAGTATATATTTCACGATATAAAAAGCATGTCTGCCAGCAGTCAGAGGCTGCCGGCAGACATGCTTTATTTAAATGAATATGATTAGCTGCAAAAAATCACGTGCATATTAAGCAATTATAGAAAGTATTTTAATTAATATAACAGTTTTTTTGGTTTAATATGTTTATATTACTGCCTTTTGAAACATACTAACAAAGACAAAATTTATGTTTTTGAGGGGGAAAACATTAATGAAGGCAGTAATTATGGCAGGCGGAGAAGGCAGTCGGCTTCGTCCGCTTACCTGTGATATACCAAAGCCTATGGTTCGCCTTTGCGGCAAGCCCGCTATTTGCTATATTTTAGACCTGCTGTCCCGCCACTCGGTAACTGATGCCGCCATAACGGTACGTTATCTTGCGAGAAGTATTATTTCATACTTTGAGCAGGATGAATATAACGGAATACATTTGGAGTTTATTGAAGAAACCTGTCCATTAGGCACCGCCGGCAGCGTAAAAAACGCGGTAAATCCCGATGACGGAACCTTTATTGTAATAAGCGGCGACGCGCTTTGCGATATAGATTTAACGGCCGCCGTGCTTCAGCACAAACAAACGGGCGCCGACGCCACCATAGTGGTCACGCGCGTGGCCGATCCGAGAGAATACGGCCTTGTAAGCTTTGATGCAGATATGACGGTAACGGGATTTATAGAGAAGCCGGGCTGGACGCAGGTATCCACCGACGCAGCCAATACCGGAATATATATAATAAATTCCGATATAATGGACATGGTACCTAAGGACAAAGAATATGACTTTGCCAAGGACTTATTTGTGGACATGCTGCGCAGCGGCAAAAAAATATGCGCATATGAAACGACTGGGTATTGGTGCGATATAGGCGACTTAGCCACATATCTTTCCTGCCAGCAGGATTTGCTTTCAGGCAAAGTTGGCGGAGCACTGCCGCAAACCGAGAGAACCGACATGAGTGCCGGCGGTGTTTTTTTAAAATCCGATATGCCATCAGGCGATTTTAGGCTTATTCCCCCTGTGTATATAGGCAGAGATGTAAAAATAGGCACTGGCTCAATAATAGGACCCGGAGCTATTTTATGCGATGGAGTGTCGGTAGGCTCATTTGCGAGAGTAAGGTCGTCATGCGTGCTGAGCGACGCATATATCGGCGACAGCGCACACCTTACCGGCAGCGTCGTATGCGCCGGTGCATCGGTTAAAAGCGGCGCATCACTCTTTGAAGGCTCAGCGGTAGGCGCCGGGAGTATAATAGGCTCGGGCGCTCAGGTGCTGCAAAATGTTAAAATCTGGCCGTCAAAGCATGTAGCAGACGGCAGTAGAGTAAGCAAAAATTTGCGCCACGGCGATGCGCGGCCCGACCTTTTTGACGATGACGGAATAAGCGGAGAGGCAGGCGTGGAAATTACTCCAGAGTTCTGTGCGCGTTTAGGCGCGGCGGTAGCGTCGATAAAATGCGGACGGCGAGTAGGAGTAGCCTGCGGCGGTGGCCGTGCTGCGTCTGCCTTTAAGTCTGCTTTTACCGCAGGAGTACTCTCCTCAGGCGCCCAAGTTTGGGATTTTGGAGAAATAACCGAGGCGCAAGCCTCATTTTCAGCAGCCTTTTGCGGGCTGGAAATGACTGCTTATATTTCTGGTGGAGCAATTTGCAGCATAAAGCTGCTGGGCGAAGGCGGACTTCCTGCCATACGGCCGGTTGAACGCGAGCTTGAGGGGCGGCTGCAGCGTGAGGAATATACAAGATGCAGCTGGAACTCTTACAGGGAAGTTTCCGACATGACCGGCATAAGCCTTTTATATCAGCAGGAATTATATAGATGTGCACCAAGAGGACTTAGCGGGATGTCCGCCCAGCCAAAGTGTAAGCTAAAGCAGGGCGCAAGGTTGTTTGAAGACACTCTGTCAAAGCTCGGCTGCGATATAGGAAGCGGCATGATTATGGAACTTTCAGAAAGCGGTACTGCACTTGCTATACACGACGAGGAGGCGGGAGCACTTAATTCTGACAGAGTGCTGGCCATTTGCTGCCTTATCGACATTGAAGACGGATATGACCTTGTACTTCCATATGACGCACCGCAGGCCGCTGAGGCCATAGCCCAAAAATACGGCAAAACGGTGAAGCGTTATTTGCTTTATCCGGCCGACACTTCTGACAGAGAGATACGCCAGGAAGCGAAGGTGCGATTTTGGATGAGAGACGGCATTATGGCAGCCATAAAAATACTTGACTATATGAAAAAAACCGGACACAGCCTGAGTGAAATAGATGCTATGCTTCCGCAGTTCAGCACCATTACTCATACCATTGAAATAGATGAAAAGCCATCTCAGCTGCTTTCTGGATTTAAATCCGATGTAAAAATACCGCACGAGGGGGTTATGCTCAGCCGCAAAAGCGGCAGCATAATGTTAAAGCCCAGCAAGAGGGGAAATGTTATTAAAATTATCACCGAATCGGTAAACACTGAAACAGCCGAAGAGCTTTATGCCGAAATAAAGGACAGTATAAGAGGCAGAGAGATATCAGATAAATAAAATCAAGCTTTAGAGCTTTCAAAACAATTGGCACCGTAAATATATTTGTAATAAGAAAACACCGACAAATATTGCCGGTGTTTTCTTATTTGAAGCAAAAAATCAGATACCGGCAGTTATAAAGGAAGCTTTTTCAAAATTGCCGGAAGTATTATTAATGCCGCACATAAGTTTATTAATCATAATTTTAAATGCAACGTTTATTGCAAGCTAATCATCACAGCATGTTAAAGCAGTACAAATTCTATTTATTAGGCACCTATTTTATATTAGCGTGAACCTGAAAAATGGAATTTTAGCCAATACATTGAAAATATAAAAAGTAAAAATTAGATTACATATTTTACTCATGAAAATCTGCCGGAATTTGTCAGTGTAAAAGCTATGATTACAGCCTAATTGCTGTAAAATTTAATTATCAATCACTACATTTATTTTCAACCTGGGCCATTGAAGAAGAGAAAAGATCAGCTCTGCTCGCTGCTATTTGAATTGTTTGCCTCATTAGAAACGGTGCCGGAAACACTGCCAGAACTATTCGCCGGCGCATTCTGTACGCCGGAATTTTGCTGCATGTTACTGTTAATATTCTGCTCAAATCCTGCTGTCTGTATATTTGCATTATAGTAATGCGCAAGCTGTGCGTTTATAAAATTAAACAATCCTGTTACAGTATCTTTTAAAGAGTTTTTTGGAATGACAGCAACAAAAGAACTGTTTAGCTCCATCTCTTTTCCAATATATAGAGAACCTATACCACTTCTTATCCATGCTTCAATGTACATTGTGTTTTGATCAAAGCTCAGACGTATAAATTGCATAGCTGTCATCATGCCTGTGCCCTTTTTATAGCATTGCTGATTATTTTTATAGTTTATGTATTTAAAGCCCATTTGCTTTAAATAGGTGTCCGCCGCTGAATACGCCGCCTGTTGATAATTCTGTGCAACCTGATAAGGATATACCGATCTGCCCATGTTTTTTCCTCCTATCATTTTTGTCGCCAATAAATTTTTAGCATGGTCGTTTACTCTATATTTTATTATTATTTTAAACACATTATAACCTTACGTCAATGGCATAGCATATAAAAATAAAAATTTTTACAGTTTTCAAATAAAGAACTGATTTCATTGAACTGCAAATGATGATTAGGAACGAGAAAGTGCATAAATATGTCAAAATAAAATAAAAACAGATTGCTAAACGAAGTTTTATAACACTGAAATTTTAATTAACAAAAACATTTTATTTCCCTTGACACGGACAAGCAGTATAAGTTACAATTAATTTTAAATATGTGGCCGGATTTATTTTAGAGCATTTGCATAAGCTTTTTGTGTGTAAAGGCAATGTAATGCTTAATGTTATAAAGGGCATGTGCGGAACATTATCTGCTTTTGTCAGATAATTTGCCCTTATATTTCTATGCCGTTTAGCGGTATGGCGCACCAGATGTGTAAAAACACATATGGTGCTTTAAATCTATGCTTATATTATTGCGAAAGATTAAATGTGCGAATAAGTTTGCATAATTTTGCCAATACATAAAAAGAGGAAAGCTTTAAATGGCTAATAGTCCGAATATACACTACAATGCGCTTGACTTGCAGGCCGAAGTGTAAATCCGGGAAAGTGTGTAACATTAATTCAGTAATAAAATCGGAGCATACATAATAAATTTATAAATTTTTATTGGAGGAAATAATGGCAAATACTAAAAACGTCGCTTCATCACAGCGTGCGCATACTCCTGCAAAGAATGCGGGACGGAGGCCGGCGCCGAGGACAGGTTCTAAAAAAAATGTGAAAATAAATGAGGCGACTGAAAAGAATAATACCAAAAATACAAAAACACGAACTGCAAAAAATACAAACACAAATAAAACAAAAACGTCTGAAAAGAGCAGCAATATGTCAAAGCAAAGGATGGTGAAAAACCAAAAGACAGGCGGACGCGGGAAAAGTGTACCTAATCTTCCGGTAAGGGTTATACCTCTCGGCGGACTTGGTGAAATAGGCAAAAATATAACGGTATATGAATACGGCGACGAAGCAATGATAGTGGACTGCGGCATGTCTTTCCCAGACAGCGATATGCCGGGCGTCGACATAGTTATACCTGACTTTACTTATATAGTAAAAAATCAGGACAAAATAAAGGGACTTGTGCTTACACACGGGCACGAGGACCACATAGGCGGACTGCCGTATCTGCTGAAAGAAGCCAATATACCTATATACGGCACAAAGCTTACTCTAGGACTTGTAGAGGGCAAACTTAAAGAACATGGGCTGATGAGTTCGGCAAAGCTTAATGTAGTATCGCCGGGTGACGTTATAGACTTGGGCTGCTTTAAGGTCGAGTTTATAAGGGTCAACCACTCCATACCGGATGCTGTGGCAGTAGCCATAAAAACGCCGGCGGGCGCGCTTGTGCATACCGGCGACTTTAAAATTGACACAACCCCAATTGACGATAAAATTATAGACCTTGCGCGGTTTGGTCAGCTTGGCAAGGAAGGAGTGCTGGCGCTGCTTTCTGAATCCACCAACGCCGAACGCCCCGGATTTTCTATGAGCGAGCGCAAGGTGGGCGACTCCTTTTCAACTTTGTTTAAAAAGGCGGAAAACCGCAGGATTATAGTAGCGACCTTCTCATCAAACATACACCGTGTCCAGCAGATAATAGACGAGGCGGCAAGGTGCAAAAGAAAGGTGTGCATATCCGGCCGGAGCATGATAAACGTCGTTGGGGTAGGAATAGAGCTTGGATATCTCAATGTGCCTAAAGGCGTTATGATTGAGCTTGATGAGATGAAGAATTATCCGCCGGAACAGATAGTGATAATAACGACCGGCAGCCAGGGCGAGCCCATGTCGGCGCTGCACAGAATGGCGCTGTCTGAGCACCGGCAGGTAACGGTAGGCCCTAATGATTTGATTATAATATCCGCAACGCCGATACCCGGAAACGAAAAGCTTGTATCAAATGTCGTAAACGAGCTGTTAAAGCTCGGCGCACAGGTGGTATATGAAAAAATGTACGAGGTACATGTATCCGGTCACGCGTATCAGGAGGAACTCAAGCTTATGATAGGGCTTGTGGACCCGAAGTTTTTCCTGCCAATACACGGCGAGTATAAGCATCTTGCAAAGCATATAGGGCTGGCGCGCAGCCTTGGAATAAGCGAGAAGAATACCATTATACCGGAGATAGGCAAGATAATTGAAATATCGGAGAAGGGCATGAAGTTTGCCGGCAGCGTGCAGTCGGGCAAGGTGCTGGTCGACGGGTTAGGAGTAGGCGATGTAGGCAGTATAGTATTGCGCGACCGTAAGCATCTTGCAGAGGACGGGCTTATTGTAGCCGTAATGACGATAGATTCGGCAACGGGCGACATAATCGCCGGACCGGATATAGTGTCCCGCGGCTTTGTGTATGTTAAAGAGTCTGAAACGCTTCTTGACGACGCTTGTAAGGTAGCCGTCAATGCGCTGGACAAGTGCTACGCATCCGGCACAAGAGACTGGAACGGCATAAAGACAAAAGTACGCGACGATTTGTCGAGATTTTTGTGGGAGAAAACAAAGCGCAGTCCGATGATACTTCCTATAATAATGGAGGTATAAGATTTGCGGTTATCCGTAGACAATTAACGAGAGCAGAAAAGCACAGCGGCCTATTGTTTTGAGATATTAGGCAAAGCTGTGCTTTTATTTTAAAATAATTGTCTATGCGGATATTATGTGTTATAATAACCTCACGGCGCAAACGAAAGCGAAGCTTTCGGCGCCTGAGAGAACATTGAATGACGCGATTTAGACAGGGAGATGCCTGAAGCTGTGAGTGTTTGGCAAATCGCTAATTGAATAACCTCACGGCGCAAATGAAAGCGAAGCTTTCGGCGCCTGAGAGAACATTGAATGGCGCGATTTAGACAGGGAGATGCCTGAAGCTGTGAGTGTTTGGCAAATCGCTAATTGAATAACCTCACGGCGCTTGAGAAATACTTAATTGCCGGTTATGCAAAAAATAAGTCCCGGATTTAGATAAGCTCATTTCATAAACAGCAAAGGCTGTGCGCGATTTTGTTGGATAATATTTGCCCGACGGCGGCAGTGTTCTCTGTGTCGAACTATATGCCATCCAAGGGAAATTTACTATGAGTAATTTTTGTACCCGGCGGATATTTGCAGAGAAGTGCTTGGGGCTTTGTACATTATCAACTGTGTTAATTAATAAAGATAATCTGTATTACATTCGCCCCATGACCGTATGTGCAGAAAATGTTTACATTTACTTATAAGCGGGACAACCGCCTGAATAGGAGAAGTCAGATGAAACGCAATATCTGGAATTTGACACCTGTAGTAATAGTACTTATCATACTTGTAATAATGCAGACGGCATATATAGCAGTGCTTAACTGGCGATA